>CALWFB010000023.1 GCA_944377485.1 uncultured Clostridia bacterium | reverse complement strand
TCGCCTGCCAAGGAACACAATCTGCTTGCCTCTCTTTCCTCAAACGGCTTTGGTGAAAGAATTTCACATTTATAAATGTTGGAGTCGGCAGTGGTGATGAAGCAAAGGATTTATTTAAGATGTGCCCAAATATTACGTTTGTTGATATAGCAAATCAAGGGCTTGACAGGATTAAATCGTATATGCCTTATGCAAAAACCTTGTGCTCTCGCGCTGAAAATTTATCTATGCTAAAAGATAATACATATGATTTGTATGTGTCATTAAGAACTTATAATTCTTCGTTTTTTGAGCCAAAACCTGCTATTCGTGAGGCATATAGAGTGTTAAAAAATAATGGAAGATTAATAATTTCCATAGCAAACGGGTTTTTAAGTAAAGAACAGAACCGTATTATACAAGGACTCATAATCCCAAATACGGATTATGTAGACATATATAGAGGTTTAAATTCTATAAGAGAAGTATCCGCAATTTGTGCTGATGTAGGATTTAAAAATATAAAAATTATTCCAACGGATACAGAAATTTATCTTATAGCCTGTAGAAATGAATAATAAAAGGAGATTATTATGACAAAATATTCAACATTTGCAGAAAATGTATTAAATTTTAACGAACAATTGGCAAACATTCAAATCAAATTACCCGAAGGGTTCAAATTAATAAATCCTTTTAGTGGATTAAATAAAGACCAAATTGAGGAAATTACAACAATATTTTATAACAAGTTTTATAATGATCGGAATAAAAGATATGTAATTTTTGGTAGTTCGCCTGCACGTCGTGGCTCAGCGATTGTTGGAGTTCCATTTGAAGATGCTGCTCATTTACAGCAGGAGACTGGAATTACGGTTGATGATTTTCATATTAATAAGTCATCTTCAAATTTTTTGTATGATGTAATTAATAGGTGTGGTGGTTGTGATAAGTTTTATAGTAAATTTTATATGAATTTTGTCTGCCCGCTTGGAATTGAAAGAGAAACCTCGCCAGGACACAGTGTCAATTGCAATTACTATGAAAATAAAAAACTCAAACAAGCATTATATGATTTTATAGTAAATTCTATCAAAAAGCAATTGGAATTTAATATAGATAAGTCTATATGTTATTGTATAGGGAGTGGGGAAAATTATAAATTTTTAAATCAAATAAATAATCAATTTCATTTTTTTAAAAAAATAATTTCATTAGAGCACCCTAGATTTATAATGCAATATAATTCTAAAAATAAAGAAAATTTTTTAGAAAAATATTTAAATGCTTTAAGCATTAATGAAAAAGAAATGAATCTTTGAGGAGGAAGAAAGTGAGTTTTCGTGAAATAATACTTATACACTTTGACACTAACATTACAAATGTTTATCAGGTAGACGATAATAGGTTAAAATTAATAAAAAAATATACTATTTTTTTTAATGAAACATATGTCAATGGCGAAATGCTTGATAAGTTTCAAAAATTTTTTCAACTTTATGAAAAGGAAATAGGAACTTTTGATAATCAAAGGACTCGAATATATGCGACAGGTATTTTTCAAGAATTATCACAAGACCAACAAGTACAATTAATGATTTACTTTTATGTAAATTTTGGATTAGTATTTAATATAATTCAACCTGATTTAGAGCTATTTTATAAAAGCAAAAGTGTAGAAAAACAAGGTGAAGAAAATCTTATTATGGGTTTAATTATCCAAGAATTTAGAAAAGTTGTTATATGTGGCAGTTTTCAGCAGCATATTGATGAAATTAAAAAATTAATAGATGTTTGTAAAGAAAATAATATAGAAGTGTTAAGTCCGTGGACAACAGAAATTGTTCCAGAAAGTATGGGAACTGATTTTATTCTTTTAGAAGGTCAAACACTATTAAATGAAAGAGATGCTTGGAGACACAAATATGACCATATGAAAAAATTTACAAAAGCAGATGCTATTATTATATGTAATCCCGATGGCATTGTCGGCAAAGGCACTATGTTCGAGTTTGGATTTATGATTGCAAATTCGAAAAGGATAATATTTACTCATGAACCTATTGGATTGACAATTAAATTTCCATATGAGATAGGATTAAATTTTATTTAAAACTATTATGTACGTATATGAAATTGACTTAGTTATAACTAAGTCTTTTTTATTAAAAGATTTTTTAAAAAGTTGAAAAACTTTTTCCGCTTGACCAAATGTTGATACAGCGACAATGTTAAAATCTTTGCGAAAACTATTTCCGCATTATCAAATGTTGATAATGCGAGAATAGTAAAATAATTTAAAAGGAGGTGTGAAATGTAAAATTAAATTTAAACTCAAAATCTAAAACTAAAAAGGAGGAAGTATGAAGTCAGACAAGATTAAGTGCGAAAATATGCTCAGAATCCACGATTTGAAGCTCTTAGATAAATTACAAGAGATTTATCAAAAAAGCCGATACAGGTCAATTAACGAGTTTCTAAATGCGTGTTTAAAGCAGTTCGCCGGCAAGGAAAGTAAAGAAGATGAGATTTTGGAAGGGATTGACGAAATCAAAGATGTTGTTAATGCAATCTATGAGAGAGTGAAAAGATGACAGATAAC
>CALWFB010000022.1 GCA_944377485.1 uncultured Clostridia bacterium | reverse complement strand
TTTCAACAACTAAGAATAGGAAAGATAACGATAAATGTCCAAGATAATATAGAAATTACTAATAATGATTATATAACTACAAAAAAAGTTGTTGAAGATCAATTATTAAATAAATTGGGAGGATATTTAAGAATTAGATACGAACTTGATGGTAATTATATTGATTATTTAGATGATTTTACAGATACATCATCTCAAACTATCGAATTTGGTAAAAACCTAATTAGTCTTACCCAAAAAATGGATGCAGTAAATATCAAAACTGGGATTATACCGTTAGGAGCAAAAATAAAAGATAGCGAGGGAAAAGATACTAACAATAGATTAACTATTTCGAGCGTAAATAATGGAAATATTTTTTTATTAGATGAATCAATGGCTTTTCAATACGGAAAAATTTTTCAAACAGTTGTTTATGATGATGTTACTGATCCTAATATTCTGCTAGAAAATGGGCAAAATGATTTGTTAGAAAATATAAAGTTAAGTAATACGATTGAATTGACTGCAGTAGATTTAAATAATGTTGATAAAGAAATAGATAGTTTTAAATTTTGTGATTACATTAATATTTTGAGTACTCCTCATAAAATAAACAAGTCTTATTTATTAAAAAAAATGAGTATAGATCTATTGAATCCTCAAAATACGAAAATAACATTGGGAGAAACAATTAAAACTTTAACTGATACAACAACAATTTCTGATCGTAATAATAACGATTTAAGAGGTATGGTTAATTATATTTATAGTGATTATGCAAGTGAAGTGAAAGTATCTGAAATAGTAAATGAAAAGGTAGATATCAATATTATTATTGATTCAAATGCTGTGGCGACAAACAAAATAATTGATAATAAGAAAGAATATGTAAGAAAAATTAATTTTGGTGTTTTGCCTTCTAGCGGTGAAAAATCTGTGCCTCTCGGTCTAGAATTGTCTACTATAACAGTTACAGATATTCAAGTTATTGCAAAAGATAATAATAATAATTATATAAAAATCCCTTGTATGTTCAATGATAATGCAATTGAATTAAAATTGTCAGGAAATGATAATTCTATTAAAATTAATGTAGGAAGTATTGATATGAGTGAATACTCTGCGGTTGTTGATATTTGCTATGTTGAAAATTAGTGAAATGAGGTGGTTATGTGATAATTAATTGGAAAGATTTAGCTATTAATAAAGGAAACAGTTGCGATTTATTTGTTCAATTTACAAACGAAAAAGATGAAGTGTTGATCTTTGAAGAAAATTCAATTTTATATTTTACTTTAAAAGATAATTTTGATGCAACAGAATATCTGTTTCAAAAAACGTCTCTTAATGGAATTACATATAATGAAGAAAAAGAAGGGTACGATATTAGATTTAATTGCGAGGATACGGAAGATCTTGACTATAAAGATTATGCATATGATATAACTGTTGTTAGAAATACCGGTTTAGCTAGTGCCAATAAAAAAGATAAAACAACGATTTTAAAAGGTTATTTAAAAATTGAGGAAGTAACGACATTCGAAGTAAATGAGGTGTCACAATGAAATTACTAAAAAACGATATTCAAATGTTTGCAACTGGAGAATTTGAAGCAGATGTATTCTATGAATATATTGGTAGTCCACTTATTGAATCTGTTAAAGTAACAATAAAGTGTCCTGCAAAACTAGGAACAACAATTCCAAGTGGTTGGACAAAAGAAGATGATTATACTTTGACAAGAGTCTACACGGAGGATTCAACACAATTAGTTACTTTATATTTATATCCCGGAAGTAGTTCTGGATCAGTTATTGATGTTGATGTAAATATTAATGTTTTTGGAATTGGTAAAATAAACACACATGATCAAAAATTTTATGCTTTTGGGGAAAATAAATCAAAACAAGAAGTTTATACAAAGGGCGATTTTGTGTTATTAAAAAAAGAATTTACAGAGCAAAATAACAAATGGATAAATGTTTTATTTACTTTTCCAAATAATACATGGACTCCTGAAAATACAAGGATAGTTGAATGCAGAGTAACTCATTGGAATTTTAGAAATAATGAGTTCATAAGAAATTCATCATATATTGTACCGATGACAAATGTATTAAGTAATGACAATGGGCAAGTTCTTAGCTTGAATACTATGTACAATGTTACCTTGACGCCAGACGGCAATGACGGATTTGGAAATCCATGTGACATATTGGTTAGTGGTTACATAATGACTCCGTTAGAAAATGGAGATAAAAAAATAGTTGAACTTTTATTGATGAAAGTCGAGGTGGAAGAATGATAGAAAAAAGTATTAAAGCCACTGTAAAAGAACAAAATTCTATCAAAGGAATTGTTCACTTTGAAAATATGAGAGGACCTAATGGTTTGAGTGCTTATGAAATTTACGTGGCGAATTTGCCCGAAGGTGAGGCACCTTTAAGTGAACAAGAATGGCTAAATAGTTTAAATAAAGCAAATTATTATAAGCAATATAAAGATACTTACACTGTTTTGGAAGATAACACAACAACTATTCCTAT
The DNA here is from genome assembly GCA_944377485.1 of uncultured Clostridia bacterium. Classification (GTDB taxonomy): domain Bacteria; phylum Bacillota; class Clostridia; order Christensenellales; family UBA1242; genus Onthoplasma. Next base: position 420 of record CALWFB010000022.1, on the reverse strand, counting down.
CAATATTCCACAATACAATTCTACGACCCTGTTAGATGTTTATATTAATGGGCTCAGGCTTAATGAAAACGAATATACCATAAATGATACGAATATTATTCTTGCTTTACCAGTTTCAAAAGGAACTGAAATTCATAAAGTTGTTAGCAAAACGGTAGTAGCTATTCCAAATGATTATGATCTTTTAGCTGGAGATGACGGAGCAACGTTCACTCCTAGTGTCTCGGCAAGTGGAGATTTATCATGGACGAACGATAAAGGGTTAGAAAACCCGACAACCGTTAATATCAAAGGAGCGGATGGACAAGACGGAGCTGACGGTCTAGGTGTTCCAAGCGGTGGAACAACTGGACAAGTCCTCGTCAAAAAAAGCGATGTCGACAATGACACCGAATGGGTTGATTATGTTGCGAGTGGTGG
>CALWFB010000021.1 GCA_944377485.1 uncultured Clostridia bacterium | reverse complement strand
CCCCTCATAAAAGAGAGATGACTGTCTGAAAAAGGAGTTTTTTTGCTGGTCAAAAAAACGATAATATAGGACAAGTCATCTCTCTATTTCGACTATTTTCAAATCCACAGCATCTTGATAGACAATATAATAACCCTCGCTTAATGGGTCCTCTCTATCAAGTGGCAACCATTGATAATTATTACCTAACTCCTCAGGAGCAGGTGAATTGTAATTACATTTTACTGCATAACATATATATTTTATTTGTTCATCTTCATAAATTGCTCCGATAGAATATTGTTCATTTCCTTCATTTAATTTTACAAATTTACTATGGTTTATAAGTGAATTTAAATCAGTATCAGCTGGATAATTTTCGAAAATATAGTTAAATTGAGGAATAATTGATTCTAAAATTGTAGGGGCTTTGTTTGTGTCTTTGGCTGCTTCTGAATTTTCATTTTTATCTGTATTAGAAACTGTTGTTTCAATTTTTTTGTCTTCATTTAAATTATTTTCTATATTAATTGATTTGAGTTCATTAGAACTTTCATAAAAACATTTTTTATATTCACAATTTGCACATTTATCTTCTGCAATTTCATTATCAATGTTTAGTGTACTATTGATGGTATTGTCATTATTGTTATGCAAGTTGTCAAAAACAGAATTGTCATCAAAATAGTATCCGGCATAAGTTCCGCCAGCTAATATTACAGCATTATTTTCACTAGTATCTATTATTGCAGCATAAAAGTCTGTATCCATATCAAAATTGCCGACCATTGAACTTTCATAGAAACCATTCCTGTCAATTAGGTTGGCGCTAAAAACTTCATTATTGTGATATATTCCTAATTTGCAATATCGATTTAATTTTTTTACATTATAGAGTCTTAGTTTACATTTTAGCAAATCGTCTTCTTGATATAATGTTAATATTCCTCTACCATTTTGATTGTTTCTTTCAATATTAGATATTATTATTGTTTTACTTTTCATATTTATATTATAACGTTTCACATTTTTATATATGACAAAAATTTTGTAAAATTATGTAGTTTTTATTGTAATTAGTACGAATAAACTATTATTTTTTTGGTTTTGGCATAAATTTTTTTAAATTATAATATATTATTAGTTAGACAAAAATTATTTTTTGTTAATTCGTAAAAAAGATAAAGAAAATTAAAGAGAAGATTTTGATATTTTGAATGTTAAGGAATTGACATAAAATTGTCAATATGGTATTATTAACTTATCTATTTGGCAATAATATTTACGAGGAAGAAAATGAAAAGATTTAATTTAAAAATGAAGAATTTTACTAAAATATTTGTTTGTTTAATTCTGATGATTTTCATGTTTGCATTGGCAGCATGCGGGAAGTCAGATAATGACAACTTTACCTATCCGTCCAGTCAACTACAAACATATGGCAATGGTGGGCTAGCTGTTCAAAAGGGAGATTACTTATATTTTGTTAATGGATTTATGGCATCTGATGATATGTCCTCTCAAAATGCTAGTTATACAGTGGGCGCTTTGATGATTGCAAAACTTGACAGTTCTGGTAATCTCATTCTTAATGAAGACAAACTATTAGATGATGAATATTACCGCACAATGAGTGACAAACTGACAGGTTTTGAAGCAACTGGATTGTACATTTTTGGAAATTATTTATATTTCACTAGTCCATGTCAAGAGAACGAATCAGGAGATGAAGTTTGGGCGAAAAATCGTGTAGACTTTTATCGTATCAGATTGGATAGGTCTGGAAGTGTGGAGAGGCTTTATCAATCAGAAGTGGAACATTCAAATCTTGAATATGAGTATTATTATAATGGTAGCAATGTATATTTATTAGTGTATGAAAAAGAACAGAATTTAGACAATACAGATATTACTAATCGCTTACTAAGAATTGATGCTAATTCAAAAGATGTTGATACTATTGCTACTAATGTTAGCAGTGTTGTTATGCCAGAATCAAGTAGCGAGTTTATCAATAATGCGTATGAAAAAATATTTTACGTTGAAGACAATGAAGACGAGAGTAAATATATCTTAAATAAATATAATATAGCAACAAATTCTTCTACAAGTTATAAAACAGCTAGCGAAAGTATGAGTGCAATGTTTGTGACTAACAATTACATTTATATTACTGACAACACAAACAGTCGTTCAATAATGATGCGTTCAAATTTCATTACTAATTCAACATTTGAATATAGTGGACCAATTGAAACAAGTATATATACAAGTTTAACTATGACACCAGAAGGCAATTGTATAGTTGCTGTCACGAATAACACAATTGAATTCTTTATCAATGGTGATGAAAATCCATCTCCTAGAACAATAGTTGATAATGGTGAAGATGTGACAGAAATTACTATTATCGGATATGCAAATGGTAATATAGTTTATTATGATAATAATACAGCTATAAAAATGGTAAGTTATGCAAATTTCATAGCAGGAAGCGATGCTGAAATCGTCACGATTGCTACTTTATCAGAAATTAATACAGATTATTTTGATTTAGATAACGATTATGTGTATTTCTATAAAACGGTAGGAAGCCATAGCTATTTACACAGATTGGCAATAAACAATAATCATGATGAAACAGAAGAGATGGTTGGGGTGTATTTAGAAGAAGATATTCCAGAAGATAGTGAAGAGACGACTGATGAAACGACAGAAGAAACAGCATAAAAATAGCTCAATATGAGCTATTTTTTTGAATGGATAGCAATTTATTAATATTCTATTTAGATTGAATTTTAACATCAAATAAAAAAGAAGATTTATTTCTTCTTCTTTTTCTTTAAATTCTTTTTCATTTCATCTAATTTTTCTTTTGTCATAGGTTCTGCTTTTGTGGCAGTCATGCGCCTAGCTATCATAATTTTTGTATCATTAGTAGGAGTTAATTCTTTTAAATATCTAGTCAATTTGCTGATTAAATCTTCAAAGTCCTCATCCGTCTTTGGTGCACTGTGTTGATAAATAGTCAATATATTAGCATTAACTTTTTGATTATTGAACATATTTGTATATATGTCTTTA
>CALWFB010000020.1 GCA_944377485.1 uncultured Clostridia bacterium | reverse complement strand
GAACGAGTCCTGGTTGTTTTTATATTTATCGTATTTCCTATTTAACCCTGTTTACCCGGAAAGAAGGGAATCCTATTAGACGAATAATAGCCAATTATTCATCACGGGAGTTTCACCCTCGCGTGGTAGCTCACGCAATTGCAGTGCAAGTGTATCATTATCCTCATAGAGTATCGTCGCTAGCAATAGCCAATTGCTTTTATCAATCTATTGTTTGATCGCTCTCTATATAATAGGTCATGGCGCAATAGTGATCAGCTCATTCTATGAGATTTGTATCTAATAGTTGTTATAAATTTTTCAAGGATCTATTGAAGTGGATAAACTCTCCTTCACCTAAGAGCCGTAAATAATGATCAAAATAAGCCTTCAAATTATAATTTTTTTAAATTTATTGATTCTTTTTCTAACTGCATTTGGTGTCATATTTAACTCTAGTGCAATTTCGTTAATATCATATTCTAAAAATCTTAATAATAATATTTTTAATAAAATTGAATTAGATTTTTTTAATTTGTATAATAAACTATCATTTTCAATTTGATTTAATAAATCTTCTACAGAAATTATAAAAATTTGGTCATATGTTGGTTTACAAACAAAAAAGTTCTCTTGTGTAGTAATTTCATTTTCTTTGTATTTTCTGTCGCGATTAAAATCTATTCTATCGTATTCGTATAGCTCCTTTATAATTGATTCTGGAGACCCAAGATTTCTTAATATTAATTCCTCCTTTCTTTTTTTACTTTTCCATTTTAATTCTTCTTTTTGATGGTTATAGGCCATATCAATTTCCCCCTTTCAATTAAATAGCCAAAAAAAATTAGATTTTTAGCCTATCTATAAAGGGAAAATGGTTAAAAATTATAAAAATTCTTTACATGTAATTAAAATTGCTATATTATTATAACATAGAAGTTAGCAATAGCTAACCAGGAGGTAAATATGAAAGTTGTTTATGCAAGTAGAACTGGAAATGTTCAATTAATGATTGATCAATTATTGATTTCTGAATCTTTACAAATTAAAACAGGTAAAGAAATTGTTTCTGAACCATATTTATTGTTTACTTATACTGATGGATATGGAGAAGTACCAATAGAAGTTTCTGATTTTTTAACAAATAATTCAAATTTTATACAAGGTGTAATTGTATCTGGTGACAAAGGTTATGGTGAGGCTTTTTGTAAAGCCGGAGATATAATTAGTCAGGAATTTGATGTTCCATGTCTTTACAGATTTGAAAATAATGGGACAGATGCTGATGTTTCTGCTATTCAAGATATTATTGATAATGTCTAAACAAGAATATTTCGAGGAATTATTAGCTCACCATTGTGCTCCAACTTTATGTAAATGTAAGGTTGCAAATATGTTTCATTTAGAAAAGTCAAAATTTGAAGATATTGATGAAACTATTAAAACATATAATCAAATTTTAAAAACCAAAAATATATATATACATATTTTTCAATCTTTAAATAGTAGAGTTACTATTTTTGTTTTTTCAAAAAAGCAATTAGAATCATTACTTAATAGAGATGAAGTAAAGCATTTTCTTTCACTTTATGGGTATAAAAAATTTTCAATTCATTCGGTATTTAATCATTTAGAAAAAAGATTGAATGAATCTATTGAGTATCCACATGAAATAGGAGTTTTATTAGGTTATCCTTTAGAGGATGTGATTGGATTTATTGAGTCGCAATCTTGCATTATGATTGGGACTTGGAAAGTATATAATTCTAATCCAGATGAAGCTCAACAAAGATTTAAATTATATAAATCCGTTCGAGAATATTTCATAAAAGAAGTTAGGAATGGAAGAAAAATAGCAACACTAGTACATTGAATAAATCAGGCTAAATGCACTAAAATATATTTTTTAAGACATATATGATTCAAGAAATGCATAAAATTTATATTATAGTTGTAAGATGTTTTTTGAATGTACTAATACAATTAAGTGTTTTGTGGTTAATAAAAGAGACTATTATTTCTAAAGATTTACAGTCTTTAAAAGTTATAGTCTCTTTTATACTTATCACCTAATAGACACAATAATATAGTATACCTTAATTATTCATGAGATTATAATATAATCATGAAATATCCTTATTTCATAGGCATTTTCTGCTTTTATTTATTCTTTTTCTATTCACCCGTTGAAAGGGCTAATAGATCCCAGTAGAGTTGATTTGAAATCTATCCATATGCTACGTAATAAAATATCTCATCATTCCAATATTTTAGGAAAACAATCTCCCTATATTGTTAAAGGAAAGTTCTATTCAATCTTCTTTTTAGGATATATTTCAATTTGTCATTGGTCAAATTTTTTATTTAATGAAAATTTAACATTACCTTTAAGACAAAAAATAGATGAAATTATTGAAGAAACTAACACAGAATACAATACAAAATTTGATTTTTCTATAATTCACAATAGAAAAATCAAATAATACTTTACATATAGAAAAAATTAAGGTATTATATATGTACGTTGTGAGAGGACCTGCGCGCCTCTCATTTTAATTTATGTGAATACTCATGTTAAATAGTTATAAGATGTTTTGGCAATGCAACAAGTAAGCGACAAATAGGCTTAAAAACCCATAGTTTATAAGGTTTCGGAGTTCTCAAAACGTTAATTTTTGGGAATACCCAGAACAATTCAAAGAAACTCAAATCAGCAAAAGCCTTTATTTATCGGCTAAAACTCGATTTGAGTTTTTTTGTATATTTATAAATTAAAAACGGTAAGCGACAAGTAAGATACAAAAAAACTAACCATATTTCTCTATTTCTCTATGATGTGATAGATGAACAAAATCATCTTGTGTATCGAGATGTAGATGAAGATAAGGATATCGTATTTCATGATACAAAAAGTATTACTCTATCTGATTATCTCAGCAAACATCCTATTGTGAAAAATAAGCATGTAAGTTAGATTATCTTGTAATAAAAAACTCCACATGAGATAATTTAGTTAGATAAATTGAAATTTGAAAGCGAGTTGATTTTAATGTTAATTCTAATGTTACTAATGGAAGGTATAGTATTATGTTTTAT
>CALWFB010000019.1 GCA_944377485.1 uncultured Clostridia bacterium | reverse complement strand
TATGCCTTTTTTATTGGCTGAAATATTGAATTTTCAAGGTTCAACACACCGTATTGGTGTGGGAAGTTTTAGTTACTAATTTATTTGGTGTTTTCTTATTAGGAGGCAGGGAAGTCGACTCCCCTTAAAACCTATTCCATTGTTATTTTACTGTTACCTTTTTCGCTAAAAAGTAAATTTAGTGTACTTTCACCAATGTATCTATAGGCAATATCTATCATTTCGGTACGTGAAATTTGATTTTTTTCACTTAGTTTATTGTTACGTTCTAAATAATCATAAATGGATATAAGTAATGCATAGTAATATTCATTTTGGTTATATTTCTTTAGACCTGTCATAAGTTTGTCTATTGCTAAGTCAAAATGCATCCGTGCTTCCCCTGATTGAATATCTTCATGTTGTGCCAAGTAAAAGTAGGATTTACCTAAAGAATGCAGAGAATATTCCTCATTTAATTTATTTTGAACGTTCGAGTCAAAACAACGAATAGCAGAACGATAATCTTTTAGAGTTAGATAGTATTCCCCTTTTAAATGATTGATAAAAGCACAATTATAATCATATTTAAAATTATCAATTGCAAAATTGAGTAAGTCTATAATTTGAGTTTGGCTATAATATAATTTCTCATCACGTAAAATTGAGTTAATTAAACTACCTATAAAATGTTCATCTTTTTCTAAACCGCAACAGGCTAATATTAACTCTTTAAATACAGAAATTTCATCAGAATAATTTCCGCCAAAGTGAATTTGGACTATTTTTTCACAAATATATCGGTGTCGTCCTAAAATATAGTAATTACCTTGTATTTCATCATCATATAAATTGCCTTTTGCATCATTTTTGAGAATTTTGGCAATAAAATCCTCCCAAGTAAAACTATATTTATTTGCAATTGTACGTTGTAATATTTCCCATTTGGTTTTTAAGCCATATTTATAGATAAGAGAAACTATACCATAAGCATATTGTGTTTCTGGACATAAATTATCATATTCGTTACTAAGAGATTTATCAAATTCACCATTGTCTATTAGTTCGATTAAAATTTGAATAATATTATTGTTTTTTTGAAAATTTCTTATATATCCTTTTTTTTCATATTCATTACTTGCGTATATAATGTTTGTAGATATTAATTTATTTACAAATTTTTGAGCTTCATCACTACTAAATGAGTCCATCATTGAAATGACACAATCAAAAGGTTGTAGTACACTTTTATTATAGTTACTTAATGTGTTAGCCCAGTCTGAATTCCTGCTGGAAACAAAAAATAAAATGGGTAAATGATTACTCTCTGCTTCATCTAACATTTTGATTAATTCGGAAATGTCAATAAAAATATCATCTATAATTATTACGAAAGGTTCTTGCACTTTTTTATATATTGCATATATTAACCCTTTTTTATATGCAGATTGTTGTTTAAAGACTAATGCTAAAGTACCATTTGTAAGCAAATCAAATGCACATCGGTATAATGCTGTTGTTTTACCAGATACAGCAGCACCCTCTAATTTTATTTTTTGCAATCTGTCGTTTTGTAATAGTTTTTGTATTAACATGAATAAAGAATCTGTTGTACTAAGCTCTTCTTTCATATCCTTTTTTTGAATTTTAATATTGCGTGAAATATCAAATTGTTCCTTAATTATGCCCCAATTTGGATGTCCGCCACGATAAAAATATTTCCCATCAGAAGGGTAAAATGTATCGGTATCGTAAACATCGAAACATTCACTAAGATATTGAAGAGTTTGTAAATCTAAATTTTTGAGAAATTCATTTGAAGAATAATTTTTCTTTAAAGCGGCCAGTTTTACTTTATAATTGTCTTTGGATTTTTTTCCTACATGTTCAAAAAATTCGTCTGCTGTACCCCGAATATATTTTATTCTATAACTCTCTAGATCCAATTTTACATCTTCAGTAATATGGGGTAGAATCACATATTTTTCCTTTACCGATTCCCAGCGTTCGTTTTTTTGGAAAGCATCCAATATATCTCTTACAATTTCATTTTCATCTTGGAAACTATAACCAAGGAAAATAAAAGTGTCATTCATATCTTTCATTAATTGAGAAATGATTTTTTCGTTATTTGTTTTATTATTTCTAAGATCATTTAACGTGATAACAAGAGGCTTTACAGGCGAATATGGCAAATTAATATCTCCGTTGATTTTATATATGGGGATGTCGGCTTTACCATTATTTTGTTCAATACTAAGGGATGTTTTAACTTCATAATTATAATATCGTTGTTTCGAATATGCTTTTTCTACAAGATCATCATAATTTGTGGTATATATTGCTTTCCATGGAATATATGCAATATTACAAAAATGAGATGATGGTTGGAGTGAAGAAAAGCGTTGACGTACTAAACGTTCGATTTCATCCCTATAACCTTTGTTTACAAGTAATTGCGTATATCTTCCCAAGTTTTCTTTGAAATCAATTCCGATATCGCCAATTTGATTATAAATATATTTGCCTAACTCCCTACCTAAAGCACCTCCAGATTCTTTGGTTGCCCCAGCACCAAGAAATAGAATACATTTTTTTTGTAATATTCTTGTAATTAGACTCTCTGGAATATTTATCATTCTTTTTATCCTTTCTACTCTACTTATTTTTAGGCGTTTGCGAAACGCCACAGACCGCATAAATATGGCATTTTTTGTTTCTGAAAACCAAATAATTCCTTGCCGGATATAGTATAATAGAGTCATCCCAAAACTATAAACTACCATCCAAGAAAGGAGTTATTCTAATACCTATGATACCATATAAATAGCTTTCTCTGGCAGATGTTTTTTCAGATTGCCAAGAAAAATTTGAAAATGACAAACCTGCGTTCCTTTCCCTATAAAAAACTCATACATAAAAGTCAAAATACCGGATATTTATGATGAATCAAAGCAAAACTACAGGGCTAACAAAATCACTTGAAAGTTGCGACAGAAGGGAGAGACCATCTCAGAACGTACCGTCGGAAAATATATGAAAGAGATGGGGATTAAACCCCAGTAGGTGGAGCCATGGACAATCACTATCATAGATTCCGATTTCAGTAATGAACTTCAAAATATCCTGGATG
>CALWFB010000018.1 GCA_944377485.1 uncultured Clostridia bacterium | reverse complement strand
TTATTTTATCCGTAATTTCAGATTTGTTATTAGCAATTTCATTTAAAATTTCTTCAATTCTTAAAATTTCATTTATTTTTTCTAATCGTTTAATCAAATCGCTTATATTTGTATTTTTATCAATCAATATTAAATTTATAAAATCTTGCAACTTTTCCCTAGCTTCAATTAAATTTTCATCTACTGCAATATTGCTCAATTTATACCCTCTAAATTTTATGCTTGATAATTTTTCAATTAGCATTTGTTTAATTTCAAATTTTTCATCATAAAATGGAGAATTGATTAAATCAATCAAATGAATTAAACTGTACCCTTCCAAATTAAATTTCAATAAGCTCAATAAAAATTTATAAAAAATACTTTGATTTAATTGAAATTTGCTGTCAATATAATAATTAATTTCATATTTAGAAAAAATTTCTTTGATAACTTCTTCTTTCCCTTGCAAATCAAATACTGCTACACCACTGCTGGAAAATTGATTACCATTAAATGTTTTTTGCCTAATAATACGTGCTACGAATTCTATTTCATCTCTAAAATCTTTTCCAGAATAGATTTTTACTGTTTCATTTTTTATAGTAAATTTATCATTTTTAATTCCGAACAAATTGTTAGATAAAAATTGCTTTAAATTGATTTCACTTTTATTTGTTTCTTCATTTACAACATCAAATTGCAGTTCATTGATATATGCAATATTTCTTAATTTGTCAAAAACTTGATTATTATAAATATAACGATTGTTTTCTTTTGAGTAATAATTGATAATATTCACTTCACAACTAATTGCCAATCTCTCAATAATTGTATATTCAATAGCTGTGAAATCATCAAAACCTACAAATAGAATTTTTGCATTTTCTCTGTTGTCCGCAACAGTCAATGAAGATAACAAAAATAAATCTGATGAATCAAGTAGTCCCGCCTTATATGTTTCATATAGTTGAAATATTTTTGCTAAATCGTGAATTTTCTTTGTCAATTGTTCATTTTGCGAATCAAACATAAACATCTCATCAAAAGATATTTTTGAAGCTTTCAACTGAGTGATTGTATTGAAAATTTCTTCCGCATACTCGAATGAATATCGTCTATTTCTCAAAATCTCTAAATCAATACTATTTTCATTTAATATTTTGTAAATTAAAAGTATACTACCAACTTTGCTTATCTGTTTATCTTTTGGTATAAAGCAATTTTTTTTTGCAAATCTATTAAGTGTACTTACTTTTATGTTAAAACTTGAAACAAGATTTAATTTTTCAAACAAAAATCGTTCCATAAACAAACTTAATTTATCTGGAACAACTATGTCTAATTCATCATTTTTATATTTTTTACAAAACTCAACGGTCTTGTATAATCCCTCATATAATGATTGAGTATTAATGATTCTTATCATAATTTAATTATATCATATAGTGAAATTTTTTGCAATCTTAACTAATACTATCCACATTAAAGAATATATATCATTCTAAAATTTATTGAATACTTTTAAGATATAAATTCGCTGCATCAATAATCAGTCTTAATTCTATTTTAAATGCTGACAATAATTTTTAATCATGACAAGATTACGCTCAATCTATATAATTTTAAAATTATAGAATAAATCACCATTCTCTACACATACTAGACGTGGAGGTGCTATATGTCTAAAAGTAAACAATGGAGACCTGGTGAAACTGTTCCTCAATCTGCTACTTACGTAGCATTTGATGCACAGGGTCACAATGGTGGTAGCCTTTATCTTGAAAAAGGTAAAAGATTCCCTGCTACACAAAGTTCAGGAAGTTATTATTGTTTAGGTGAATAATAGCCATCTACCTTGAAAATTCAAGGGAAAAAGACCATTTAAATGGTCTTTTTTATTATAAAACTTATAATTAAAATACTGAGATATAATTGAGAAATAGTAATTAATTTTAAATAAAAAATATCAATAAAATTTTGTAAATAATAAAATATAAACGTTGACAAAGAAAAATTTTTCTGATATAATAAACTCGTTTAAAGTAATGAAAAATAAAATTTCTGTCATCATCCTAAATATTTTTTATAATATTATAATAATATTACTTTAAACCTTAATTGAATATATCAGTAATAAAATTACTTTGATATAAAATTATAAAACGATTCATAAGTGAATCGACATGGAGAGTTACTCAAGAGGTCGAAGAGGCGTCCCTGCTAAGGATGTAGGCGTCGAAAGGCGCGCGAGGGTTCAAATCCCTCACTCTCCGCCAATTGTGAGCAATCCGAACCCTTTGGGTTAGATTGCTCCTTTTTATTTTCTATATATTCAATTTCTTGTGATATATCTGGCTTTTCACTCAACCTTAATTGTTTACTTTTATCACTTGTTATATTAAAGTAAATTTCGCAATGGTCATCATATAAAACAACTCTATTTACAAACATATCAATTAGTCTTTGTTTTGCATTTTCAAGAGAATAATCTAAATCTTTAAAAGACTTCAAATATTCATATACAATTTCTTCACTTAATGGTTTGATTGTTAGCATTTGTCTGCTAACAATTTTTTCTTTTATTTCTCGTATTCTTATTTCAAGTTCTTTCATTCTATCGTTTGTTGTGTCATTGAATATTCCGTTTTCAAGAGCAGTTAAAATGTTCTTCAACTTTTTGTTGTTGTCTTGAAGTTCTTTATTTAGACTTTCTAAAATTGTATCTTTTTCAATGCTTTTGTTGTATGTATCAGCCAATACTTTACTTATACTTTTTAAGTTCGTGTGTTGCATAAATTCTTGTGTTGCAAATAAAACTATTTCTTCTATATAATTTTTAGAAACGGATTTTTTATCACATTTAGATTTATTTTTCTTTTTTGTAAAGCATTTGTAATAATTGTAAATTGTGCCAAGTTTACCTTTACCACTATCTCCAGTCATTAAACTACCACATTTGCCACAAATTAACTTGCCACTTAAAAGATAATTAACTTCTGTTTTATGATGAGCAGAAGTCCTTTTTGAAATCTTTAATTTTTCATTTACTTCATCAAAAAGTTGCTCGCTTATTATTGCAGGAAAAATATTTTTGTAAATAGTATTATCTGCATATACACAACCTTTATAGTTTTCATTTCTTAATATCCTAGAAACAGAGTTTATTGTCCACTCTTTGCCGTATGCGTTCTTTATTCCTTTGATATGTAAAATCTTTACAATGTCTTTAATACATTTACCACTTATGTATTCACCAAACATTAACTTAACAATGTTTGCTTGTTCTTCATTAACACTAACTTTTTTGTCAACAACATTGTATCCATAAGGAGTTCTGCCACCTGTAAAAAGTCCTTTTATTCTGCTTTCTTTAAGTCCACGCTTAACTTTTTGCGATAGTTCAACAGAATAATACTCTGCAAGTCCAACGAGCACACTGTCAAGCAAAATGCCTTCTGGTGCGTCTGAAATATTTTCAGTTGCCGAAATCAGTTTAACACCATTTTTAAGTAGTATTGCTCGATTAACAGAGCTGTCATATCTAGACCTTGAAAATCTATCCAATTTATATACCAAAACAAAATCAAATCCCTTGTTTTTGCTGTCATAAAGCATTTGTTGAAGTGCTGGTCGCTTATCATTTGTTCCCGTCATAGCTCTGTCAATATATTCATT
>CALWFB010000017.1 GCA_944377485.1 uncultured Clostridia bacterium | reverse complement strand
TTACCTCTTCTGAATAAAAATCGTATACACCACCATTATATACAAAAAGGCACCTCTATTGAAGAGATGTCTTTTTTAGTGAAGAAATTATTTATAGTCCTGAATTCCAAAAAATTGCAACAATACTGGTTTCATGATTCTCAAGCCCAAACTGTCTTTTAATGCTTTATCATCAAAACCTGACCATGATACATCGCCAAAATTATTTATTCTTGCTAGCCCATTTAATCTAAAAGCTTGAGCCATCGAACCAACCTCAATAAGCATGTGTCTAAGACCACGATAATTATACTTAACAACAGTTCTAGTCATAGAAAATATATAGCAAATAAATATTGAACTGATCAATTGACCAGTATATGGTGAAATACTATGACTCAACTTTTTAAAATCTACTTTAGTATTTACCTTCTTCAAAGCTTTATTCAAGTAATCTATGCCGTATACTCCTTGAGGCAATCCCACTACCATGTTGTCTTTTATACAAATTATGAGAGGCTCAACAGGATATAATGCACCAGCCGATCCATATATTCTATGTCCACCTTCATTGCTTAAAAAAGAATTACTTAATAGCCACGTAAAGTCAGAAATATTAATTTTTTTATTGCTAAATTTCCTGCAGCTTTTTAAATTAGTAGCCGAATATGGTAAATGTAAGTCAAATTCATTGTTTAAATTTAAAATCGGACTAGTTCTTTCAATGATACTAAGTAATTCATTATTATCTTGATTTTGTGAACAAAGTTGGCCCCATAATTTATCATACTTTGATAATTTTTTCTTATCTAGATTAAGTAAGTCTACAACTTCACTTTGAATATAATTTGTCATATTTCTTAAAAATTCTTTGATAAATTGGCATAAAAGTCATAACAGATACTAATACCATGACCACTCCCAGAATAAAAATTAAAAGTGGTAATTGTATCATATTTCCTAATGGATCACTCATAGCTGTTGCAATTGGATTAATGACAGAAAAAATAGTCATAACTGCACCGATCATTAATCCTGTATTGTCCTTAGAAGACGACATTTGAACAACAGAAAAATATACTATTGAAAAAATGCTATTAAAAATTCCATATGCCAACCAGCACACAATACAAATAGTCGCAGATACTAACGAACGTGTTAATAAAGAACTGATACCAACTACTGCCAAACAAAGGGCTTGTAACGAAAGGCAAGCTGGGCAAATAATTGCAGAATTGATATTATCTCTAATTTTTGAAAAGATCAGGGCACCGATAATTCCACCAACTGTATAAGCAATATCAATCCCATTATAGACAAACCAATACTGACTAAAAACCGTAATTGCAAACTTAGGCGTCAATAGCCAAATCACGTAGAAACAGAAGTTAACTACAAGTGCAATTGGAATCATCAACATAATTAGTTTGTTATGCTCCACTAATTTCATTCCACCTATAAAATTATCAAATATTTCTTTAACTTTGATTTTATCAGCATGAACTGGTGCAGTATCTGGCTTAATAAATCCCAAAAGAATATAAGATATTATTACTGCTACTAAAAGAATGACCAGCGAAATTAATGGTCTATTGATTGTTACAAAGATTGTTGCAAGCCCTGAAGAGATGATTGTAGCAATATTATTTGCCAATGAAACCCAAGAATTTGCCTCAATTAATTCTTTGTCATTATCAATCAAAGCAGGCGCAAAAGCCTCGGTCAAAGGATTGTAAATAATATTAATTACTGAGCTAGCTATTACTACAAAACAAACTACAGCAACTCCCATCTTAGGCTTAAACACCAGAAAGATTGTTCCTAAAGCAATGAAAATGAACCTTATCAAAATCAAAAAGCGCATTAATTTAATTTTGCTATACTTATCCGAAATGTAGCCACCCAAAATTGCAAATAGTAGTGCAATCATTGCAATAGTTCCCAACATTGAGACTATTCCTTGATTATGAGTTTGATGATAAACATACCAATACGCATAAGTGATAAATGCCCCTAATGGTAGATCATTTAAGAAATCACTTAATACTGCTGTCTTTAATCTTTTCATATACTCCCCACTTGCCTTTTTATTACCAAAATGGCATGCATCCTTTAATTAATGGTCTGTTTGTACGCAATAGTAATCTAGAAGTTAACGGAGTAGTATCCACCAAAGTTTCTGGCTGTAATTTTGTACTAAATGCCTTAACTGTGTACCCACATTGCGAATTAATTATTGCAAAAAATGTTTCTGTATTTTTCATTAATTCTTCTAGATTTAAATTTGAAATTGAATTAGAAAAAGTAGTACTTACTTTTGTTTTTATAATATGTTTTGCAACAGCTCTACTATTTAGTTCAGAATAGTTAATTCGTCCATGAAACGCTTCAAACAGCAATCCCTTATACGATCCCACACATTCATCAATAGCATGAATAATTGCACTCTCTTTTATAGAATTAGTTCCTAATCCAATAGAGATTTGCGGGAAAATTGAAAATCCAGCTCTCCCATTATGAGGGGATCTATTATTTGATTGTCCACAATTGATTCCACCCATAAAAATTACTCCTTAAAATTTTTCATTACTTAATCCAACATTTTAAGTAATACTATCAATGTTATCTTATTTAATGTAATTATATTTTAAGCTATTCACTTCTTTTTCATTTTATATTTATAGATTAACGCAGAAAATAAAATTATTTTTAATATGTTTCGTATAAGAAACTTTATACTATGATTCTATATTTTTAGCTTTTTTCAATTACACAAAATTTTTAAATTCAGAAAAGTTAGAAATTCCTTTTTATATACAAAAAGGCACCTCTATTGAAGAGATGTCTTTTTTGGATGAAGAAATTTATTTACTTTTGTTTTGGATAAACAAGCAAGATTAGCCCTACAATTAAAGCTAATTCAGGCACTAATAAGTTAGCAAAGTTCAAGCTTGCATTATGAATGAAATATACTAAGCACACTGCAGCTACCATTAATGCAATTGCCAAATCTTGTAGATTGATTTTTCTAGTCGATCTAGCAATTACACTAACGATTAACATGATTATGCCTAACACAATCAATATGCCAGCTACAAACATCAATACTGATGAAGTATCAAAATTGCGATAAACCGGAATTGCGCCTAAAAGTAAGACAATGCTAAAAGCCACAAAAACTACACCAGCATTGAACAAACTAAATGCTTCTGCTCGATTATTAAACCCTGCAATAATCGCAATACTTGCAATTATTACATTGATTATTAAAATTACCCACATACATTTTTCCTTTTTATTTTAAGATATGAAGAGAGTATTGGAATGTTCTATTCATATCCAAATAAATTTGATTATGTCTATGTCTATTATTATAGCTTACCAACGCAGAAGCAGCACCATTATATTGTCCCGCAACATAACCTACTCCCATTGATGCTACATTAGCTGCTAATGTAGCATACGGAGAAGCATACGCAATGGAATCTCCTAAAGCACTTAAAAACAACGATTGATCATTTCTCAAACTTGCTATATGTCTAAAGTATCTAGCACCTCTGGTTACAGCGATGTTACTTGTAAAGTAATATCGCTTACCCCACCAAAAAGCCTTCGTTGTATAATTTTTATTATACGCTGCCATAATTACAAATGGACTTGCATTTTGATCAAGGATTTCTTTGGTATCCGGATCGATAATTAAATTATTGTTTTTCACTTCTCGATTTGAAGTATTTAGCATTTCTTTTACCACTAAAACTTCATTTGTTGAAAAATTTTGATTTACTTTTGAATCTAAGACATAGCTGTTGTCTTTTACTACAACAAACTTATCAAATTGATCAATTTGTTCTTGTGATAACTTAATATCATTATTTTTTTCACTGCTAATACCTTTTTGATTGGGTTGTTGTACTGCATCTGCAGCAACCACTTCAGCTAAAGAATTAGTTACTGTTGTAGCTAACAAAGTTGCTGCTAACAAAATTCCTAATTTTTTTCTACGCATCTTTAAACCTCCATGCAAAACACGTTTTTCAACTAACACATTCTTAGTTTTCTGGAAGAATTGGGAATTCCCAGTAAATCATTTTAGAAATCTCCTTTCATTTTTGTCTTATTTGATAATACACTTGCCTATGCCTTAGCTTTTAGAATGTTTCTTATACGAAACTATTAAAATTAAACGGGCCAATTTTCAACACCAACAGTTATTCCCAATGCAAGTAAACTTTTCCTCATATTTTTAGCACTATCAATTTCTTTGTTAAATAAATATCCAAAATACTTTCCACAAACCTTATAGCTCTCAAAATGAGCTGTTAGCTTAAGATCGCTCAAATATTTCAAAGCATTTTTAACATTATCATTTACTTCACCTTGTTGCCGGTACTTCCAATCTAAGTAATTACAACATAAAATTGCATATCTCTCTTCCATCTGTTCAGAAATCTTTTTGATACGATTTAATTTAATGAAAAAAAGATTCATTTCAATTTCAACTTTTTCACTAGAAAGAATTAGTAATGCTGTATTAAATAATCTCAGCGCATCAAGATCCTTTACCCAATTAGAATGATTATTCAACTCATCAACTACAGCTTGTTTAAAATTTTTACTTAATTTATCAGTACTATTTGTTAAGTAAGCAACTGTGATTTCGGCTCGTTGCTGTAAATATTTATTAGATGTTTGATTCTTTATTTTTGTCAAACATTCTTCTGCCTTTTCAACCTCATGATTATTTAATGCTTGTTGCATTTCAGAAAACAATTTTTCCTCAATTAATTTCTCTTTTGGCATATAAGTACTCTTTATCATTTCAAAAAAATCACTAATATCAATGTTATGCTTAAAAAGAATTTCAACTAACAGATCACTACTCAAACGCAGTTTACCATTGACCACTTTAGAGTAGGTCCCTTTTGTAATTACACCTGCAGCCATTGCTTCAGATGTTAGGCCCAATCGCTTTTGTTCTTCCTTTAATGCTTCACCAATCGTCATTTCAACAGCATCCCCTTTATTTAACTTACAAAAAAAGACATCTCTTCAGATGTCCTCAAATATTTATTTTATCGGCAAAA
>CALWFB010000016.1 GCA_944377485.1 uncultured Clostridia bacterium | reverse complement strand
TGAATTCGGGAAATACTGTGGACAGGCCAGCGGTCACTGTATGCTTAGGTGTGGAGATACAGTCGTGATGGTCAATGCTACTATGTCAAAAGCTCCTCGTCCAGGTATGGACTTTTTTCCATTAAATGTTGATTATGAAGAAAAAATGTACAGCGTGGGCAAAATCCCAGGTGGCTTTAAAAAGAGAGAAGGTCGACCTAGCGACCAAGCAATTTTGAGAAGCAGATTAATAGATAGACCTTTGCGTCCATTATTCCCTAAGGGATTTTATAATGATGTATCTATTATTGCAACACCTTTGTCTGTTGATGTCGATATTCCACCTGAACCACTTGCAATGCTTGGAAGTTCTATTGCATTGACGGTTAGCGACATTCCATTTGAGGGACCTACTGGTGCCGTCAAAGTTGGGTATGTCGATGGTAAATTTATTATTAATCCAACTGTTGCAGAGATGGATAATAGTAGTATTGATTTGACAGTCAGCGGAACAAAAGAAGCAATCCTTATGGTAGAGGCAGGAGCAAAAGAGGTTAGTGAAGAATTGATGCTTGATGCCATAATGTTTGCACATGAAGAGATTAAAAAGCAAGTCAAATTCCAAGAAGATTTGGCGAAAAAATTGAAGGTTGTAAAGACTGATAAAATCGAGTTTGAATCGATTGATGAAGAGATTGATAAGGACGTGCGCGCTTATGCTGACAAACGTATGGACGAGATATTAGAGAATTTTGACCGTCATGTTCGTGATGATATGGAAGATGACCTATTGCAGGATATTGAAGAGCACTTTGCTGAAAAATATCCAGACAGACAAAAAGAATTTTCTCAAATTTTGTACAATATGAAAAAAGAGAAAGTTAGACATAAGATTTTGTATAAGGGAATTCGTCCTGATGGTAGAAAGACAAATGAAATTCGTCCTATTTGGTGTGAAGTTGGTTTGCTACCAAGAGTGCATGGTTCGGCAGTGTTTACTCGTGGAGAAACACAAGTGTTGACTACTTGTACCCTTGGCATGATTAGCGAAGCACAAGAATTAGATGGATTGGATAACGAAGAATACAAGAGATATATGCATCAGTATAATATGCCAGGTTATACGACAGGTGAAGCTAAACCTTTGCGCAGTCCAGGTAGACGTGAGATAGGTCATGGTGCACTAGCAGAACGTGCTTTGCTTGCTGTACTTCCTAGTGAGGAAGAGTTCCCATATGCTATTAGAACAGTCAGCGATGTATTGTCTTCTAATGGTTCAACATCTCAGGCTTCAGTCTGTGGTAGCACTTTGGCATTGATGGACGCAGGTGTTCCAATTAAAGCGCCAGTTGCAGGTATTGCTATGGGACTGATGAAAGATAAAGATAGCGACAAAGTTGCGGTTTTAACCGATATTCAAGGACTTGAAGACTTTTTGGGTGATATGGATTTCAAAGTAGCAGGCACAACAAAAGGTATTACAGCAATTCAAATGGATATTAAAATTCATGGAATTGACAGAAAAATTTTGACAACCGCTCTGGAACAGGCAAGATTGGGAAGATTAGAGATATTAAAGATAATGTCCAAGACAATTAAAGCACCTCGTAAAGAACTTAGCCAATATGCTCCAAAGATTATCACATTCAAAATTGACCCTGACAAGATTAGAGAAGTGATTGGTTCGGGCGGAAAAGTGATTAATCAAATAATTGCAGAAACGGGTGTGAAAATTGACATAGAAGATGAAGGAGATGTATTCGTTTCGTCAACAAATAAAGACATGATGGAAAAGGCAAAATCAATGATACTTGCTATTGCGACCGATTTTGAATTGAATTGTGAATATGACGGAGTAGTAGTTCGAACCACTCAATTTGGAGCATTTGTTGAAGTTGCTCCTGGGAAAGAAGGAATGATACACATTTCTAAACTATCGAAGGATAGAGTAGAAAAGGTGGAAGATGTAGTCAAAGTGGGAGATAAAGTTAAAGTAAAAACTATTAAAATTGACGAACGTGGTAGAGTTGATATGAAATTAATTAAGAAATTATAAAGAGCGGAAATTGTCCGCTTTTTTTTAAAAAAAAGAAGTGAAATTTCACTTCTTTTAAATATTGAATTCTCCGTCAGTATTATAATCTTCTTTTGTTGAAATTGGTGTATTATAGTAGTGATTGGTTAAATATTTTTCCACTTCTGGGAATTCAGGTAAATATTTTTTAATTTTTACTAAAAATGTTTGTTTTGGAACTGTACTAGTTCCGAAAATTTGTTTTGGTGGAAAATCTGCAAAGAACTTATTGTCAAGTATTTCCATAATTTCAGGACATTTACTAATCGCTAAACCTATTTTTGCGGGTACGAGATTTGCAATTTTATATATTTCTTCTCTATTCATATATAGCATTGTGGCAGGTGCTATGGTTATTAAAGTTTTTAAATTTTTCTCATTCATATCGGTAGCATATGCGCCGGTATTCCTAAACTGAACATACAATTCAGGTCGCTTAGTCATAGCATAGAACATATCATTTATATTAAACATATTTGAGAAGAAGTCAGGGAAATATTTTATATAATTCTTTTTGAAATTCTCATTTGTGTTTATAGAATTTTGTTCTAACTTTTTCTGCAAAATTGCTAATTGCTCATCGTTTAGGGCAGATATGCGCAAGTTGTTTTTAGTAGTAAAAATTTGAACAGGGGCATATAGTAAAAATTCTGGGTTTGCTTGTGACAAATCAATAAACAAATCAGAATAATCAGATGAATAATGAGATTGAAGTTTCTTTACTATTTCATCATATTCATCATGTAAAGTTTTGTATTCTTTTATTTTGGCAGAAAAATGTCTTATTGCTTCATCAACTGAATGAGTTTTTGTGAATTCAATTATTTCATTGAATAGAGATGATTTCATATTTGAAATCATGGGCTTTAATTCTTGATATCTTTTTTCAGTAAGTGCTTTCGTGTCTTTTGCATTTTTTTGCTTTTCTTGAATGTCTGGTCTACTTGTAAATTCTTTCAATGTCCTTTTAGTGTTTTCGTCATGACGAATAGCTGCGTCTCTCCTTCTCTGGTCCGAATTTTCGTAATTTATATAAATGTCTTTGGCTCTTGGATAAGTTCTTCCATTTGGTGTCTTTTTCATAACATCTCCTTATATTATATTAATTTTAGCATGATGTTTTAATAAAGTCAATAGCTAAAATAATTTTATACATAATTTAATTTTTATATTAATTAATTGTTATATTTTATTTTTTAAATTTAATATTCATAGTTTGTACAAATTTTTAATAGAATATGATATGAAAAAAAGTATAAATATTGCAATTATTATTATAGTTGCCATGTTTGTAGCTCTTATTGGACTATCTTTTAGCAATTCAAGTGCTTTGGAAAGCAATACGGATAGTAGAGTAGTTTATCAAGGAAATACTAGTCTAAATAATGTTTGTTTTATGATTAATGTATATCAAGGAAATGAATATGTTGAACAAATGTTAGATATATTTGATATTTATAATGTGAAAACTACATTTTTTGTTGGAGGTTCATGGGCAGTTAAAAATATTGACTTAGTCAAAGAAATATATGCTCGTGGGCATGAATTGGGCAACCATGGGTTTTATCACAAAGACCAAGATAAATTAGATTTTGAAGCTAATCAACAAGAAATTGAATTATGTCACAAAGTTATTAGTGAAAATCTTGGGGTTAATATGACTTTATTCGCACCGCCTAGTGGAGCATATAATGTGACGACTGTCGATGCTGCGGTTAGTCTCAATTATACTACTATTATGTGGACTAGAGATACGATTGATTGGCGTGACCAAGATAGAGATTTAATATACTCTCGTGCAATCAAAAATATGAATAATGGAGATTTAATTCTGATGCATCCAACTAAAAAAACAGTTGATGCTCTATCAGATATTTTAGAATATACAAAAGATAATGGATTTAACCCTACAACAGTATCAAATTGCCTGTAATGGTTATAATTTTATCATTCTTAAAAATCGTTTGTGTTTTTTTGAAAATAAAGGTATAATCATAACAAGGATGTGTTATGGCAATATATAAATCTTCGTTTAATAAAAAACCAGATAAAAATGAGAAAGAAAAAGAAAAAAAACAGCATAAGGAACAGGTAGAGAAGGTTAAAATTCCCAAACCTAAAAAGAAAGTTAATGTTCCACTTATCTGTTTAATTGTATTTTTTGTCATTTTTTTGGTTTGTGTTTTGCCATCAAATTTTATTCAAAACTTTTTGCTTGGAGTTTTTGGTTTATTAGTTTATCCTGTGTGTGTAGTGGGTATTTTATTGTCAGTGTTCTTTATGAAAAAACGCAGTATAAATGTACGTACAAAATATGTAGTGTATTTGTCGATTACTCTATGCATTATATGGTTCATTTTCCATCTTATTTTGACGGCAAGATTGCCAATGAATGGATATGGTTCATTCTTGGTTGAAACTTATAGAGCCAAAACTACTGCTGGTGGTATTTTATTCAGTTTAATTTCATATCCGATTGTAAAATTGCTTACAACTGTAGGTGCGTATATTTTCAGTGCGATTGCTTTGGCAATCTTTGTTGGATTAATTATTGATTACGTGACTGTTGAGAAAAACCAGACGAAAAGAGAAAAGAAAACAAAGTTTGATTTTTCAAATATAGAAGAATTTGATATAGAAGAAAAGCAACCAATTTCAAAAGAAGAACAGGCGAAAAAAATTGCCAAACAAAAACTTGGTTTAGAAAAGGGAGAGAGTACAATTATTTCTAGCAGCATGCCAAATCTTAATCTCAATAGTAGAAATATTGAATCTCGTCCTATGTCAAAGAGAGAATATATATTAACCCCATTAGAACCTGTTATACCGCCTGAAAATACAGATGATTTATTTTTGGATAATACCACGGGTTATTATAACAGTAAAAAACTAAATAAAGTACAAGAAAATAATTTTTCAAATAATACTGTTAATATGACTGCAAATGAGTCAAATAATCCTAATAACAATCAAGGAATTCAGAATCAAATTGGAACAAATAATTTTGCAAATAATAGTTCTAATAACTTTACCAGTGTAAACAATCAAATTAATAGTAATCAAACATCTACGCTTGCAAATAATAATGTGAATTTATCAAATAACAGTGAAAATCTAAATAACAATAATTTAGGTAATCAGCCAAATAATTCGAATGTCTACGAAATTCCAGAAAGTAAGTTTGAACAGAAACAAACACATGATTACAAGCAAGAAATCAATCCAATCAATCACACAAATATAGATAATGATAATAATAAATCAATTATGGACGCACTTGGTCAAGAAAATGAAGATGACGATAATTTATTCGAGGACCTAAATGATGAGTATGACGATATAATACTTGATAGTAGTGAAGATTATAGTGAGCCAACTGAAAAAGATGATGAGAGTGAAGATTTTGCTGATGAAGTGGATGATTATTCTGATTTGGCTAACTTGAATGAAAATTATAAAGGTGAGTCCACTAATGAAGTGGAAGAATTCACAGCAGATGTGACAAATAGCGAATATAAAGATGAATATTCAACAAAACCAGAAAATTCTCTTGGAAACACTGTTGAAAGTGAAGTGGTTCGCCCAAGTGTAGATTTATCTAAATTTCATCTTCCAGGTGTCAGCAAAAAAATTGAAAAAGTTGAACAAGTGAAAATAGAAGATGTCAAACCAAAACAAGAAATTCCTCCATATGTGGCACCTCCAGTAGAACTTTTGAATTTTATAGAAAATCCAAGTAGAATTACAGATGAAGAATTGCAAGACAATATAGACAGATTAGAGCAAGTGCTTGAAGACTTTAAAGTGCCAGCCAAGGTAAATAATGTGCAAGTGGGACCTGCTGTCACAAGATATGAATTGACTATGCCAAGAGGTATATCTGTAAACAAAATCGCACAAATGGCAGATGATATCGCTATGACGTTGGCATCTAATGGTTCCATTCGTGTAGAAGCACCAATACCTGGTAAGAATTCAGTTGGTATAGAAGTACCTAACAATCAAATTAGTTCGGTCAGTCTTAGAGAATTGGTTGATAGTAATGAATTCCGTGTTAGAGGTAATCCACTGTCATTTGTATTGGGTAAAGATATTAATGGCGATATCATTTTCTGTAATCTTGATAAAATGCCTCATTTGTTAGTCGCAGGTAGCACGGGTAGTGGTAAATCTGTCTGTCTTAATACAATGCTTCTAAGTATGTGCTACAAAGCAGGACCTCAGGATTTAAGGTTAATTTTGATTGACCCTAAGATGGTAGAATTCTCAACATATAATGGGCTTCCTCATCTATTAATTCCAGAAGTGATTACAAATAAAGAAATGACAATCAACGCACTCGATTGGGCGATTAAAGAGATGGAAAGAAGATATGCATTGTTCGCAAAAAATCATGTGGTTAATATCAATGAATTTAACAAGTCAGATGCAGTCAAATCAAAAAGAGAGGATAAATTGCCATTTATTGTAATCGTAGTAGACGAGTTGGCAGATTTGATGCTTGAAGCTAAGCGTGAAATAGAAGATAGAATTGCAAAACTTGCTGCAAAGGCAAGAGCCGCAGGTATTCATTTGGTATTGGCGACACAGCGTCCAAGTGTAGATGTCATTACTGGTACTGTAAAAGCAAATTTACCAAGCCGTATAGCATTCGCTTTGACAAATTACATGGATAGTAAAACCGTGCTTGATGGTGGCGGAGCTGAAAAATTGTTAGGTAAAGGTGATATGTTGTTTAAACCACAAGACAAACCTGAACCTAGACGAGTGCAGGGTGCATTTGTATCTAATGCCGAAATTAGTAAAGTTGTAGATTTCATAAAACAAAATAATAAACCTGTCTATGATGATGATACGGGCAAAGCGATAAAAAATCCTTATCAAGAGAAAGAACACAATCATGATAACGTTAACATGCGTGAACAAGAATTTGACCCTGTATTAAAAGAGGCTTTACGTATGTTTATCCAGACCAAACAGGCTAGTGGTAGCATGATATCTAGAAGATATTCAGTCGGATTTAATCGTGCGGGTAGAATTATGGACCAAATGGAACGAGCAGGATTCATTGGTCCGCAAGAAGGAAGTAAACCTAGACAGGTGTTAATCACTATGGAAGAATACAACGCAATTTTTGGAGAAGATGAAAATCAGTATTAACAATTGTAGATAGATTAGAATAAAAAATGTAATATGATAAACATTGCAGATAGTCACAACGATTTTATGACAAAGATAACAGCCAAAGAAAAAGACTGTTATCTTTCTCAATGTCAAAAGGTGGGTGTAAAAATAATTAGTTGTGCAATATTTACGACCAACTCAAAATTAAACATTTCAGATATATCAAATTTTAATAATGAATTAACAACACTAAATAAGAAGTTTAAGGATTTAACACTTCTATTGTCTATTGAAGATATTGGGTTTATAAAAGAATCGGACATTAAGAAATTAATAAAATTGCGACCTATATGTTGTACTTTAACCTGGAATTTTGATAATCAACTTGCTGGTGGAGCATTAGGGGGAAAAAGTATAACTAAATTTGGTGAGGAAGTGATACATAGACTTGAAAACGAAAATATTTTTGTAGATACTGCACATATGAATAAAAAATCATTTTGGAAATTTTGCAAATTGACAAAAAAACCTATTTATAATTCACATAGCAATATCTATGACTTGAAAAGACATAAACGTAATTTAACGGATAAACAAATTGAAATGATTGTGAAATCAAAAGGATATCTAGGACTTACAATTTATGACAAATTCGTGGGCAAGGAGGGGAAAGTAGATTCAAAAACAATCGCTTTGCAATTTGACTATCTTATTAAAAAGTTTGGATATAAGAATTTTGGATTTGGTACAGATTTTTATGGAATAGATACAAACAATCTACCGAAAGATATCAAATCGTATGAAGAAATAGAAAAAATTGCAAGAGAACTAAAAAAACTAGGATATTCTGAAAAAATAATTGAGTGTATAACATATAAAAATTATGAAGATTTTTTAAAAAGAAACAATCTAATTTCTTTTGAGGTCAGTTATGATTAATGACAAGAAAAGATATTTAGGTCAATTTTACACCAAAGAAACGTCCTGGTTAAAATTGTTATTTTAATAGTTAAAGTTTTAATATTTAAAATCAAATTTTACGCGAATAAAAAAGAAGAGAATTCTCTTCCTTTTTATTATAAATGGTGTTGTTAATGGTATTTAAAAAATATTATTTTTTATTTTCCATAGAACCATTATTTTCCATGCGAGTTTTGAGTTTATTCAATGTAAAGTCTAAACATGAATTGCAATCTAAATTTAGTTCATTTGCAAGAGATAATATTGTGTATAATACGTCTCCAAATTCTTCTTTAAATTCATCATTTAAAGTAAAATCTTTTGTTCCATATTTAGAGTTTTTCAAATAAGACTTTGCAAGTTCACCCATTTCACTTTGAATGTTTAAAATTCGAGCAAATGTTGGCATTTGCTTTTTGTGGCATGTCCTATTTTTGTTAAAAATTTTTACCTTATTTTGCATAATTTTTCCTATTTATAATATTTAATTTGATTTGTTAATTTTATTCAAAATTATGTATTTTACATATGGCTCTGTAATGCAACAAACATCTTTCTTTTGATTGTATCGCATTGAAGGGCAACCTCCCAAACATAGTGGTAGAAGTTTGCATTTTTTACATTTTTCAGATAGTTTTAGCTCAAGAAATTTTCTATGATAATCAGTAAAGTATTCACCGTTTTTTACATCTCCGATTATGAATTCTTTCACACCAAAGTCATGTTCACAAGTATACAATTCTCCATTAGGACCTATTGCATAATTTATACACTTTTTTAATGCGCAATAGCATTTTTTGGCATTCAATTCGTCTAATTTCAAAGGATAATCGGGATAGGTAGTTTTCAAATGTTGATTAAATTTTATAAGAAGTTTGCTAAATTCTTTGTTATTACAAACATCAAAACCATTTCCGTTATAATCGGTAATAGGAGCTAAGTAAACACCTATTTTCTTTGTTAAATGATGGTTTGTAAATAAATCATCAACAATATTTAATATATCATTATAATTGCTACCATCGCAATTTAATCTGATTGATATACGTACTATATCAGCACAGTCACATATATTTTGAATTACTTTTTCAAACACAACAGGTGTTGTACCTTTTCTTTTACAGTATTCATCTTTTGAACCATCAAGGGTGATTTGAACACTTTGTAATTCACCTATTTGTTTAAGGTTTTTTGCTGTTTCTTTTGTTAGAAAGACACCATTAGTAATCATTGAAGATGTATATTTTACATTATGTTTATCAGTAATTTTTTTTATTTCTTTTGAAAATTTGGTTATAAAATCCTTCGCCAGCAAAGGTTCGCCACCGAACCAATTTATCCTCAAACTTTCAGTTTCTTGACCAAAAGAATTTTCAATAAATTTTAAAACGTCTTGCATCGTCGCTTCGTCCATTACTTTACAATCGTTTTGGCTAGACTCAAAACAATAATAACATCTTAAATTACATTTTAAGGTAGGAGCAATTACAAATGATAAATTTTTCTTATCGTTTGAAAATTTTGCAAGGTTTTCATGCTGTAAAATCATACCAACTTGGTCAATTTCTTTTAGAACAATTATTCCTTGCGATATTAAATCGTTAAAGTAAGGCCATTTTTCATCTATTATGTTATTACAAATTGAATTAAAAACATCTTTTTCGAGAGTGCAGACGCAGCCAGAGAAGGTGTTGAAAATTAACACCTTCCCCGCATCTTCTTTAATTACAAGATTGAATTGTGAAGCAACATATTTTATGTTTGTCATTTTTCACCCGTAATTAATCTGAGTAGCAAGTTGCGTCTGTTGAACAGCCGTCTGCACCTTGAGATTTGCAATCGCCACATTGGTCATCGCTACATGGATATGCATAGCTAGTAAAATTAGGCTTTGCTTTGATTAAAATTTCCATTTAACCTCCTTTATGTATTATATAAAACAATACATTATTTGAACACTAAAATTTTTATGTTCATTTTATATTATAAAACAAATTAGCGGACAAGTCAAATTAAAGTGAGTATTTGAAAGGTGTACAACAATGAAAAAGACGAGCAAACAATCAAGGATTCCCACAAGTGCCCCAGAGGGTACACAGTGGGAAACGGCGAAATGACCTATAAATTGAGTTTTACGTTCAACAAAACAAAAAAAACAGCGATATTTCGCCGTCTGGTGCGGATAACAGGACTTGAACCTGCAAGGATTGCTCCACAAGATCCTTAGTCTTGCGCGTCTGCCAGTTTCGCCATATCCGCTCGTTGCAACTCGAACTTTTGCTAATTCGCTAAACAAGGTTTATGCGAAGTAATCCTTTTGTTCGGTCGCTCCTCTTTCCTACTCGACATTCGTCTCGCAGGATTCCTATTTTGCTATTACTAAATTGCTAGTGCAATATTAGTCTTTTGATTGATTACTCGCTTTTATGTTAAATTGCTCATTTATTCTCAATCGTAAACATTTTATGTCGTTAGATTTTATATAGATTATTGAATGTTGTTTTGAGTAAAAGAGTTAGTACAATTTTAATTTAAGGAATTAAAACTATACCTTTGAATCATAACAAATTTATTTTAATTTGTCAACATTTATATTTATTTAATTTTTCTGTTGTCAAATTATATAATATATGTTATAAATAACTGGCTAATATTAGAATGTAGGGATTAATAGTATAGTTATTTATAGAATTTATTCATAACAAAATTTAAATGATATTTGTTAAATAAATTTTTTATATTACAATTATATTTTGTTTGATTGGAGAATATGATGATTTAGCAAGGTGGTAAAGCATGTTTTTAGATTATATAAATAAAAAAATTTTTGATGAATATTTTCAAGCAAAATTCAAAAAGAAGTTTGAAAAATTCAAGATTTATGATATAAAAAAGATTTTAAGCGAAAAAGTTGATGACGCATATTTTAAAGAATGTGAAAATTTTTTGAATAGAATAGAAGATTATGAAAAGAAAAATATATTTATACGTTTTTATTCTGTAATTGAATATCCATATGGACCAAATTATGAATGCTCACAGATATATTGTATGGCTTATGTGCTAGGAGACACCAATTGCAAAATATTAAAAGTAAACAAGTCGAGAGAACCTTTTTGGATTAATAAGTCAGAATTATCTAAGGCGATGTATGTTTATACACAGGTGATTAATGATGAATTGAATGACATTGATTTAGTCAATAATCCATTATTTGTTGAAAATGATTATGTGCGATTAATTTATTCAAATTTGCCTATTGATAAGCAGGAAGATTATAAGGAACACATAAAAAACATATATGAACAAAAACAAAAAAATGCGCTCAATTCTCTTAGTGTAATTTGTGATGATTTGATAGGAAAATTGAATTAAATGAGCGCATAAAAATTATGAAAATTTTTCATACTTTATAAATTTTAGATGAGTGAAATTATATAGTAATGGATAAATTAGAATTTAGTTTTAATTATTTGAACTATGACGTGAATTAATTTTTTGTTCTATTCTATGAATTTCATCTACAATCATTGATAGCATTTCTTTTGGTAAAATATCTGCACGGAGTAAAAGACGTAAATGTTTTAAGTCTTCTGTTTTAATTAATCCATATACAAGCATATCAATTGGGGCATTGTTTAAATCTAGGAATTGGTAGATATATGTAGGGTCTCCCATTGCTATAATGATTTGAGATAATACCATCATTTTTTCTTTGTCTAAATTATGAATTCGTGCATAATCATATATGTCCATAGCATTTAAGTAAAATTTACATTTTAATAATTCTTCAAAAGATAAAGATTTTAATACGGTATGTCTACATTTTAATTTTAAAAGCGTTTTGTAATCTTCTTTTTGTATTAAATCTTTTATTTGAGCCTTTAAATAATCATCAGAATTTGATTCGTCAAAGTGTGCGTTAAGTCTTGACACAATGTTTTTTTGTGCCATGGTGTTGATAAGTTTTCCCATTTATTCTCCTTTTGTTTTTTTATCATACAATGCCTGAATATAATTGTCAATTTATTTGATTAACCAAAGAGTAAAACATTTGTAATTATTTGACGATTAGTTTAATTTGTGTTGAAATACTAGTATCTATTGTATATGTAATTGTTATGATTACTTCTCCTTGTTCTTTACA
>CALWFB010000015.1 GCA_944377485.1 uncultured Clostridia bacterium | reverse complement strand
GCATGTGGAAATATAGGATATCCTCTATCTCGTGCTGTAATTGAAAAGAAAAAATATATAAAAGTTGTTGAAGTGAGCAGTTTTATGTTAGAAAATGCTAAAACTTTTTCACCGCATGTTGCAACAATACTTAACATTGAAGCAGACCATTTGATTAGGCATAAGACAATGGACGAGTATATTAAATTAAAATATAACATTTTTAATAATATTAAACCACAGGACTATATAGTAGTTAATCTTGATGACAATATTCATCCAACATTAAATAGTTTAACACTTACATACTCTTTAAAATATTTGGCAGATGTTTATATTAGAAATGGTTATATATATCTTCATCAAAACAAAATTATAGCAATAAATGAACTAAAAATAAAAGGTAAACACAATTTATACAACATTATGTGTGCTATTTGTTATGGATATGTATATAAAGTGTCTCCAAAACAAATTCGAGATGTGTTATTAAATTTTAGAAGTGAACCATTCAGAATAGAAGAGATAGGAGTTGTCAACGGAGTTCATTTCATAAATGATAGTAAATCAACTAATATTTCATCAACACTTGCATGTGTAGATGCGGTGAAAGGAACGATAATTTTACTATTAGGTGGTTCAAAGAAAGGTCTTGATTATAAAAGATTGTTTTCTAATCTGCCAAAACGGGTAAAAAAAATAATAGTGTATGGTGAGATTGCTGATGATTTATTCAATGCAAATAACGGAAATTTTGACATAGAGAAAGCTAAAAATTTAACTTCCTCATTTGAAATCGCCACAAAACTAGCAAAGAAAAATGATAGTATAGTCTTATCTCCCGCATCTGCAAGCTATGACCAATTTTCTAGTTTTATTGAGCGGGGGAAATTATTTAATAAGTTGGTGAGCGAGTATGAAATTAGCACAAAGAAAGAATAGTATTATTATCCTAATTTGTACACTCACTCTTGCTATATTTGGTTGTATAATGGTGTATAGTGCTAGTAAATATTCTGCCAGTGTAAATTATAATGATGAATTTTTTTACTTAAAAAAACAAATCATTGGTGTATTGATTGGTTGTGTGGGACTGGCTATTACTAGTTTGATTAACAATAAAGTCTATAAAAAATTTTACTGGTTATTCTATATTATTGGACTGGTATTTCTTATTTTAGTTTTTATTCCAGGTCTTAGTAGAACAAGTTATGGTGCTACTAGATGGATAGGTATAGGCAGTTTTACAATTCAACCAAGTGAAATTGCCAAATTCTGTTTGGTATTCTTTTTAGCAGGTTATCTTGCAGATGGTGATAAATTATCTAAGTTTAAACACATACTTATTACATTAACTCTTGGAGGAATATATTGCGTTTTGATAATGTTAGAGCCTAACATGTCAATCACAATGTGTGTTGCATTTACACTTATTTTCATGCTGTTTATTGGGGGCATGAGACTTAAAGTATTTGGCATGATGGTTGTGCCTGCAATTTTATTGGTCGTTGTATTGATTTTAATTGAACCATATAGGCTTAGCAGAATTGTTGCATTTATTAATCCTTGGAGCAATCCGCTAGATGAAGGATATCAATTGATACAGTCACTTTATGCAATAGGAAGTGGCGGATTATGGGGTGTAGGACTTTTCAATAGCCGACAAGCCGAGCTTTTTCTACCATTTAGTGAATCAGATTTTATATTTTCAATAATTGCAGAAGAATTAGGATTGATTGGCTGTATCATAGTTGTTATAGTGTTTTTAATTTTAATTATCAATATTTTTAAAGTTGGCATGCGAGCAAATAATAAATTTTCTGCTTTTTTGTGTTTTGGCATAGGAGCATTAATCAGTATACAAGTAATATTAAATATTGCGGTTGTCACAGGTTCAATTCCTCCAACAGGATTACCTTTGCCTTTTATTAGTGCAGGAAGCACCTCATTATTTGTATTTATGTCAGCAATAGGGGTAGTAATGAATGTAGATAAGCAGACAGAGAAAGAAAAACATATAAAATTCTAACTCAAATGAAATATATTTCATAAATAAATATATGAGTTATAGAAAAAAAGATAAGTTTATAATAAATGGTGGAAATAAATTATATGGCACAATAAAGGTTCAAACATCGAAAAATGCCACACTGCCAATTATGTCCGCCAGTTTGCTTACA
Organism: uncultured Clostridia bacterium; assembly: GCA_944377485.1. Classification (GTDB taxonomy): domain Bacteria; phylum Bacillota; class Clostridia; order Christensenellales; family UBA1242; genus Onthoplasma. The sequence goes on along the minus strand of CALWFB010000015.1, from coordinate 10,479 downwards.
ACTGAAAGTGTTAAAATCAATTCTTGTCCAGATATTTTAGATGTTCAAAATATGATTAAAATTTTGAAAAAGTTAGGAGCAAAAGTCGAAAGAATTGGCGATGATTACGTTATTAACAATTCGCAAATTGATGATATATGTTTAGATTATAATCTATGCAAAACAATGCGTTCATCAATTTTTCTTTTGGGTTCCATTTTGGCAAGATTCAAAACGATGAGCCTGACAATGCCTGGTGGGTGTAAAATAGGTGAACGACCAATAGATATTCATATTGATGCATTTAAAAGATTGGGAGTAAAAGTAGTTGAATTGGATGACTTTATATTTTTCAATGCAGAACATGCCAAAGCAAATAAAATTAAATTAAAAATTCCAAGCGTTGGAGCAACAGAGAACATAGTTCAGTTTGCATCGACATTAAAAGGGAAGACGACTATATACAACGCTGCTCGTGAGCCAGAAGTGGTCGATTTGTGCAATTTTCTTATTAAGATGGGAGCAAATATTAAGGGTGCAGGCACGAATAAAATCACTATATTTGGTGTTGACAGATTAAAAGGTGTAGAATATAGACCAATCCCCGACCGTATAGTATTGGGTACTTTATTAATTGCTACCGCTATATGTGGTGGTGTTATACAAATAAACAATGCAATTTTAAATCAAAATGAAAAATTAATTGATATTTTATTAAGAATGGGTTGTCAAATAAATATAAAAAATGATATAATAACAATATCAAGAGAAACTCCGTTAAAATCTATAAAGTCAGTTTCTACTGGATATTTCCCAGATTTTCCGACAGATTTGCAATCACTGATGTTGACTCTAAGTTGTATTGTGAAAGGTAAGACACAAATCAATGAAAAAATTTTTGAAAATCGTTTTTTAATTGTAGATGAGTTGAAAAAAATGGGAGCGAAAATCCAAATAATTGATAATCATACAGCGATAGTAGAAGGTGTACATAAATTGTCTGCTAACAAAATTAAAGCACTTGATTTGCGAGGTGGGGCGAGTTTGGTCTTGGCGGGTTTGGCAGCGGAAGGTAGAACAATAATTGAAAATGTTCATTTTATAGATAGGGGATATTGTCATTTGGAAAGCATGTTGGCATCTCTTGGTGCAGATATTAAACGCATATGACAAAAAAAGCAAAAATCATAACAATTACAATAGTTTTATCGATTTTAGCACTAATACTTATTTTGTTTGGTGCTGTGTTTTGTTTGTATCGTCAAGACGTTGTATTCATCGGAGAAAGAAACAACACTGTGAGAATAACAGATGAACAGATTATAAATACAGCAGGATTCAAAAAGGGCAGAAGCATATTTTCGCTTGATAAAGATAGAGCAATTAGTAATATAGAACGTAAATATCCATATTTAAAAGTTATTCAAATCAAAACCGTCAGTGCTATCCGAATTGAAATTAATGTGCGTGAAAGATATGAAATGTATTATGCATATAATGACACAAACCAAACATATTATGTTTTAGATGAAGAATTGAAAGTTTTAAGAATTAGTGATGTTGAACCAACAGGTATAACAAAAATCGAGGTTTCATTATTGGGTGAAAATAATAGTGATGTTTTAGGAATAACAGGCAACACGATAGTATCAGATTTTTTGTCAAATGAAAATTATAGGTCAATTACATACAATTTATTTGTCTCAATGTATAATACAGTGATGATACCAGATGGAGATACAAACAGATACGTAAATAGAGATGATATCAAAGATTTAGTGACCAATGTACAGTTTGCAAAAGGTTATACTCTATTAGAAAGTTATGATAGAGTGGTAATAACAACCTCTACTGGATTCGTTATTGATATAGGTAAACCACAAGATAATTTGGAATACAAAGTAAATCTATGTTTTAGTGCTATTGATGATTTAAAACTGCAAGGTGAGAGTAAAGGAACAATAAAATATACATATTTAGAAAACGGAGATGAAAGAATTAGTTTTATTCGAGATAATGATGTAGATGGTGAATAATAAAATAAATAAGAATGTAAAATGAATAAAACATTCTTATTTTTTTCTATTTATCAAATTAATAATGTGTATTTTAAAATGGATTAATACAATATATTGTGGTATTATATAAAAATGACACAATTTTATAAATAAATTATTTAATTATATATTAAAATATTTGACTATTGAAAAAGCTTTTTGTATAATTATAAAGAAAAATTATGGGGGATAAAACGTGTTGAACAATTTGAAATACGTCTTAGACATTGGTTCTTCAACATTAAGATTGTTAGCAGTCGCAAAATATGCTGGTAAGTCAAGAATTATTGCAGAAGAAGATGCTTTGTATGATGGGTATATGGACGGTGAGTTTTTGTCGATTGATGAATTGTCTCAAATATTTTCCCAATTGATTGATAGAATGCAGTTAAAGATGAGAAAAAATATTCGTTCAATTGTCGTTGGAGTACCTAGTGAATTTTGTGTTTGTGTGTGCAAACGCATTTCAAGAAAATTTGTAGATTTACATAAAATTTCAAATTTTGATTTGCTTGACCTTTATGAAAATAATGCAGACTTTGGAGATAGTGAAGAATATTCAGTAATCAATTATAGTCCTATGCAATTTACATTGGACGATAATTTAAAAACCATGTCACCAGTAGGCAAGCGTTCTACTTCGCTGGTTGTTGATGCGAGTTTCATTCTTGCTAAGCAATCATTTCTAAAATTAATTGATGAAAAATTTAAAAATATCGGCATCTTAAATGTAGACTTTATATCCGCTGCACTTGGTCAAGCAATGAATTGTGCCAAAGATAATGATATCACAAAACCTGTTGCGATTGTTGATGTTGGACATATTAGTACGAGTGTTTGTGTGTATAAGGGTGAAGGCCTTGCATTGCTCAGCTCATTTTCAATGGGTGGAGGTCATATATCATCAGATATTATGCAAGTTTTAGGAATGAATTTTAAAGATGCTGAGTTGGTGAAAAGAAAGGTTATATTGACAATTGAATCCGAAAAGAATGAAAATTATGAAGTTGTTTCAAAAGGTAATTTGGTCAAAGCACCAATTAATATCACAAATCAAATAGTTAAAAGCAGAATTGAAATGATTGCAAAAATCATTGGTGATGTACTAAGTATTGACAAAGTATTCAAAGATATTGATGTGTATTTAACTGGTGATGGCATATCAAATTTTAAAGGTGTAAAAAATATTTTGAAAGATATGACAGGGTTGAATGTTTATGAATACAAAAATCCATTTGACAATTCAAAAGATAAATACCAGACATCAAAAACAGGCTTGGCATCGCTTGCTGAAATAGTTGTGTAAAAGGAGTAGGTTATGAATTTTAATGATACTATTTGTGATATAAAAGTTGTTGGAGTTGGAGGCGGTGGAAACAACGCAATCAATCGTATGGTAGCAGCAGGGATAACTGGTGCGAAATTTATTGCTGTTAACACTGACAAACAAGATTTAATGATGTCGAATGCTGACGAAATTATTCAGATTGGTAAAGAATTGACCAAAGGTCTAGGTGCTGGTGCCAATCCTGAAATTGGTAAAGCAGCAGCAGAGGAGAGCAAAGAAGATTTAATTAAAATGCTTCAAGGAACCAACTTGTTGTTCATAACGACAGGTCTTGGAGGAGGAACGGGTAATGGTGCTGCGCCTTATATTGCTAAATTAGCACATGATATGGGCATACTGACAATTGGTGTTGTCACAAAACCATTTAAATTCGAAGGACCAAAACGTGCTGCTAATGCAGAAAAAGGAATTCAAGAGATGAAACAGTATGTTGATTCACTTGTCATAATTCCTAATGAAAAATTGTATACCATACTAAAAAAGGACGTTCCTTTTGTTGATGCTTTTAGGTATGCTGATGACGTTTTGCGTCAGGCGATACAAGGAGTGAGTGATTTAATTGCCGTTCCAGGACTTATTAATCTAGATTTTGCAGACGTGTCTACAATTATGAAAGGTAAAGGTATTGCTCATATGGGCATAGGCAAAGGTAGAGGGGCAAACAAGACTATTGAAGCAGTGCGCCAAGCAGTCACAAGTCAATTACTAGAAACCAGCATTGAAGGTGCAACAGGCATTTTGATTAATATTACCGGTGGTCGTGATTTGACTTTATCAGAGGTGTATGAAGCGGTAGATTTAGTGCGTGATGTTGCAGACAAAGATTGTAATATCATCTTTGGTGCAAAGATTAATAATGAATCAAGTGGGGAGACAGAAATTACTGTTATTGCAACAGGATTTGAAACATATAACAATCCACCAGTGCAAGAACCTGTTCCAGAATTTAAAAATAATAGTGCGGATTTTAAGGCTTTCACAACTCCTGTCGAAGAACATGATGAAGAGGAAGAATCTGACAATATAGATGAAGAATATGAAGAGGAAGAAGCTTCTTCTGATACAGTAGAAGACATCTCATTTAATAGTAAAAAACCAATTGTTGATGATGACACTATTCCGCCATTTTTAAGAAAATTGAGAAGATAATCAATATGATAAGTTTAAATAAAAAACACACAAACTTGTGTGTTTTTTATTGTAATTTTACTAATTTTCAATTCCGAGAATTTATAAATTATTGTGTTTTTTTATTATATTTACATTAAAATTTAGTTGTATACCAAATTCTAATTATTCATAAAATTTATTCATTAATTTTTCAAACAATGCAACTGCAAAATACATCACTGATGCCAGTATGCAAAGTATTACAGTAGCAGTCATGACTAAATTTAGGTTAAATACCTGACCACCATATATGAGTAAATAACCAAGTCCTGCTTTGCTGACAAGATATTCTCCCATAATAGCACCTATCCAACTGAGACCAACATTTATTTTTAAAGTTGCCACTATATCTTTTAATGAATTAGGAAGAATCAGTTTGAAAAATATTTGAAATTTATTTGCACCTAATGATTTTGCGAGCGCGATTAATTGTTTATCGCAACTGGTAAAAGAATTTAATATATTCATTATTGTCACAATAATCACAATTAGAATGCACATAAATATAATTGCTTTGCTTCCTGCACCAAACCAAATTATTATTATTGGGCCAAGTGCAATTTTTGGTAATGAATTTAGTACTACCAAATATGGTTCTAAAACTTTTCTTAAAAAGTCGCTATACCATAGAATAAAAGCAACTAAAAACCCAATACCTGTCGCAATAGCAAATCCTATTAAGGTTTCGCTAAGAGTGATGCGTGAATGATAAATAAGTTCGCCACTTCTAAACATCTCAATAATAGTATCTACTATTTTTGACGGGCTAGAAAAGAAGAAAGAACTTATTATTTCATATTTTGTGAGAACTTCCCAAAGAGTCAGGAAGAGCACAAGTATGGATATTTGTGTAATAGTTATTAGTATTTTTTTAGTTCTATATTTTCTTAGATAATCATAATGAGATTTACTGAATTTCATCATTTTTTTCATTTTGTATTTCCTGCCAAATTATATCGAATAATTTTTTTGCTTTATCTGTTTTTCTTCGCTCAAACGGAGTCATCTCTTTTTTGAATCCTGTTTCATGAACAGCTTTAATTTTCCCAGGACGAGCGGACAAAACAATAATTCTATCCGACATGCTGATTGCTTCGTATATGTCATGAGTGACTAAAATAGCGGTTTTCTTTTCTGATTTTATTATTTCAAATACATGGTCGCATAGTTCTAAACGTGTCTGATAATCGAGTGCACTAAAAGGTTCATCAAGCAATAGTAATTCAGGTTTCAATGCAAGTGTCCTTATGAGTGCTACACGTTGGCGCATACCTCCACTAAGTTCGCTTGGGTGTTTTTTTAAGAAGTCTTTTAACCCATATTTTTCGCATAAGGATAGGGCATATCCTTTTCTTTCTTTTTTATTTTGACCTTTTATTTCTAAGCCAAAATAGATATTTTTTTCTATTGTGCGCCAAGGAAGCAAGTTATCACGTTGAAACATATATCCGCATATGTCGTCTTTTGGGTTGGGGGATTTGTCTAGTATTTTAATTTCTCCACTAGTTGGTTTCATTAAACCAGAAATTAGTGACAGGATTGTAGTCTTCCCACAACCAGACGGTCCTACAATGGAAATAAATTCTTGGTTTTTGATTTCAAAATTTATATCTTCAAGTGCTTTTGTCTCTGATTTTATGCTTTGATAAATTAAATTTAAATCAGTGATTTTAACTAAGGTATCGTTCATTGTTTAATTACATTACTTTTGAAGCGAACGATGTGTTAACTGCTTCATTCCAGTCAACACGATTGGTTAATTCACCAGCATTATCAATTATATCTAACATGTTATTCCATGAAGATTCTTTCAATACAAAACTATCTGCATAAGCACCAATTCTAATATAATTTTTTACTGATGCTAAAATTAGTTCATCACTTGTGGTACTGAAAGAAGGCTTTAATGCATCTATAATTTGACTGTCTGACGCACTCATTAAGTAGTCATAACCCTTTTTAAGAGCACGCATAAATTTATCTAATTTATCAGCATTATTTTTCAGATAATCACTAGTTGCCACGAAAGTAGTATAAGGTATATCGCTAACTTCATCGCCAAGAGCGGCAACGATATATCCTGTGCCATCGAGTTCACATTGACTGGCAGTAGGGTCAAACATTGTACAATAGTCACCTGTGCCAGCTACAAATGATGAAGCTGTTAGATTGAAAGCGATAGAAGTGTCAATGATTGTATCAACATTTTCACCAAGTTCGTCACCAGGTTTTAATCCTTTTTGTTCAAGTATATATTGAAGTGTCATAGCAGGCATTCCACCTTTTCTTCCGCCAATAATATGCTTTCCTTTGAGATTTTCCCAGCTAAAATTTTCTCCTTCATCAGTTCTGCCAACGAGGAACGAACCATCACAAGCAGTCAGCTGAGCAAAAATTATTGGGGCATTAGTCATTCCATTATTGCGGACATATACGACTGATTCAGGTCCCATTAAGCCAATATCTGAACTCTTCGATATCAGCGAACTCATAACAGTGTCACTACCGCCAGCGTTCGTTAATTCAATTTCTAAGCCCTCATCTTCAAAATAGCCTTCGTTTATGGCTACATACATTGGGGCATAAAAAATTGAATGAGTCACTTCGCTGATTCTAATTGTGTTATTTTCGTCTTTTTTATTTCCACAACCAGTTAACATTATTGAGAAGACACCGACGAAAATTACTAATAAAATTGCAAATTTTTTCATTCATTCTCCTTCTAGGAAGTTTTATAGTGGTTTAATCCTTCCATAATTCATTGTATGAAATAATTGTCGACTTGTTAAATTGTTGTATTTAATGAAACATAAAAAATCAAGAAGATTTGTCAAAAAATAAAAATTGTAGAAATTTAATCATTAAAATAGTTGAAAATAAAAGAAATTTTTGTTAAAATACATGTGCAGAGGTATATATGACTAGAAATGATATTTTTTATAAGATTTTATTTGCTATTTCAATAGCGTTATTACCAATAGTGATATTTGCATATCTATATTTACCTGAATGGTCTATCAGTTTAATCATCGCAGGCATTTTGTTGTGCAAAATATGGATAGAATTATTTAAAGATAAGTTAAATTTTCAGCATGCAATTATAGATGCATTGGCTAGTATTCTTATTTTTACAACACTAATAATTTTATTCGCTGTAATTGATGCAATTAATTTAGCTTTGGCAATTATTGCTATAATACTTATTATTTTAACTAATGTGTACAAGATTGTATTTTTCAAAAAGAACATGCCAGAATTTGTAGATGCGGTTGACTATTGCTATATGTTGTTTGAATGTTTGACATTGATTGCATTTACATTCTTGTTGTATTATTCTTTGGTGACAAATATTGGTTTAGTTGCAATTATTCTAACCGCAGGTGTTTCAGTTTGTTATAAAGTTTACTATACATTTAGATATACAAAAGTAAATAATATATTCAAATTTAGACGCAAAAGATAATTCCCTATTGACAAAATATAAAACTCGTGATAATATTATGACATATTTATAGGAGAGAGGGTATGAGTACACTTTTATCGTTTGAAAAACCAGCAGAATTTTTACTTAGATATACTGTTATTACAGGTATTGTACTTGCTATAATTGGTGTAGCTATATGTTTTATGGCAAAAAGAATTACTATGGCTAAAAGGAAGCAAGACGAAATTAATAAAAATGATAAACTTTATATAGGTTTAATGATTACAGGATTATGTTTTATCTTAGTAGGTATGATTGTAATTGCATTACCTATTGATGCAACATTTTATAATTACAATTAATTTAATTATTTTTTAATGATGAATAAATCTATTATAAATATATGAAATCTAGTCGGTAGAATTTGGCTAGATTTTTTTATTATTAAAATTTTTATATAATTTACAAAATAATTTAAATATTAATTTATATTTTTAATAAAATAATTACAAAAAAAATTTGACAATGTTTCCCAAAATATGATATAAAATTAATAGCAAAACAAAAGGAGGAAAAATGAAAAAATTTTTGTCAAAAATGCCGGTGATGATAGTGTTTTTATCACTAGCAGTAATAGGGCTTGTATTTTATATAGTAATGCTTGCTCGTCCAGTTAGTTATGGAATGACTTATACATGGAATCACGTTGTGACAGAGGAAGAGACCTCTACATTCGGCGTAGAAGCAGGTACAGAAATTAGTTATAGCTTGAAAATTTTAAATGATAGAAAGATGGAACAGTCAATTATTCAAGAAGATAATGGAGAACCAATAGAAATTTGGATAATTCGTAATGGAAATAAGTTTATTATGATACCAGAAGGTGTTTCATCAGAAGAAGAATATGATGATATGCTTGAAGCTCTAAAAGCGGATAAGAATGAATGGGATGCTTTGTGGTCTGGCGAAGGTGAAGGTATGCCTGTATTCAATGTGAATGCCTTTAATATTAATGTAAATTTCGAAGGTGTGGAAATGGAATTTGTATGTACAGGAGCTATAGTTTTCGCATCAGTATTTGGAGTAGTGGAAGCCGCATTAATTACTTTTGCAGTGTTAGCGACTGTCTTTTATATCAAGAATAGAAAATCAACAAATGAAAATATATCTAATTCTGATAACAACATAAATTTAGAGTCTAACTAATTAGTTAGATTCTTTTATTTATAAAATAATCAAATAAGTTATTTATTGCATATATATTATAAGCGAATACATATTTTGCAAATATAAATTATTTTAATTTTTTGTTGACATAATTTTACAAAATATGTTATAAACATAGTAATAAAAACAAAAGGAGGGAAAATGAAAAAGTTTTTATCAAAAATGCCCGTGATGATTGTATTTTTATCATTAGCAGCGGTAGGACTTGTGTTTTACATAGTAATGCTTGCTCGTCCAGTTAGTTATGGAATGACATATTCGATTATTCAAACTGTTGAAACCGAAGAAGATGCAACAGAATCTGGGCTACCAATAGGCACAGAAGCAGGCATGAAAATTAAATTTAAAAATGACAAGAAAGCTACCTTGACATTAATTATTGGAGAATCTGAAATTAAGACAGAATATTGGGTATATCGTATGGGATATAAGGTGGCGATGCTTGGAGCGACCTCAGATATAACCGAAGAAGAGTATAATCAAGCAGTTGAAACATTGAAAGCAGATAAAGAAACATTTAACAATCTAGCAGTAGAGATTAATGCGTTCAAAATGGGAAATCAGACAGATGAAGAAGATGCTACATGTAATGGAGCAATTGTATTTGCAGTTGTTTGGGGTGTAGTAGAAGTTGCGTTAATTCTATTCGCTGTATTATCTACTTTGTATTTTGTCAAAGGCAAAAAGAGTGGTTCGACACCAAGTGAAACTACTGAAACAACGACAGATACACAAATTGCTGCGTAATATTTGATAAAAAATCTAACTAATTAGTTAGATTTTTTTTATTATAATATTTATTAAATATAAATAATTAAATTAGATGATTATAGAATATGATTATAAAATATTATTTATATAATTATTAAATAAATTAAAATATAATATTATCAAATACTGAGTTAGATATTGGTTGAATCGGCTGAGTTGAATTGATTAATGGATTAACGATACTGCAAGGGCATAATCTATAACATCTATTATTGTTTACATTTCTACAAACTGTAAATGCTGACAGTGGGGTTGTTAGACTTGATACTCTAATACAATCGCATTTTCCGATTCGATAGAAGAAATAAAACATATTTTACCTCCTAAAACATAATATTATTCTATAAATTACAAATGTGAATTTAAGAATGAAATTAAGAAAAATTAGTTGCAACTACCAAAATATGCTATTTTTTTTAAGAGTAAAAATAATCTTTCTGCATATTATACAATAGAGGTTAATATGAGAGAAATTGCCCTTGCTGCAAAAGCAAGGAACAAAG
>CALWFB010000014.1 GCA_944377485.1 uncultured Clostridia bacterium | reverse complement strand
TCCCTTGCAAATTTTGCATATATTGTTGTGTTTCCGCTAACCGAACTTGTCGTTGGTGACCAACTGTCAAAGGTATACTTGTATTGTCCACTTGATGCATTCGGTGTAGCTGTCACTGTCACCACTTCATTACTGTCACTCTTAGTGATTGTCATGGTTCCATTGCCGTTGCTATCCTTTCCATAGGTTATACTGCTTCCATATGGGACATTGTATATCGTTGACTGACTTACTGTTCCATAATTAGCACTAGAATCTACATAAATATATACGGTGTACTGTTTAACTGTTGCTGTGAAATTGGCAGTAATTGTCATATCCCAATACATTTTTCTGCTGCTAGAAGGCAAATCACTCCAACTGCTAAAACTAAAGGTATATTCATTTGTTGACTGTTTAGGTGATGCTGTGTATACATTATATGCTGAATTTACTCGTATTGATGAACCATTTTCCTCTATTGTATCTCCATAAATAACGTCAAATGAACCCGTATTCCCATAACTTGAATTGTTTACCTTAACACTAACAGTCACTGCTGAACTTTTCAAATATGGATATCCATTATATGTATATGAATCAGTATAAAAATTTCCCCATTCGGACCAATTATAAGTATTGCCATACCATTTGCTAGAATCAGAAATATAATTTCTAACAGCTTCTGCATTATTTAAATCTCTTATTGTTATAGCGTAAAAATTTTCATCTTCAAAATCTTCACCATATTGCTCATTAGCTCTTCCAGCAGCATTATATGAACTATTACATATATTATAACATTTATACATTTTAGCTGAATTATTTTGATTTCTTCCAACAACACCACCTGTATACTTATTTCCAGATACATTTCCAAAATTGATTAAATTGTATGCTATATTTTTGTTATCACTAATTCTACCAATAACTCCACCTACACATTCATTACCATTTGTAATATCTCCATAATTTATACAATTATAAACATTTACATTACCACTTCCATTTTGATATGTATTAATACCAACAATACCGCCAACATCATTTTTCCCATTACAATTTATGTTTGCCATATTTATGCAATTATAGATGTCTCCACCATAATTCCAACCAACTATCCCACCAATCTGACTACTATTAGCTACTATTCCTCCATTTGAACCAGCCGAAATAGAACAATTATAAACTGTCCCATGATTATGAATAATTATTCCACTTTTCGCTAAATAGCCACCCCTGCTACTTGTTCTAATTTCAACATTTAAATTTCTTATTGTACCTCTGTTATAATAAAAAATGCCATTATCACCTGAATAGTTAAACAAAGTATAACCCTGCCCATCAAAAATTCCTTCAAATGAATTATCATAATTACCAATACCCTTTTGACTATCATCAACTTGATCTAATGTTCCTATATCAAAACTATTTATTAATAAAACTGTGACACCTTTAAATGATTCTCCATTATTAACTTTCTTTTTAAATTCTCTTAATGCATATATAGTACCAATTTCATATGTATTTGCAGCAGTTGATTTACAATTAGTTTTACTTACATTTCCAATTATTGTCAAAGAAACAGCAGATAACAATAATGCTGCGATTAATATTATTAAAATATTCTTAATCTTTCTTAACCCCATTTCCCACCTATAAAAATATTTTACCACAATCGGCAGTTTTTTACAAACTTTTTATATTATTTAATATAAAAGCATATAAAATTAAAAAATAAAAAATCTTAAATATTTTTATAATTTTAGAAATTAAATAATTTATATTATTAATTTTTTATTAAAAATTAAAAAAAACTAAAAATTTTTATATAAATTTAATTAAATAATATTAATTATAAAAAAATAGAAACGTCATACGTTTCTATATAATTATATTAAAATTAATTTTTTATCCACAATTTTTATACGTTTGTCCACTAATTTTTCAAATAAATTAATATTTTTATCTGCTGGCATAATAGCAAATAATGAAATGGTTCCAGCATCTTTTCCACATTTTGTTAGAGATAATAAATTTTTAGTGATAGGCAAATCCGTTGAATCAATTCCTGATAATGATAGAACATCATCAATTGCTATCAATACATTTTCACCAGATTCTAAAATATGCTTAGCTCTCTCAGAAGCAATATTTATTAATCTTTTTACATTATCCATTTCTTCTGTTATGCTAGAAACAAATAATTCAGCTCCCACCAATTCATTTAATAAATATTTATTTTTTTCTGCTATTGAAACATTTATATATATTTTTTTATTAATTTTGCATGAATTTATTAAATTTATAATAATTTCTGTATTATTTTTATTATTAGAACCATACAAATATACACTTTCACCTAATTTTATTTCAAATTGATTATAGTCATCTTTATCAAATTTCATCATTTTTTTCGGTTCAATATGCTCTATTTCGTAATAATTTTTTCTTTCTTTATTATATTTCATAATCGGACAATCATTAATATTAAATATTGATTTTACAATAAACTGATTGTCTTTTGATGAAACTTCTACTAGCAATTTGTCACCAGTTTTAATATCAAATTCTTCAACTAAATTCTCTGGAATAAAATATTGAATATAATTTTCCTGCTTTCTAACCCACAAAAATGCAGATTTATTATTAATTAATTCAACATATCCTGATACTGTTTTAATATCGTCATATTGAAATTCTACTTTTTTTTGATTAAATGAAACAATGTTTGATGGTTGTGACATGTCTAAATATGTTTTGGGCATTAAAATATCAGCGAATGAATAACCAATACCTTTTGGCGGTCTGCCTTGCTTAGTTTTCGCAATGTATGGTTGCTTTTTCCCTTCGCTAATATCAATGATTTCTCTAATTAATTCGTTCTTTTTTTTGCTCGTTGGAGCATACACTCCTGTACGTCTAGCAAGTTCTCTAAGAGCGAAAATACTAAGTTCATTTAACTGTTCTTCTGTCATCTAAACCTTTTATTAATCAAATAGATTACACTGCCATTTTAGCACAATAAGCACTTAAAGTAAAGGAAAATGAAACAAATTCGACATTATAAAACTATAAATACTCGTAAAAACTAAAAAATATTAAAAATTACATAAATTTATATTGATTTTTTTATTTGTTTCATATTTATTTTTATATTGTTTATTTTATAATTTTATTAAAAAAATCATGATAAAATCATGCAGTAATCCCTAAACTAATCATTATTGCAATATCTACCTTTTGCATAGTTTTATCATCGATTGTGCAAACTTTTTCTTTTAATCTTCTTTTATCTAATGTCCTGATTTGTTCTAATAAAACCACACTATCTTTTAATAAGTTGTACTTATCTTTATTCAATTCAATATGAGTTGGTAATTTTGCTTTACTCAGTTGGCTTGTAATTGCAGCAATTATAACCGTGGGGCTATATTTATTTCCGACATCATTTTGAACGACCAAAACCGGACGAACTCCTCCTTGTTCGCTACCAACAACTGGGCTCAAATCGGCATAATAAATATCTCCCCTATTTACTTCCATTACTCTCCTTTCAAATGTTGCAAGGTTAGATAATAATCATCGATATACTTAAAATCTTTCATTACCTCATAAATTGCATTAGTGTATTCATTGTCAGTATATGCAGAAATTGAAATTCTTGGCATTTTAGGTCGTTTGATTTCGCTTAATCTCGATAAATATTCTATATATGCATTAACCTCTTCGTTCATATAATCTCCTTTTATTTGAAAGTTAAACCTTTGCTAATTGTTTTTTTAGTTTTTCGTAAAAATCTTCTTGCATCTTTAAAAATTCTACAACAAGTTGATTGATATTTTCATCTTGTGCTGTAATATCTTTTTTAGCTTTGATGCAATCAATAATTCCCATTACAGTGCCTGTAATCATCATCTCAATGATATGCTCGTTAGATTTGTCAGACCATAAAGAAAAATATATCATGGCTGTTTGTTTGATTTTTTTGAACATGCTGTTGTCTTTCACTTCTTCGTTCCCATTAATAGCGATAGTGTCACAAGTATCCGCAAATTTTGAATATTGTTCAAATTGTTTTCTCAAAAGTTTGTTCAAATTTTCATTTGTTGATTTTTTCAAAACTTTATCTATTGATTGCATTCCAATTTGTGCATCTTGATAAATTCTATTTAGCAAATCTAAATCTCGTTTTTCCATATCTTCCTCCAAGGCTAGTATCTTCTTTTTTCTTATATTTATACTGATTGAAGATTTTAACATATGTTCATATAATTTTATTATTTTTATTTTACCAATAAAAAATGAAGATATTTCAAAACGTATGTTCAAAATACAGATTAAAGAAACAATTAAAAATAAAAAGACTGAATAATTCAGTCTTTTAAATAAAATTCAAAGCATAACCCAATATTAGACTAGGAATAATCAACATTGCAAATATAAACAAATTCTCTTTCCAATTTTTATTTTGTTTGATAAGTATTATCAATCCCAAACCAGCATTCACACATAGTCCAGCCACAAGAGCTCCAAATGATAATCCTCCCATTAAAAATAATTCTGTCAACACAACACTTGAAGCACAATTTGGAATTAAACCTATTAACACAGCCAACAATGGTTGAAGATAGATACTATGTGATAAGAAATTTGTCAAAGCCTCTTCTCCTATCCATATATGAGTTATACAACCAAATATAACATTGATTATTAAAATAAAAGCACTTATCTTCAAACAATGCAATAATGGATGCAACCAATCAAATGACTTGCTACGTACATGATGATGACAACAACCACCATGTGTTTCTTGAACAATTTCTTGTTCTAAATTTTCATCATCATGCAAGTGTCCATCATGAGAATCGCCCTCAACAATAATTTCATCTTTTACCATGCTATCGTGAGGGACCAAATTTTCATTTGATAATTCTTCTCTTCCATGTGAATGATTATCAAGATTTTCATTATTGATGGCTTTATTTGAATTTTTAAATATTATATTATAGAGCCATATTGATAGATATCCAATAAGAATTGCAAATACAATTTTTACACCAATAAGGGCCAATAACCAAGGTATACTTGAAGGGTTAGATAACATCAATGGCACCGCTTCGTCACTCGTTGCAATATACACGGCAAGTAAAGCACCAATTGACACCGCTCGTTTTGTAAATAAATCTGTTGTCACCACCGAAAATCCACATTGCGGAACACAGCCAATTACTGCACCTATTACTGGACTTGCTTTGCTTTTTAGCCATTTATTATTCTGAAACTTAATAGCATATTTAAATTCAATTAATTCAATCAGATAATAGACAATAAAAAGAATTGGCAATAATTTTGCCGTATCAATTAATGCTTCCAATATAACATGCCAATATTCTTCCATAATACTCCTAAAAACTATTTTATCGGAATAAAAATTCTTGCCATCGCAAGAATTTTTATCCTATAACTCCACATTGATAGCAAACGCTAAATACCACTACCAAAATAATAAATAACAGAATAATTTTTAAAAATTTCATAGTAGTATTATATCACAAAATTTGCTAAAAATCAAGTCATTTCATATTAAATAAATCGACAACAAAAACATGCTATTATTGCACATGCTACATTACAAATCAATGCAATAGGTATTGTGAGCAGAGTTTTCTTGACACTTGTTGACGCAAAATAAATACTACTAACATAAAATATCGTATCACTACTTCCCATAATGACACTAGCGCATTTCCCAATATAACTATCCACACCATAAGTCGAAAATATATCTCGCAACAATACATATGCTGCATTAGAACTAAAAGGTCGAATTAAAGTCAATTCACAGACTTCTGGTGGTATGCCAATCGTTTTAAACACTGGGGCTAAAAAATTACATAAATATCCACTAAGTCCACTATTTCTAAAAAGTTCAACGGCAACAAACATTGCAATGATATATGGCATTAGCGAAGCCATTAAAGGAAGAGCTCCTTTTGCACCATTTACAAATGCTGAATAAGCATCTACTCCTTTAATCAGTGCAAAAATCATTATAAATGCAATTAAAATAGGGATAAACAAATCAGCCATTTTTCTTCCGCCTTCTATATATTACAGCAACTAATAAAACACCTAAAATTGTTGGTAAAAATGTGGAAACAATGGTTGGCCAAAGAATACAACTTGGACTGATACTTCCTGCCATAGCACGCATACCAATTACGGTTGTTGGCAAAAGTTGTATCCCTGTGGAATTAATCACTACTAACATTATCATTGCTCTTGTAGCACGCTTGTCCCCTTTGTCTAATCCTTGCATTGCTTTTATTCCATATGGAGTTGCAGCGCTGCCTATACCTATAATGTTTGAAGCAATATTTAAGCAAATGTTCTTTTCTGTTTCTGCATCAGTTTTTCCAAATATATATTGAACAGGTTTAGATAGAATTTTTGATAATTTATGGCTAAGTTTGCAATCGTCCATCACTTGCATAATTCCCATCCACACAGCATAAATCCCTATAAATTCTATACTCATTGTGACACCCATTTTTGCTGCTTCCATCATAGTTCCTACAACTTCTGACGGCGAAAAAATAGCCAACATAATTAAACTGGATATTATCATCACAATCCAAATTTTACTCATAAATAAATCTATGCTAAAATATTGAAATAATGACCAATTCTTAAACAGATTATTTCAAGTCAAAACTTATTTTACAATTAAATTTGCAAATAAAAAATCCACATTACAGTGGATTAAATTTTAATATCGTAATCAAAAGCTTCATAAATTGCACTCATTATTTTTTCACATCTTTGTTCAATTGTATCTTCTGAACTTATATCTATTGAATTTGAACCAATCGCATAAGCTTGAAATAAGAAACTAATTTGCATATTTTGGAATTCATTTCCCCAAGATTTAGGAAGTGATAATGCATTTTCTTCAATCACTGTGATAAATTCGTTGGTCTCAGTAGGATATTGAGGTGCTTTTGTAATCAAACAACGTAATCTAACCTCTTCTCCCATATAATTATTTGCTACAAATAAATAATCATACCATATACTTTGCTCATCTATACCTATATCTATTAGAGGTTTTGAGTCATCATAATCTTCCAATGGTGCACCCGTCTGCAAATCTGATGCATTTACTTTATATACAATAGATAAATATATAGGCGTATTTGACTCATTGACAACAATTAACGGAGTGTTCTCCAAATTTTGACCAGGCACAAAAACCCCATTCGAAACCAAAATTTCACTAGACGCACTCTCTCCAATGCCCGCTTGCAACTTAATATTAAGGTTAGCCATTACAACTCTACCAGAAACTTTATTAGTATTGGTACTGTAATAAGCATATACACCACCAAAACAAGCAGTCAACAACAACAAAATTGATAATATAATAATAGCGATTGTCTGTCCGCTCATTCTCTTTTTTACCATATTTACCCCTATTCTTCATAATTGTATAAAATAATAATTTATTTGTCAAATAAAAGTATTATAAATTAATAAAATTTATAATTTTATAGTAAATTAAACTATTTTTGACTTTTAACAAAATGAGAAATAGATTTTTGTACAAAATAATTGATTTTTGTAAAATAATGTTTTATAATTTATACATGTTAAATGATTTTACGAAAATGCCTATCGATTTGCTGACTAATAAAGTAAAAGTTTGTATATCAACACTGGGTTTGAACGAAAGGTACAATTCATTTGAATATTTGACAATGATACTAGTTTATATGTTAAAAAACGACACTGATAGTATCGAGGCTTTTCACACTGCATTATCGTTAATTGAAAATAAATTTAAAATTAGCGAACGGGCAATTTGCTATGGTATTAATAAATTATTTAAAATGTGCAACAAAGAACAAATTCAAACACGTGTGCAATATCAACTATCTAATAACAGCACCTTAAACAAAATAAGAGTAATAAAAACCTATATTTTAAACACTCTAAGCAATGTTCATAACTAAATAATTTTTTATAATGTATATAAACTCGCAACAACTTGGTTTTTCAGCTTTCGACCAAAACATTACGAGTTTATTTTTTAATCTATAATCCCACAAAACATTTATAATATTTCTAATGTCACGTTCAATAGTGCAATCGTTTTTGTCATATTTCCTAGCAAGCACAGGATATACTTCACGAGAAAATGAACGCACTACTTTTGATTCATTTATCAATTGGTCTAATATGTCCACTAAAAAATAAAATCCTGTATATTGATTCGTGATTCCTAATTCGTTCATCTTACCTATAACGTAATAATTTCTGACAACTAAATCTTCATATTTGAGTATCTTTCGCATTTTATCCACTTCCTTATATAAAGAAAATAACATTATTTTCTAGACAAGTCAAACATTTTTGTACAAAAATAAATAATTTTGTACAAAAATATCTAAATATGCTATTTTATAGGTATAAATAAACAAAAAAGGTATATTAATCTATACCTTTCATTGTCAAAGAAATACGTTTTTTCTGCAAATCAACGGATAAAACCTTCACTTTAACTTTTTGTCCAACTGTCAATACTTCGCTTGGATGTGAAATATATGAGTTGCTAATTTGAGAAATATGCACTAAACCGTCCTGATGAACACCGATATCTACAAACGCACCAAAGTCTATAACATTTCTAACCACACCGTCTAAAATCATGTCTGGTTTTAGGTCTTCCATTGACAAAATATCGCTTCTAAGTTCTGGAAGTGGCATATCTTCACGGATATCACGACCTGGCTTTAACAATTCATTTACTATATCATTAAGTGTTGGAACTCCTACTCCAATTTCTTCCGCCACCTTGGCTTCTCCTTTGTTTTCAATCAAACTAGGAAGCAGAGTCAAGCCACCTTCTTTTATTTGCGAATCTGTCAAGTTAAAGAGTTTCAATAATTTTTCTACCGCATCATAACTTTCTGGGTGAACGGCAGTATTATCAAGAATGTTGTCTCCATCAGTAATTCGCAAGAAACCGGCACATTGTTCGTACGCTTTCGGTCCCATTTTCTTTACTTTCAAAAGTTCATTTCGATTTTTGATATGTTTTACTTGCGAACGATAATCCACAATGTTTTCAGCAAGACTTCCAGAAATACCAGAAACAAAACTTAACAAACTGACAGATGCCGTATTTAGGTCTACTCCTACACTGTTTACACAGTCTTCTACTGTATTATCTAATACTTCCGTCAATCTATTTTGCGGCATGTCATGTTGATATTGTCCTACTCCAATTGATTTCACATCTATTTTAATCAATTCAGCGAGCGGGTCTTGCAACCTACGTGCAATAGATACTGCACTACGCAAATTGACATCATAATCTGGAAATTCTTTTGCAGCTAATTTTGATGCACTATAAACCGATGCCCCTGCTTCGTTTACCATAGCATAACTTACTTTCCTTGGACATGTCTTAATTAAGTCTGCCACTAGGATTTCGCTCTCTTTGCTTGCTGTTCCATTTCCGATAGCAATAATATCTACGTTATTCTTCACAATCATATCAGTCAATTTTTTCTTTGCTTCTTCAACCTTGTTTTGTGGTGGAGTTGGATATACGACTGCTGTATCAAGCACATCACCCTTTTGGTCAATCACTGCAATCTTACAACCATTATAATATCCGGGGTCATATCCCATAATAATGTTATTCTTTAATGGTGCTTGCAATAACAAAGGCTTCAAGTTCACTTCAAACATTTTAATTGCTTGTTCATTTGCTCTATCAGTCAAAGTAGTTCTACATTCCCTTTCAAGTGATGGGAACAACAATCTATCATAACTATCCAATATAGTTTCATCCATTATTTCATTTGTAAATTCGCAATCCTTTTTATATGCCTTTTCGATTTCCGTAATGGTAAGTTTTGGATTGATTTCAATATTTACTTTCAAACATTTTTCTTTTTCGCCACGATTTAGTGCAAGTATTCTATGGCTAGGTATCTTTGCTACTTCACCAGAAAAATCTTTATAATTTTCATACGTTTTGTTTTCGTCCGCCTCTTCGTCCCAAGTGGCTTTGATTTGTGCTTTTTTGGCAATAATATCTCGCAAAACTTTCCTTAAATTTGCATCATCACTGATTCGCTCTGCGATAATATCTTTTGCTCCCGCAATGGCTTCTTCTGCACTATTTACACCCTTCTCTTCATCAATATATTCTTTTGCATATTCAATTACTGGTTTCGTTAAATCTTGTGCCAAAATAATATCTGCAAGTGGTTCAAGACCTTTTGCAATAGCAACGGTGGCACGAGTTTTTCGTTTTGGTTTGTATGGTCTATATATATCCTCGACTTCGGTCAAAGTCAACGCATCAGCAAGTGCTTTTTCTATTTCAGGAGTCCATTTTTCCTGTTCTTTTATAACTTTCTCTACTTTTTCTTTCTCTTTATTTAAGTTTCTAAGATAGTTCAACCTATCCGCAAAATCTCTTAATACTTGGTCATCACACGCACCATGCATTTCCTTTCTATATCTTGCAATAAAAGGTATCGTGTTGCCTTCATCAATCAAGTTGATGATGTTCTCTGCATAAATTTCTTTTAGATTAAATTCATAAGCTAATTGTTTTTGTAATTCCATAATTTTTCCTTTTAAGTATAAACGTGATAATTATACCAAATTATTTTTAATTTTCCAAATATTTTTTAATCTTAAAAGAAATTTGAATTTTATTTATATTCTATTTCCCATATTAAATAAAATTTTATCTGACAAAAATATTTAAAAAATGAAGAAAATTTATTTTTTTATCATTTTCTTCATTTAAAATTTACATATTTTCAAATTTTTTTTTATTATTTTATAAATTTTTATTATTTTTTTATAAATAAATTTTAATTATATAATACTATTTTTTATTATCAAATTTTTCTTGATTTTTATATGCCTTTCTTCTATTAATTGCATCTTGCTCACTTTGTTTTAAAAGTTTGTTTTTATTCTGTTTGTTTACCTTTTCAAGAATTGAAAATCTATTTTCTGTTTCAACATAATCCCTATAATTCATAGTTGGGTCAAAACTATCAACATGCATAGGTTCACTATTATTTGGATTATATCTAAATAGTGTATTATAACCACTCTTAACAGAATTGAATGAATGGTTTTCGCTATAACGCATATCGTAGCCATGATTGATACAAGGAGCATATGCAATGATAACACTAGGTCCATTATATTTTTCTGCTTCAACAAATGCACTTACACATTGGTCAGGATTCGCTCCCATTGCAACGGTGGCAACATAGACATCTTTGTAGGTCATCAACATACTAGCAAGGTCTTTTTTCTTGGTTGATTTTCCTGTCATATTAAATTTTGCGCTTGCTCCTCTTGGAGTTGCTTTACTTGTCTGTCCGCCAGTATTTGAATATACCTCGGTGTCAAGAATAAGTATATTAACATTTTCTCCACTTGCTACAACGTGGTCAAGTCCTCCAAAGCCAATGTCGTATGCCCAACCATCTCCTCCAATTATCCAAATGCTAGGACTGGTAATAAGTGAAATATTATCAAATATAAATTTGTCGTCACCTTTTAGTATATGACCCTTTTTATATTTTTTCAAATCAAGAATCAATTTTTTATTATACTCATGGTTTTCAGGATTTTTGATAAATGGCGCAATTTTTTCGTCTAATTTTTTACTAAACTGTTTTTGTTTCAAATGTTCTATGAAATTTTTTCTTTCATTCTTCTTAGCAACTGCAATACCATATCCAAATTCCGCATTGTCTTCAAACAGAGAGTTTGCCCAAGTTGGTCCAAATCCGTCTTTATCTTTGCTGTATGGGCAAGTTGGATAAGTGCCACCATATATTGAAGAACAACCAGTAGCATTTGCTATCAGCATTCTATCACCAAATAATTGAGTTGCAAGTTTAATATATGGAGTCTCTCCGCAACCAGCACATGCTCCACTGAATTCAAAATAAGGACGTTTAAATTGCACACCTTTAACTGTATTAGGTGTAAAAGGCGTTATAGTTGGTAGAGTAAGCATAAATTCTTCATTCGCGATTTCTTTGTCTCTAATCTTTTCACTTTCTGTCATAATCAATGCTTTCACTGGACAAACTTCACTGCACACTCCGCAACCAGTACAATCAAGAGTATTTACTTGCATACGATAATTTCCATCACAAATGAAAGCCTTTCTACTCGTAAAAGTTTTCGGAACTTTTTTATTAGAATCAAAAATTACTGGTCTGATTGCTGCATGTGGACACATTAATGTGCATCTTCCACATTGAATACACTTCTCACTAATCCAATTCGGCATTTCTGTCGCCAATGCACGTTTTTCAAATTTTGCCGTGTCTGTCGGCATTCTTCCATCTGGTGTGAATTTACTAACAGGAATTTCATCTCCCTCTTGATTGCTCGTTGGAACAATTACATCTTCATAATAATCTGACTGTCTCACTTTGCAAACCAATGCATCATTTAAAGTAAATTTTGTACAGTCAATCTGTTGAATTTTGTCCTTTATATTTTCAATCGCAGACAAATTAGCTTTGACAATTTTATCCCCTTTTTTTGAATAAGTCTTAACAATCGAAGACTTAATGTTTTTCATTGCCACTTCCTCAGGCAGAATCTTTGAAATATAAAACATTGCAGTCTGCATAATCGTATTTATTTTCCCACCCAAACCATTGGCGTGTGCTATTTCATTAGCATCAATGGAATATAGTTTTATATGTTTATCTATAAGGTCTTGCTTCATTTTGTTTGGCATCTTTTTGTCTAACAATTCGAATGTGTAATTTGAATTAATCAACATAGTCCCATTTTGCTTCAAACAATCAGTCAAATCATATTTTTCTATATATCCTATATTATTGTTCATTACAAAATCAACTTTTCTAGGATTAAATGGTGCATTAATTGGCAAAAACGAACTTCTTAGATGTGAGATTGTTAAACTTCCCGATTTCTTAGAATCATAATCAAAATACCCTTGCATAAAGCTTGTAGTCTCTTCTCCTAATATTTTAATTATATTCTTTACGGAACTAACACTTCCATCACTACCTAAACCATATACTCGCATACTAAAATCTGATATGTTGTCAACAAATCTTTCCTTTACTTCAAGATTTGTCTGTGTGACATTATCATACACGCCAAGAGTGAAAAATTCTTTTTTCCTATCAAGCATATTATCAAATACACTCATC
Organism: uncultured Clostridia bacterium; assembly: GCA_944377485.1. Classification (GTDB taxonomy): domain Bacteria; phylum Bacillota; class Clostridia; order Christensenellales; family UBA1242; genus Onthoplasma. The sequence goes on along the minus strand of CALWFB010000014.1, from coordinate 11,830 downwards.
ACCATATCAGGAGTAAATTCTTTTCCTCCCAAACCATACGAACCTGAATAAGTTTTTGCTTTTATTTTGTGTTTTTGTAATGCTGATAAAACAAAACTAGTCAAAGTATCAATGCCATTTACATCAAGGTTTCGTTCTAAAATAGTCACATTTCGTACATTTTTAGGTAATTTTTCAATAAATGTCTTTTCATCAAAGGGTTTTAAAAGTCTTACTTTCAATATTCCAACTTTTCCTTTATAGTGTTTTTTTGCCAATGTCAATATGTCTGCAGCTGTTCCTATTGCCACTACGACATCACGAGAATTGACATCTCCAAAATACTCTACTGTATCATATGTTCGATTTGTAATCTCACTTTGTTTTTTTAATGAATCCTTCACAACTGAAATGATATCTTTATATCTATCTAATGCTCGCACTCTGCTTTGCATATAGACATCTGGATTTTGATTTGTACCAGCAGAAAATGGCTCATGATTACTCATTGCACGATTTTTAAATTCAGCAATGTCTGAATAATCGACAACTTTTTTTACGTCTTCCAACTCTGACATATAAATTGTATTTAATTCGTGACTAGTCCTAAATCCGTCAAAGAAACAAATAAATGGTGTGCCCGATTTCATGCTCGCCAATTCACATGCGATAGCAATATCATTCACTTCTTGCACACTTGAACAATTGATGATATTAAATCCAGTTTTCATACATGCATATATATCGCTATAATCACAAAATATACTGAGTGCCTGAGTGGCAACAGTACGTGCTGCCACGTAAAAGACTGTTGGCAATCCTTCACCTGCTATCTTGTACATATTAGGAAGCATCAGCATCAACCCTTGACTAGATGTAAATGTCGTTGTCTTAGCCCCTGCAATTAAACTACCATGCACTGCTCCCGCAACTCCTGCTTCACTTTGCATTTGCGTTATATAGAGTTTGTTGCCAAAAATATTTAATTTATTTTCATATGCAAACTGGTCGCAATTCTCCGCCATAGGACTGCTAGGTGTAATTGGATATATGCAAGCCACATCGTTAAACATATATGCAATGTTAGATGCAGCATAATTTCCATCAATTGTCACTTTCTTCATAATTTCCCCTTCAATTTAAGTATAAAACAACTTTCTAATTTTAGCAAATGTTTGCGTAAATTTTCAAATATGATATAATAAATATATGAGATATTTAATGATAATTACATATGATGGCAGAGAATTTTCTGGCTGGCAAAGACAAAAAAATGCAACTACCATTCAAGAAACAGTAGAAGAAAAACTGTCATTCTTATTAAAAGTTCAGATTAATTGTACTGCTAGCGGAAGAACTGACGCAAAGGTCAGCGCTTATTTTCAACCTGTCCATTTTGATTGTGATAAACCTTTTGATTTAGATAAAATTAAAAACTCACTCAACGCACTTCTTCCTGCAAGTATAAAAATCTTATCTATTCAACCAACCGAAATACATGCCAGATTTTCTGCAAAAAGAAAAACATATCTATACAAAATGTATTTATCAAACATTGAGTTGCCATTATATACCGATGCTCTTAGAGTTGAACCTAATGTAGATATAAAAAAAATGAAAAAATTTTTAAAACTATTGCGTGGAACTCATGATTTTATAGGTTTTAGAGCCTCAAATGCTGAAAACGAATCAACTATACGTACTATTTTTAGTGTAAAACTCAAACGTGTTGGTTTATATCTATATTTTTACATTACAGGTAATGGTTTTTTATATAAAATGGTACGAAATATTGTTGGAACAATGCTAGAAGTTGGATTGAATAAAATTGATTTAGTTGATTTGAAAAAAAACATATTTAAATCATTCAAAGCCAAAAATACTGCAAAACCTGAATATTTATATCTATTAAATGTTAATTATGATAAATAAAAATTATCCTTATGTATCAAATAAGATAAGATTTTTATATTATAATTATTCAATTAAAAATTTTTTTTAAAATATTTACAACAATGTAAATATTTGTTATTATTTAACTAATAATTTAGGAGTGTATTATGAATAAGAATATTAAAACATCTCTTCCTCTTGCTTTACTTGTCAGTTTTGCAGTCTGTCTTGCTGGTGCAATAGTATGGGGATTGATGTATCAATTGGGAGTTTTTTCAACAATAATTTCGTTATTGAGTGCATCATGTGCAATAATTGTTTATAGAAAATTTTACAAATTAAATTGGATTGCATATCTTTGGGTTTCGATTTGGTTGATTGCCTTGAATGAATTTTCTATGTTATTTGTAGAAACATTTATTGCAATGAGAGAACTAAGTGTTGGATTTTCACAAGGTTTCAGCACTATTTGCGATTTAATATCCTCAAATAATGATGCAAGGTCAATATTTGTGAGCAACACTATTTGGAGCATTGCATTTACATTGATTGGAGTAATTATTACAATACTATCAATTCGCAGACAAATGAAAAATGCTCAATTAATTCAACAAACTCTTCAAGATGCTGACACTCAAAAAGTTTATACTGTTGATGAAAAATTCACTATAATGTTGTCATCTTTCAAAACAATAATTGAAACATATAATATAGATAAAGACAAAGAAAAATTTAAAGTCAGTTCTGAAAAATTAGTAGATGGGTTATTATCTAATATAGATTTATTAGAAAAAGAACAAATAAAATTGAAGATAAAAGAACAATTAATCAATCCAGACGTCTCATCACAAGATAAAAAAGCATTAACAATCATGGACAAAATGATTTAATTAATTTATAAAATTCTATTGACAATCTTTTTATTATTTTATATACTTTATAAGTATTGCTCAAAGATTTGATTCTTTTGCCACACGGAAGAATAGAAATCTTAGGTCTGAACGCGAAATAAAGACCACTATTAATTAAGGAGAATAATATGAAAACAATTATGGCAAAACCTGCCACAGTTGAAAAAAAATGGTACATCATTGATGCAGAAGGAAAACCATTAGGACGTGTTGCTAGCGAAGCTGCAAAACTTCTTCGTGGTAAACATAAACCAACTTTTACACCAAATGTAGACTGTGGAGATAACGTTATTATTTTAAATAGCGACAAACTTGTTTTAACAGGTAAAAAAGAAGAACAAAAATACTTCAAAAGATATTCTGGTTATCAATCTGGATTGCACTTAACTCAATATAAAACTATGATGAAAGAACATAGTGACGTTGCCCTACTTCGCGCAATCAAAGGTATGCTCCCAAAAAATTCACTTGGTAGAACTATGGCAAAACATGTTCATATCTACAAAGGTGCTGAACATGAAAATCAAGCACAAAAACCAGAAATTTGGAACGGAGGTAATAATTAATGACAGAAGAAATCAAAGAAAAAGAAGTAAAGAAAACCACTAAAAAAACTGCTCAAAAAGTAGAAAAAGCAGAAGTGGAGACTAAAAAAGCTTCTAGCGAAACTAAAACTGCTGCCAAAAAGGCAACAAAAACTACCAAAACAACAAAAGCAAAATCAAGCAAAGCAAAAGTTCAAGAATTTTTAGGTACAGGTAGAAGAAAGAGTTCAGTAGCCAGAGTTAGAATTACAACTGGTAGCGGTGAAATTACTGTTAATGGAATGAACTTGAAAGAATATTTTGACCTTGACACATTAATTGCAGTAGTGAAACAACCACTTGTTTTAACTGATACTGTTAACAATGTAGATATTGTTGCTAATATCTATGGTGGTGGAAAAGCTGGACAAGCTGGCGCATTACGTCACGGAATTACACGTGCATTGATTGAATTCCGCCCTGAACTTCGTCCTGAGCTTAAAAAGGCTGGTCTAGTCACTCGTGATGCAAGAAAGAAAGAACGTAAAAAATATGGACTTAAAAAAGCTCGTAGAGCACCACAATTCAGTAAACGTTAATATATTAATAATCAAAAGATGGCATTTTATGTCATCTTTTTTTTGTTATAAAAAAGAGAGACGTTTTTTACACTCGAAATCGCAAATCATCTAAGTTAAAATATTGAAAATTAATATTAAAACAAATATTACGATTTTTTTAGAGCATAGAACTATCTCTCTAAATGTAAGGATATACCTTACACTAATATATTGTGAGTAAAATTAAATATTATTCGTAATTTTTTAAAATTTTTATTATTATTATTTTTATTTTCCTTCCTTCAAATTCTCTTTCTTCATGACATTAATTATCTTTTTAGCAATAATATCAGATGTATAGCCATATTTCTTCTTTAAGTTAGCTTCGTCTCCACTTGTTCCAAATGACTTTACTGAAAAAATTTTATCTTCACTGGTATATTTTAAATATTTTACACATGTACTACTTTCTATCACAAAAATAGGTTTAGATAAAATAGAATTTTTGTATCTATTATTTTGTTCTTCAAAGATTTCTAAACTTAGCATACTAACAACATTCACATTATAATAATTTTCTAATTTGTCCATAACTTCAATTGCTAATGGCACTTCACTACCAGAAGATAAGATATAAGCATCACACGAATTGTCTACAAATAGTTTATATCCCCCTTTGCTGACATCATCATTTGAAGGACAATACTCAATATCTCCACGTGACAAAATCAAACATATTGGTCCCTTTCTATTAAAATACCAATCATATGACCTGTATAGTTCAGTACTATTAAAAGGTCTACATACGATTAAATCTGGAATAAGACGTAATTGGTCAAGTTGTTCAACTGGCAAATGCGTAATTCCATCTGGAGTGTCATAAATTGAGGAATGAGAAAACACAAATATAACATCTAATTTCATAATGGCAGCCATACGAATAGCGGGTAGCATATAATTCGAAAATGCTAAAAAGGTTGAACAGATAACATTTAGTCCTTTATGCAATGCTATCCCATTAGCGATTGCTCCCATTGCATGTTCACGAATTCCAACTGCAATATTTCTACCCTGTCTATTTGTCGACGAATAATCTGAATCATTTTCAATTTTGACCTTTGTACTACTTGATAAATCCGCAGATAAGACAACAATATTTTCAACTTTTTTTGCAATTTCATTCAAAACTTTGTTATTTAGCTGTCTAGTTGAATTATTTTCAATAAATTCTTTTTCTTTATAATTAAATTTGTTTTCAATAAATTTAAAATATTTTTTTTCTAAATCTTTATTTTCGTCTAAATATTTTGAGAAATTATCTACTCTTTTTTGATATTTTTTCAAAATTTCTTGTTTTATTTTTTTTAACTGATTTTTTGTTTCTTCTGACAAATCCAAATATGGACTAGTGATATTTAATTTATTTCGTAATTTAGCAATCTCCTCTTTGTCAAACACTTTACCATGGCTTAAATTGCTTCCTTCAAGGCTTGTATCCTTACCAATAATTGTATGAAAAATGATGAGCGTTGGTCTATTTTTTTCTTTTTTGGCAAGAGTAATTGCATCATCTATTGCATTAATATTGTGTCCGTCACATTCAAGGACATTAAAGTTCATAGCCTGAAATTTCATTATAATATTGTCCGCACTTGACTTTGATAATTTCCCATCTAATGTGACATCATTTTTATCATACAAAAGAATAAATTTATTTAATTTATATAGACCAGCAATAGATAGTGCTTCAAGCCCTACCCCCTCTTCTAAACAACCATCTCCAACCATACAATATGTGTAATGTGAGAGATTGAATCTCGCATTCATTATACTTTCCGCAATCGCCATTCCCACTGCATTGCCTACTCCCTGACCAAGTGGTCCAGTTGAAGCATCTATACCAGGAATCTCAATTTCAGGGTGTCCAGAGAGCATTCCGTTAAATTTGCGAAATTTTTTCAATTCTGAAATATCAAAATATTTGAGTCCCGCCAAAATTGAATAGAGAATTGCACATGCATGTCCATTACTTAAAACAAATCTATCTCTATTCATTGTTTTCATACCATTTGTTAACAAATGTTTTGTGTATAATGTATAAAGTATATCGCCTGCTGATAACACAGAGCCTGAATGTCCACTACCTGCATTATTAATTGTCTCTAATGCAAGAATTTTTAGTTCATTTGATATCTTTTCATCTAAAATCATAATAAACCCCTAATAATTTTAATAACATCTTCTGTTTTGATATCATTTTTAGCAAAAGCAAATTTGACATGTTTTTTTATTGAATTTTGAATATTTTTTTTAATTTTGCCCAATTTTTCATCTAATATTAAAATTGTTAAACTATTTTCTAAAATTTTATAATGTTCATTTGATAAAAACATATCATCAGACATACTTATAATTACTTTTTCTTTTTTGACTAAATTATTTATTAATAAATTTTCTTTTTGAACAAGAATTTCATCCACTAAATACATTGGGTAGTCCAAATTAGCAAGCAAATCTTTATCAAATTGTTCGTTTGCATCAACATATTTATATCCTATCTCCTCAGCTAATTTTTGAGCAAACATCTTGATAAAATCATTATCCATGCCTACTATGGTTATATTATTCATGTCGACCTCCATAGTTATAATGATTTTAGCAAAAAAAAACACAATAAACAAGTAATTTTTTTAATTTTATCTAGTTGTGTTTTTCCTTTTTAAATATCAAGATACAAATACAAACCAATAATATTATATCAATAATCAAAATAAAAAATCTATAATCAAGAATTAATCCAGTGATAATAAAATCGCCCGTTAAAACATCATATGAATTCTGTTCTACCACTGAAAACAAAATGTTCCCTTGTAAATCAGTCCGTAAAACTGATGCCCCTGTTTCTATTATATTATTTATAACTGTATCGGTTGGATGTCCATAACTATTTTTCCCACATGAAATTACTGCATACTCTGGTGATACAGCCTGCAAAAACTCCAAACTAGATGAATATTTGCTACCATGATGAGCAATTTTAATTATATCACAATCAATATTCTCATAATAGTTAGTTAATAATTTTTCTTCTATATCAGTAGATATATCACCTGTAAAAAGAAAACTTGTTTCTAAATATTCCAATCTTATAATCGGACAGCTATCGTTTGTATCAGACGATTCGTACGGTCCATACACCTCCATTGAAAGATGATTAATTTCGAACATATTTTGTAAATTAGGTAAAATATTATAATCACCATTTTCTATAAATGTAGTCAAGTCAACATAACTATCTGTCTCTGATTCTAAAAATGGAATAAAAATGTTTTCGACTTCAAATTCTTTCAACACACGCAATGCACCACCTATGTGGTCAGAATCTGCATGCGTCAAAATTAAATAATCTATTTTATTATCATGTGAATTATTTAAAACCTTTTGTTTAATATAGTTTGTCAACGTGACAGAATTATCATTTGGACCAGCATCTATCAAAACAACTTCGTCATTTGGTAAATTTATAGCAATAGCATCTCCTTGTCCAATAGATATAAAATGAACCATAAGTCTATCATTACCTTCTATGATTGAGAATTGAGAAATTAAGAAATTTCTAAAAGAAGTACTTATAAAGTCAGAAAAAAGAGTGCTCAATGAAAAAATTAGCATAAACACTGTCAAAATTATAATTTTATTTCTCTTTTGTACTGATTTCATTATTTCTTTTTAAATTCACCTAAAAATAATTTTTTTATCTGTGGCATCATCTCAATAGTTGCTTGATAACCCGCTTGAATCATTTCATCTTTTCCTTTTACTTTAAGGGACGCAAATTTTTTCATGTCTGGGCAAATAACTATATCACTACATTCAATGCCACGTTTTGAATTATTGACAGACATAATTCCTATACTAGTTGTAAACTGAGTAAAGAAACTTTCGCTGTTAGTTCCTCCTCCCCGAGTGCAATTACAATCGACTGTTATAACAAAATCACAACCATTCATTTTGAGCACATCAGCAGGAATATTGTTTCTCACACCACCATCAATTAATGTCATATTATGATATTTTACAGGATAAAAAACTCCTGGTATAGCACAACTTCCAGACACAATGCTTGCAATATCTCCTTTATTAAAATGAATTTCATTACCTGTTTTTAAATCTACTGCTACTGCATAATAAGGGATTGCCAAATCTTCTATTTTTTTGACTGGCATTACTTTTTTTATTAATTCTTGCAAATTATCCATTTTTGACGGCAAAAATCCAAGTTTTGATTTTCTAAAATCGCTATTTTTCACATTTTTTGATAATTTGTACATTTGTTCATATTTCATTTTAGTTGCATAAAGTGCACCGAACAAACTCCCTGCACTTGCGCCTGCCACTGCATCAAATTCAATACCATATTCTTCAAAAGCTTTGAATGCTCCAAGATGCGCAAAACCTCGGGTTCCTCCTCCACTAAGACAAAGACCCACTTTATATTTTTTCTTAAATCGTTTCAACTTCTTCTTTTTAAAATATTCACTTATACTCATAAATCTATTATAAACTAATAATCAAAATTTAGATACTGTTTTTATATATTATTCTATGATAATCAGCAAATTGTGATAATTATTAAATTATAAATCATTTTTTTAAAGTATTTCGTTAATAAATATAAAAAAGCCCTGATTAATCAGGGCTTTTTTTAATTGTTTTCTTCTGAACTGCTTTCACCAGAGCCTTTCTTTTCTCTAATCTTTTCGAGAATCTGTTTAGTATTTTCAATGTCTGCTTCTAGATTAGCAATTTGGTTTTCCAAAATATTATTAGTATGTTCAAGAATTGGATATCTATCTTTGTTTGCATTTATGACTTCTTCACAATGACTTACACTTAGACGAAGACCTTCTACTAATTCTGATTCATTTAAAACATTTTCAGCTTTTTCTTTATCTAAGTCAACATAGTTATTAACTCCGTATAATGAAATCTTTTTGTTTGCAAGTTGCATATCTTTCTTTCTTAATTTTCTAGTATATTTCTCATATTCTTTCATTACTTTTTTGAGTGGACGATATTCTTTCATGTTAATTTTATAATCTTTCTTTGCAACTTTCAATCTTTCTTCTAATGTTGCCAATCTAGCCAAACATTCGTCCTCTGTCATATCTATTGAAATTTCTGGCTTTTCAGTTCTTGCTTCTTCCAATTTTTGATTCATTTCTGCAAGTTGAGCTTTCAATTCTTCAATCTCTTGATTTGCTTTAACTAATTCTTCATTGGTCTGAGTTTCTTCTTCGCTCTCTTCTTCAACTTCTTCCTCTTCTACTGGTTCTTCTTCTGCTTCTTCATCTTGCATACCATTTAGAATTTCATCAATATTGTATTTTGCTAATGTTTCATTTGGTTTATTACTTTCTTCATTGATTCTATCTTTTTCTTCTTCAACAACATCACCAGAGATTTCATCTAGCAAATCATTCAAATCTTCATCAATATCATCAGATTGTTCTTCAACAACTGTTTCGGTAGTATCTGTATTTTTGTTTTTCAATCTTTCTTCAATCTCTTTGATTTCATCATCTGATTCAGAACCATCATCTAATAGTTTAAATAATTCATCATCTTTTTCTTCACTATCAGCCGCTTGTTTTTCTTTTTCAGCCTTGGCAAGATTGATTGCAGAAAAATCATATTCATTATTCTTAGAATCTGAATTTTCTAACTGCTTATACTGACTATATTCCAAAGTCTCTTTTTTCGTACTGGTATTGTCAACCTTTCTATCTTTGTCAAATACACCAATAATCATGTGACCCAAAAATGCGATGATTCCACCAGCAACTAAAACAATAGCTATAATTGCAATAATGCTAACAAACGCCATCCATGCATCCATAACTCTTCTCCTTTCCTTTTTAAAGTTTTTTATATTATACAGCAATAATCATAAATTTTCAATACCTTTTTCAAAAATTTTTCAAAAAAAATGAAAAATAAGCTAAAATTTGCTATTTTTAATACAATTTTACCATATATTAAACATTTAAATGAAATTTCTAAGTCCTTTTGGATACAAATTTTTAAACTTTCCATCACTAATTTTAAATCCGCCCAAAGAGCAATCCGAAACTAAGAGTGCACCATAACCGTCTTCTAGATTTATATTAAGAGCTTCACCTTTCAAATATCTTGAAATGTTTTCATCTTTAAAATCAAAATTAATTTGACGATAAAATTCTTTTCCAAATGCAGAAAACAAGAAATGATTTGGTTCAAGATATTTTTTCTTATCCATACCAACACGTACTCCAATTGAAATATAATTTAAATCTTTCTTTATCAAATTTTCATTTTTTACGATGTATGAATATTCTTTATAATCATAAACTTTATTTTCCAATTTGGTATACTTTGTTAAAAATTTTTCAAAATTTGCATTTTCTTTTAAATTTATTGGTCTATTTGCATCAAATTCGTTTTTTTCTAATTTTTTTAAAAGTGCAACAAATTGTCCTTCACCTTTTACTTTATGCGGATATAATCTGACTGTCTCATCTAAACCAATACCTCTACTAAAAGGATATTCAATATTGATTAATTTGTAATTATGTTTTAGCATAAACGAACGAATGACATCTTCGTTTTCTTCAATTGAATAAGTGCATGTCGAATATATTAAATAACCATTTTCTTTTAAGCACTTGTTTGCATTCTCTAAAATTTCAAGTTGACGCACTGCACACATCTTAGGTAAATTTTCATTCCATTCTTTTATATATTCATCTCCTCGTCTAAACATTCCCTCTCCACTGCACGGAGCATCAACTAAACAGACATCAATTTCATTTGCATATGCAGCCGCTAATTTGTTTGTATCATCATTTGAAATAATTACATTATCCAATCCCATTCGTTCAATGTTTGAATATAATATTTGAGCCCTAGACTTAACTATTTCATTGCTGATTAATATTCCATTTGGAATTCTATTTGCAATTTGAATAGATTTACCACCAGGAGAAGCACACATATCCAAAACTGTTTCATCTCCTCTAAAATTATGTGCATTGACAGTAAACATTGCACTTGGGTCTTGAATATAAAAGGCTCCTACATGATGAAGCGTGTGTCTGCCTTTTTTCGAATTATCAATATAAAAACCCGATTTTTCATAATCTATTGGACATACCGGAAAATCAACAATTTTTTTGAACCTTTCCGTAGATATCTTATAATTGTTTACATATATACCCTTTTGCTCATTTTCATTCAAACTTTCAAGAAAATCGTCATAATCTTCTTTTAAAATTTCTTTCATTCGCCTTAAAAATGCTTCATTTAACTTAATCATAAGCAATATTATAACAAATATAGAAAAATATTTCTACATTTTCTTGATTTTTTTTAAATTTTTAACTAAACTATATTATATAAAAAGGGGTAAATTTTATGCGAGCATTAGATATCATTAGACAAAAACGAAGATTTGAAATGTTCAGCGAAAAGACAAAAGAAAAAGTTTTGGAACTTAATTCTTTCTTTGGCAAATACAATATGCATTTCGAAGATAAAATAAAAAAAAGATTTACATATTATGACACTCCAAATAATGATTTACAAAAATCGAATATAGTTTTATACAAAACACAAATTGGAAATTTTACTGAATTAAATATGGCAACAGAACGAATTAACACTAATTTTAAATACACTGTTCGCACCAACTATAAACACTTTACCAAATTAATTAAACCTCATGACAAAATTTTGAAACATAAAGAATTTTTAATTGACAATTTCAAAGCAATGTTTCTTTCATCAATAAATTTTGACCCAGAATTTTTGATGCAAAAATTACAGGTTGCATATGTGATAGAGACAACAAGTCTGGAATATCGCAGTGCCAATGTGACAGGGCTCAAAATCACATATTCGTTTGATAAAGACATATATACAAATA
>CALWFB010000013.1 GCA_944377485.1 uncultured Clostridia bacterium | reverse complement strand
CTATTGCCTGTACCTAATACTCCTATTATCCAGTAGCCAAACTCTTTACCGATATTCTTTAAGTATTCTTTCTCACTGGTCGTCATTACATTATTTAATGATGACTCGTTATATAGCTCAAATGTCCTACTCTCTATATTGAATGTCATATTCGTACTACTATATGTCCCATTAATGTTCGCTATGTATGATAGTGGCATCGTGTAGCTTATTGGCGTCATCACTGCCCTTATCTCTAATGCTCCTGTCACACTGATTGATGATGTCCCTAATGTCCTCCAACTTCCTCCACTTGTCCTATACTCAAACCTTGTGAATGTATAGCCTATGTTAGACACTACATAATATGTTGTAGCTCCTCCAAAGCCACTTGGTGGGTAGATTGTGAATGAATTATTTCCTGTCTTCGTGATTCCTGTGCCATATACCACGTCTTCTATCTCTGTTATGATTGCTGAATTGTATGTGAAATATCCACCTAGTCCATTGCTTAGACTGGCACTTGCATCACTCGTCACGGTTAAATTTACATCAAATGAATTTAGTTCCCTTGCAAATTTTGCATATATTGTTGTGTTTCCGCTAACCGAACTTGTCGTTGGTGACCAACTGTCAAAGGTATATTTGTATTGTCCACTTGATGCATTCGGTGTAGCTGTCACTGTCACCACTTCATTAGTATCTCGCTTAGTGATTGTCATGGTTCCATTGCCGTTGCTATCCTTTCCGTAGGTTATCCTACTTCCATATGGGACGTTGTATACTCTTGATGCGCTAACCGTTCCGTAATTAGTGCTAGAATCTACATAAATGTATACAGTATACTGCCTAACTGCCCTAGTGAAATTGGCAGTAATGGAAAAATTAGCATACTGAGCACCTGATGGTATGCCACTCCAACTACTAAAACTGTATGTATATTCATTCGTTGATGACTTAGCCGATGCTGAATATACATTATATGAGGAATTTACTCTTATTGATGAACCGCTTGATGCTATGGAGTCTCCTTTAATAATTTGAAACGAGCCCGTATTCCCATAACTTGAATTGTTTACTCTAACAGTGACAGTTAAGGCCGAGCCAGTTAGATATGGGTATCCATTGTTTGTATTGTTTGGACTTGAAATATTTGACCAAAAATTATTGCCACCAAACCAATCATAATCAGTATTCCATCTTGAACTTGAAGATAAATAACCTTTAATGGTACTAGTCGATAATGATTTACAATAAAAACTTCCATCGGTAAAATCTTCACCGACTTTTGAACCACTAACTCCTGCACCTTTCACTCCACTACTGGTTGAATTATAACAATTATAAAAATCTGTATTATTGTGATAATTTCTTCCTGCAATACCTCCAATGTATTCACCAGTTCCTGAAATTCTACCAAAATTAACATCATTTGCAATTCTTGAAAATAAAGAATGTTTAATATATCCTATTATTCCCCCTACGCAAGTATTTCCAGATATATTTCCAAGATTGACACACCCATAGATATAATATTCATTTGAAGTTAACGAGCCTGCTATTCCGCCTATATTATCGCCAGTTGAAGAAATTGTAGCTAAATTCTGACATGATTTTATAGTTAGGAATCGAGCAGAACCAACTAAACCACCCACATTATTAGAAGATGAATTAATGGTACCTGATATAGAACAATTCTCCATATCTAACGCTTGTGCATTGCTTACAATGCCTTGACCTGCATTTTTTGCAACTACGTTTAAATTTTTTATGATTCCTTTTCTTCTTCTCGGAATACCATTACCACCTGTGATTACGTCTCCAACTCTAGCCCATATACCTCCGCTCCCACTATAATTATAAATTGTGTGATTATTGCCGTTAAATGTCCCTTTAAAAGAACTTCTTGCATGCCCTATTCCTGTCCAACTTTCACCTCGCATATCTATATCAGCATATAAATTAATTGTGTCATTCATACCATAGCTACCACCTGTATTAACATAATCTCTGAATTGTTTAAAGTCATCAAAATCATAAATTGAATATATTGCACTAGCGGCAGATGAATTGTCGTTTTCTTTTTTGCCTACATTACCCATGATTGCCAAAGAAACAGCTGACAACAATAATGCTGTAATCAATATTATTAAAATATTTTTAATCTTTCTTAACCCCATAATTTATTAGTCTTATTCTACCACATTTAAATTAATTATACAAATGTTTTGTATAATTATATCTTATTCTTTACAAAAATGTCAAATTTTTATTACATTATGTCATTCGGCTAATAAAACTTTTTTGTTTAAAATTTGTTTTATATTTATAATTTTAAAATAAAAAAATCTTTTGCAATGCAAAAGATTTAATATTCTTCATAGTTTTTTTTGTCCAATGCTCCAGATATTATCAATGCTCGCATTTCAGGTGACAACTCATTAAATTGGTCTGCTATCGTTTTTGGTGTTGATTGTATATGCCTGCTTTGACGTCTTTTATATTTATCAAAATCTTCAAAATCAAAATCCGGTAAATTTTCTCTCTTTGTTGGACGAGAAATTTTTTGTTTTTTATCATTTAAATATGATTTAAAATCATCTGATGAATAAACATTCTCTTCAATTGCTTTTTCTGATATTACAGGTTCTATTTTTTCTTCTATTGTTGGAGTGATGTTTGTAGGTTCGGAAATAGAAGACTTTGATTTCCTAGTTTTTATGATTTTTGGCAAAAGTATAACCAATGCAATAATTGGAATTAAACACAATGAAACTATAATGAATATTTCAATATTGCTCATTTCTGCTCCTAATTATTTTATTACATATTTTCAGATGGCTTATCTGATGATTTTTTATCTTTTGCATTACCTATTGAATTTCTCATATTGGTATCAGCTGCCAAATTTTGTAATTTATAATAATCCATAATTCCAAATTTGCCATTTTTCATGGCTGTTGCCATTGCTTTGTGCACTTCACTCTCTGCCGCTAAAACTACTGCTTGCATTTCTTGGGTCTTAGCTTTGTTTTCTTGCTCTAACGCAATAGCTTGTGCTCTTCTCTCTTCTGCCGCTGCTTGGCTAATTTTCTTTTTAGCTTCTGCTTCTTCTATTTTTAATTTTGCACCTAAATTTGTACCAACATCAACATCACATACATCAATTGATAATATTTCGTATGCCGTTTGTCTATCTAGATGGTCAGCAAGAATTGTCTTTGAAATAATAGAAGGGTCAGCTAAGATTTCAGTATGAGTGTTAGCTTTACCAATAGCAGATACAATTCCTTCTCCAACACGAGCTAGGATTGTTTCTGTATCCGCAGTACCAATTTGGCGGTCCAATCTTGCTTTTACTGTCACTTGTGCAATTGCTTTCACTTGAATACCATTTTTTGCCATTGCTTCAATCCAATTGGTGCGAATTACTTTCGGAGTGACACTGGTCTTTACCGCTTCAACCACATCTCGACCTGCAAGGTCAATCGCCTTAGCTTGTTCTAGGGTTAATTCCATTTTTGCACTATGTGCAGCGATTAGGGCATCAACAACTTTTTCAATATCACCGCCAGCCATCAAATGAGTTTCTAATTCTGCGATTGGAATATGTAAACCAGCTTTTTGTGAAATGATGTAAATGTTAACTAATTTTTTATAATCAACTTTTCGCATCTTCATACCAATCAATCTAAACATTGAAACATGTGCACCACTGGCAAGTGCTCTAAACCAAATATTAATTGGTACAATCAAGACGATTGCAACAATTATCACAACGACACATGATATAATAATAGTTAAGGTTGCCCATAACGGGAATAATAACATTGAATTCATATTTTCTCCTATTCAAACCATTTTCTGACAATAATAGTATTGTCTTTTATCTCTACTACTTTGATATGTGCACCATCTTCTATATATGAATTTCTGGACACAACATCATAAATTTTTCCATTAATTTTGGCCTTTCCGCCAAGATTTAAAACTCCAACCGCTCTACCTGACTTGCCAACTAACTTTCGCAACTCTTTATCTACCTTATTGTAATCTGCGGATATTGAAGAACGAGTTTCGAACAGACCTGTTCTGCCTAAAATACCATATTGTGCACTATAAATCATAAATACAAATGCAACGATAAAGAAACCTAAAACTAATAAAATTAAGGTTAGAGATTGAGTCAAATTTAATCCTTGGACAATACGAACTATAATACCTGCAATTATAGAGATTATTCCAGTAATACCAAAGAATCCAAATCCCGGAACAAAAACTTCTACAACCATAAATACTAGACCCAAACATAATAGAAGTGCAGGTATCCAGCCCATTTCTGTAAAAATTTCTACAAATTCCATCAATTTTCTCCTTTATACAAGAATTATACAACCAAAATGCTCACTCGTCAATACCCTTTTTAAAAATTCTAGGCTGACTTCTACCTTGATTGATTATTAATTTCATTTTAAATTTAAATATAAGTTTTGAAATTTATTATATTTAGTTAGTTCTCCTGATTAAACACTCTAAAATCTCTATATTTAAAATGAAAAAACATATCAATTGATATGTTTATAAATCTTTTTCAACTGTTTCATCTTTTTTCTTTAAAGAAATGTTTTTTATCATTACAAAGATGAAAAATAAGACAAACATAACTACACTAGCAATAATTATTCCTGTTTGAACTGCTCCTTCTACAAAGAATGAGATAAATAACAACAAAATTGCCGATATAAATGTAATGAGCATCAACACCTTTGACACCCGTGCTACTTTGTTGTAATATTTTACCTCTTTATCAAACTTCTCTACATCTTCTGGCATTAAAAGGTTTTCTCTTGGTTTGGTATAATCTCTAAGTGGTGCACCGCAATTAGAACAAAACTTTCTATCATTCCTATTCTCTTCTCCACATTGATTACAAAACATATTCTCTCCTTATTAACTCATATTTTTATAGCATTTTAAATAGCAGTTTGAATTACAGCGTAATTTCATTACAAAATTATTTATTTTATTATGATATATGATACAAAATAATCCATCAAATGTCAAATAATAACAATATGAAAAGCGACAAACCTTTTTTATTTTAAATTGTTATCACGATAGTAGTAAAAGAAATATTGTTGAGCAAATCCACTTAAATCTTTGTACCTATCTGTCAATTCTTTTGTAATTTTTTTTCTGTCAGTAGTATTTGTATTGGTCAAGTTGTTATAGACTTTATTTATCCATGTATCTACTGGAAATACATCTTTTACACCTAGTCCAAACAACATAATACAATTTGCCACTTTTTCTCCAACACCCTTTAATGATAATAAAAATTTGAATTGTTCATCTTTGTTTTTTTTCTTTAAACTTTCAATATCTTCATCAGTTAATGTTTGCACAGTATCAAACATCTGCTCAGCTCTATACCCTAATCCTGCATTGCGATAGTCTTGAATTGAAACTTTTTTTAATTCTTCAAGAGTAGGAAAAGCATAGTACATACCCATATTTTTACCATAATGTGAACACAAATATTCAATGGAATTTTTGATTCTTTTAATATTGTTATTGGCAGAAATTATAAAACTAATTATAATTTCATATGCATCATTGTTAATAATTCTAATTCCAGAGCCATAGTCGACAGCAGACTTTAAAAATTCGTCCTTTCTCAATACATCTTTTATTTGTGCATAATCTCTATCAAGGTCAAAAAACTTATAGAAATAATCTACGTCTTCTGTTAAAATTTGAATTGTATTTGAATTCCACAATAATTTTGCATACTTATCTTTTGAATAGACAACTGCAGTATCTCCATCAACAACAAAACGAAATATTTGACCACAATTTAACGTTTGAATTACATTAAAATCTTGTGAGTTTGTTATTATTAATTTGTCTTTTTCTTTTTTTATATCCATTTATTATCCTTATAAAATTGATATTAAATATTTTTATATAAAGTTTTTCATGAATAAATGTATAATGACTTTTAGCAATACAATAAGTGTAAAATAAATTTAAAAAAAAGGCAATTAATTAAAAAAAATAAGTCAGACTGACTTATTCTTGAACTTCATTTTTAGAATCTATATTTTCATCTTCGGTTGGAGAATTTGGTTTTGAATCTTCTTCTACAACGGCAGAATTTTTCACAAATTCTTCAATCAAAACTCTATCTTTCTTATCCATCATAATAAACGTCACAATTAATGCTATTATTGCAACCAATAACAATGCTAAAACTATATACCAACTGGAATATACAAAATACATATCTCTCTCCTAATTCAATTCATAAAATAATTTTTATAAGCGACTTTATTAGTTATGTTTATTATATCAAAAATATTTCTTTTTGTCTACCAATATTGAAAAAAAAGTCCTATAAAAAGGACTCTTTATTATTTCTTTGTGGTTTTTTTAGTAGATGTTGTCTTTGTTGCTACTTTTGTAGTAGTTTTAGGCTTTGAACTAGTTTTGCTAGAAACAGTAGATTTTGCAGTTGTTGCTTGAACTGCTGATTTAGTTGAAGTAGTTGTAGCTTTTGTTGTAGCAGGTTTTGTAGGTTTTGCTGCCGTCACTTTTTTGTTTGTAGCAGTTGTAGCCTTTGTACTCTTTGCTGCCGTTGTTTTTGTAGCAGTAGTAGTATTCTTTGCTGAATTTTTAACCGCCGCTGTCTTTTCTGCTGATTTTGTTGCAGTTGTAGATTTAACAGCAGTCTTTTTAGTACTAGGCTTAGAAACCACTTCTGCCGTTTTCACTTTCTTTGTACTTGATGAAGTTTTCGTAGCAGGTTTACTTTGAACTGCCTTTGTTTCTGTTTTATCTACTTTCGCATCTGCTTCATTAGTCTCTGGAACAATATTTTCTTCCATCTGTTCACTCTCTACTGACAAAACTTTTTCTTGAAAATCTGATAAAATTTTCTTATCTCTTTTGTCCATCCAAATCAATAAAACGATTAAGCCGATTATAATTACAGCCAATATTAAAACCATCCACCACCAATTATTTGCTATAAAATCCATAATATCCCCTTTTTATTAGATAAATATATTTTATCATACAAAAATTTATTTTACAAATGTTTTTAATATATTCTAAAACAATTTTTTATAAAATTACAAAAATTTACTCTATGAATGGCTGATTGAAAGCATCAAATCAATGTTTTTATTATCCTTATCTGTGTCAAAACTTATTTTATTGCTATCGTTTGTCTCAATTCCTCTTGATGTTTTCATATCTTGAATTACTTCTTCAAGACATTCATATGCACGAACTTCTGTATACCCTAACTCCTTATATTTGTTAATAATTCGCTTAACTAAACTTTCTGTCTTAATCAATTTTTCATCACGTTTTTGTATATCATTATTGTACATAATTTTCTCCTTTTGTGTCTATTTTATATTAATATAAAAATAAATTATTGTCAATCTAAAAAGTAAAAAATGCCAAGCAACCATCATTAACTTAGCATTTTTATATTAATTTTCAGCATCAAAATTTTAATTAAAGTAGTATACAAAGTATACCGCCTTTCCCTTCGTTCACGATTCTAGATAAAGTTCTTCTAAGTTTATTTTGTAAGTTTTCTGGCATTGAAGTCAATTTGTTATTTAACCCTTCATTGACTAAACTCTCCAACGATTTTCCAAACATGTTTGTTTGCCAAATTCCCTGTGGATTATTTTCAAACTCTTGAAGCAAATACTTTACTAATTCCTCGCTCTGTTCGTATCCGCCCATAATTGGACTAACTTCTGTTTCTACATCTACTTTCATTATGTGTAAACTAGGAGCCTGTGCTCTAAGTTTTACTCCGCATTTTCCACCTTGGCGCACAATTTCAGGTTCTTTTAATTCCATTTCATCAATCGTTGGTATAACAATACCATATCCTGTTTCGTTCACTTTATCAAGGGCCGAACTGATTTTATCATATTTCTTTTTAGCGGTGGTCAAGTCTTTTAAGCAATTTACCAATTCATAATCATCTTTTATTTCCATGCCACAACTATATGATAGTACTTTATAAAATAAATCTGGTTTTGGAACTATCTCAAAACTTACAGCTCCATTACCCATTTCAATATTGCTGTTTAAAATTGGTTCAAAACTTTCAGAATTTTCGAACAATACTTTATTCGTATCATATTCCCCTATCCTCTCAGATTCTCCAACCGCATCAATCACCGTATCTAAGATTTCTTTTACTGTTGGATTATCCATTGGCAAAGGTTTTAACCATTTTGGTAATTTAATGTTCACCACTTCAAGTGGAAATTCTTTCAATATCTCTGTCATAATATTATCTACATCTTCCTTTTTTAATTCATTAACATTCATAGCAATAACTGGGGTTTCATATTCATTTCGCATATTATCAACCAACTTCTTTACCTGGTTGTCTTCTGGCGAAGTCGTATTTAAAATAATTACAAATGGTTTTCCCGTCGCTTGCAACTGTTTTATTGTTCGCCTTTCTGCTTCTACATAATTTTCTCTTGGAATCTCTGTAAAACTACCATCTGTTGTCAATGCAATAGCAATCGTAGAATGCTCTTTAATTACCTTTTCAGTGCCAATAACTGCCGCTTGCACAAATGGGATAGCCTCTTCACTCCACGGAGTTTTTACCAGTCTTGGTTTATCATTTTCATATGCACCCAGGGCTCCATCTACCATAAACCCTACCGAATCAATTAGTCGAACAGACATGGTTGTATTTCCTATTTTGACTTTTACTGCTTCATTTGGCACAAATTGTGGTTTTGTTGTCATTACCATGTTGCCTGCACTCGCTTGCGGTAATTCATCATTTGCTCGTGCTCTGTCGTGTTTATTGGCAATGTTTTCCAGCACAAAATTCTGAATAAATTTTTGTATAAAAGTAGATTTCCCACATCTAACTGGACCCACTACGCCAATATAAACATCTCCATTCGTGCGTTTTGCAATGTCTAAGTAGATGTTTGAATTTTTGTCCATTTAATCCTCCAATCTAACCTAATTTATGCATGCCCTATGACAATTATGACAAAGATAATTGAATAATGCTTAGTATTGACAAAATGAAAAATTGTGTTAGAATTCGTCTAAATAGGAGAAAAAATGACAAAAAAGAAAGCAAAAGAGATTGCTAACACTGTAAATTCTTTTGATTTGGAACAACTAAGAGAAAATATACTAAACAGCTCATACCAAAATGACCCCTGTGTTTTTGAAAATACAAGAAGACGATTGCGTGATAACAAAAAAGAATTCATTTTGAAATCAATATTTGCACTATCTTTGGGAGCATGTGGTATAGGTTTAATTTTAATTAATGCAATCACCATCAGTTTTTCACTAATTAAATCCATATTTGGACTAATTGGCGGTTTGTGTTTCATTTGTGCTGGAATTATAAATTTATTTATAGCAAAAGAATCACGTGAAAATTTAAAGCACAAATTATCTGTTTTAACGAAAAATACTAATCTAAGTGAAGAAGAAGTAATTGCCATATTAAAATCTGACAGATTCAATGAACTAATAATCGATAATCAAGTTAATTCCAACGAAAATCAAATGCCCTACGAAATTCAAGAAGAGTTAACAGAACATCAAACCACAACAAATCCAATGCAATCAAAAAATTCTCCTAATGAGAGCAATACACCAAAATCAATAAAGGAACCTCTGTTTAAAAGAATTATAAACAAAATTAGAAATCCTAATACAACCGCAACTAATGAGGCTACATCTAAACAAGAATTAAATGAAGACCAAACAGAATATGCAATTTCTGACCAATCAGATAAATCAAATGATAATTTATAATCTATCTATAAAAATAAAAACGACTAAAATTTAGTCGTTTTTTAATATCATTATTTATTCAGATTAGCTATTATTTATATTTAATTATTATCTTTCTTTTTACCACCAAGATTAAACACTTTCATTATTTCTTCTAAACTCATCGTTGGGTGTAAGGCTTCATTAAAATCAAATCCACTGCTAGAAACATTATTCATTAAATCTTCGCTTGGACCACCTCTTTTTTCGTCCCCGCCAACTTTTTTAGTATCAAAGCAATCTATAATATTATGCAATAACTTTTTGATTGGGTCGTCCACTATTGGTTGTTTTTTCACATCGTATGCAAGACTATTATTATTTTTCTCTTTTAAATCATTGAATACCATAGATTTGAATTTGTCAGACATATCTTTTAATTTTGCATCTTTTGCCAATTCTGGATAACGAACATACAATTCATTGATTATCTGTTCCATTCTTAAATACATTAGTCTACTTCGCTGTATGTCTAATAGGTATAACTTCTTTCTACTAGCTTCCAACTGATTTGCGTGTTCCATGCTTGCAATAATTGCACTAGAAATTGATTGCTCCTTTTTCTTATAATCATCTACAACAGCTCTGAGTTTTGTAATAGTCTGACGTTGTTCAGCAATCGTTGCTTCTAATTCATCTATTCTCGTTTGAAGTTCGCTATCCTTTCTTTCCATTATTGTTTCTCCTTTTAGACAGAATAATATTAATCACAAAATATCCTACAAACCATACTATTAATAGACCTATCAACCACCATAGATTAATTAATTCTTGTACATATAACAGTGCTATTAAACCAAAACCTAAGAATAATATAAATAATTTAAATTGTAATTTATCCTTAAAGTAAATAGCTGTGCACATACTAGCCAAAGCGAAAGCAAATAGATAATAAGGCCAAAATTGATTGATATTGATATCAGTATTTCGTTGAACAAAGTATAGCACAAAATTTAAAATACCGCAAACAAATAAAGCGACTCCAAAGAACATACTACTATCTAATTTTAATGTAAAAGCACGCACAATTAACAAAATTCCAATCAATATCAAACTAATCGCAAAACTAATTCTAAAAAATGGGAAATCAAAAAATAGGTCCAAAATGAAACACACCACATTGACTAAAAGAACTGAATAATATAGAATTTTAGACTTTTTTCCCATCTCTTAACCCCAATCTCTTCTTATACTGGTTAATCACTAATACCACCAAACCTGCAATCACTAAAATAATACTTAATAATTGAGAAACTCTTATTCCTGTTGTACCTATATAAAGAGAATCAGAACGTAGACCTTCTATGAATGCTCTACCTATACCATACCAAATTAGATAAGTCGCAGTAGTTGTACCAGTTATATTAGATGAATAATAAACTTTAATCAATATAGCAACACCTATTAAATTCCATAAACTTTCATAAAAGAATGTCGCTTGATACCATGCTTGTTTGTCTTCAATCCAAACAGCAAATGGAAACCACTGCAAATTTTCATTTGTGACTAAATTGCCATAAGCTTCCTGGTTGAAAAAGTTGCCCCATCTACCAAGTGCTTGACCTAAAAGTAAACAAGGTACACATATATCACAAATTACACCCAAAATTTTGATATTCTTTTTGATTAAACAGAAAATAATTATTCCAATTAATCCACCAATTACACCACCATATATTGCAAGTCCGCCTTGTCTTAAATCAAATAATTCCCAAAATGAGTAATTGTATTCGTAAAAAAAGCAATAATATAATCTTGCTCCAACCACAGCGCAAGGTAATACTATAATTGCTAGTAGAATAATATCATCACTCTTAATTCCACGTTTTTTTGCAAGTTTACAAGCAAGAATAATTCCAAACAACATTGAAAGAGCCATAATCAAGCCATAAAACTTGATTTCGAAATTTCCAATATAAAAACCGTCAGGTGGAATAAAATATAAATTCATATCTAACATTATAAAATTAGTTAAAAATAAAATCAACTAAATTTTTAGTTCATTTTAGAATTGTAGACAAAATTCACATATATTCTCCAAATAATTTCAAACAAAAAAAAGCACCATGCACAGTGCTTTTTTAATTTAGATTTGTATTCCTAATCTTTTTTCAATATGTTCGCCCAATCCTTTATATATTCTACCATAAGTAGAGAATCTATCCCCCATATAACTAAATTCGGCAGCCAAATCATACGGTTCAAAATTCTTAACTCTTGATTCCAATTCATCGAATTCATCATATATAGCTTGTTCATCATAAAATAATGTCTCTATTATTTCATCCGAGTCTAAATTCAACAGCTTTGTTCTATCTGGCTCTTGATTTTTTATCTCAACTAATCTGATAGCCTTGTAATAATATTGATTGATTCTAATCATAAAATAAGCTATCATACGTTCTTTATCTGCTACTGTTTCTCTTTTTAACATCTGTTTTTCCACCTGAGCATCAATATGTCCTAGTGGGTCAGATATATCAGATAAAAAGGCTTTACCTTTCTGCTCTTTTATAGTGGTTGCATACATGAGTGGTTTATTAAAATCTGTTGGTGCTGATTCATAAAAATCTCCATCAAATCTATCAACAATTCCATATTTCCCATCTCTTTTAACACTATAAAAGCCTTCGCTTATGAATCCAATTTCATCATAAACGCAATGCACCAATTCCTTACCTTGCGAATCAATAATACCGTACTTTGCACCCAATTTTACAACATACAAATCAGTATCTTGTTCAACTTTAATCATTTCATCATATTTTGCTTTAACGACCTCTTCGCCATCAATATTCAATAATCCCTTTTTACCCTTTTCTCTAAAAATTGCAACACCATAAATATATTTATCAATATTATCGTATTTCAACTTAGTAATCAATTTGTCTGTATTTTTGTCATAAACACCAAAAAGCCCCGATTTATCGTCCTGTGCTAAATAAAGAAGTATATTGCCGTCAGTGTATAATGCAGTATTTGTTTTTGTAAAATTTTTTGAAAATAATCCCATATTAACTCCTTTGTAAATCTTAATTTTATTATACCTATAATATATAAAATAGTCAATATTTACAACAAAATTCTATAAATAATCATATATCTTATTATGAAATATTTTGGAACTGATGGTATTCGTGGTATTGCTGGAAAATTTTTGGATAAAAAATTAATAATTAAGATTGCTCGTGCACTTGTACGTTTTTACAAAAAAAATAAATTGTGCAAAGTTTTATTGGTTGGTAATGATTCTAGAATCAGTAGTGATTATATCTTATCAAATTTAGAGTCAATTCTATTAGAATATGGAATTAATGTTGAAAACTTAGGTAAATGTTCAAGTCCTTGTTTAGCATATATAACAAAAAAATTTAATTATCCGTTATCAATGATGATAAGTGCGTCACATAATTCCAGTGAATATAACGGAATTAAGTTTTTCAACGCAAATGGTGAAAAAATTAGTGAAAATACCGAAATTGAACTTGAAAAGTTTATAGATATCAAAACTAGTTTAGGTGAAAAAAATTTTGCATTGCGAAAGAATGTGGAATTTCTTAAAGATTTCTACGTATCTCATTTAAAAGAATTGAAAAATTTTAATTTTCCTTTGATAATTGATTGTGCTAATGGCGGAGTCAGCGAAATTTGTAAACAAATATTTGAAAAATCAAAAATAATTCACGCAAACCCTAACGGATACAATATTAATCATGATTGTGGATGTACCCATATAGAATTTTTACGTTCAATATGTCTTAAAGAACATAAAGTTGGTTTAGCATTTGATGGAGATGCTGACAGAATACAAATCGTTGATGAATATGGCAATGTAATCTCTGGCGACAAAATTTTATACATATTATCAAAGTTTTACCTAAAATCAAATGACAAAATTATTGGCACAATATATTCCAATGTTGGTCTTGAACAATCTTTAAAGAAACGAGAAATAGAATTAATTAGAGCAAATGTTGGGGATAAAAATGTTTACGAAACAATGAAAAAATTTCATGCCGAAATTGGCGGAGAAGATGCTGGACATATAATCATTAAACACTTGCTTAATACAGGAGATGGTGTGCTAATAGGAATATTAATATGCAACATTTTACATATTACAAAACTTAAAATTCTAGAACTATTAAAAGATTATAAAGAGTGTTATCAAGAGCATTCTACTATACCTATTAGTAAGCCTTTCAAATTAAACGAAGATATTAGATTTCTAATAAAAAAATTTGAAAAGGATGGTGCACGAATAATCATTAGACCTAGCGGGACCGAACCAATACTGAGAATAATGGCAGAACATGAAAATAAAAGTATAGCAAAAAAAATGGTTGAATCATTAAAAAATTTTATCAAATCAAACTGCTTATAACAAAATAATTTTTAAGACATCTCCTTTTTCCTCATATTCGCTAAAATTTGCAAATTATATTGTTTTATTAATAAAAATTTCAAAAATTTAATGAAATTTATTAAAATTTAATCATTTTTCGATGTTTTTATTGCAAAAAAAATAAATTTTTGATATTATTAAAATATGAATTATGTTTTATCAAAAGATTGGAGTGAAATTTTATCACCAAGATTTTCACCTGACTATAAAAGAAAATTATTCTCTTGGCTAGAAAATGAGTATAATAATAATGTTGTATATCCACCAAAAGAAAAAGTCTTTAATGCTTTCAATTTTGTGCCATTGAAAGATGTCAAAGTTGTAATTATCGGTCAAGACCCTTATCATATCAAAGGTCAAGCGGACGGCTTAGCATTTAGTTGTCATAATGGAACACCTCAACCAAGTTTAAAAAACATATTCAAAGAGATTAGTGATGATTTAGGGATATCGATGAGCCAATCAACCGACCTTACTCCATGGGCTAAGCAAGGTGTGTTATTATTAAATACAAGTTTAACTGTCATAGAACATAAACCCGCTTCACACTCCAATGAACTTTGGCACACTTTCACACGAGAGATTGTAAAAATTTTGAACGAACAAAATACACCTATCGTATTTATGCTTTGGGGAAATCATGCGAAATCTTTTATTCCTTTGCTAAATAATCCTAAACATTTAATCTTGACAGCAAATCACCCTAGTCCATTTTCTGCATATTCAGGTTTCTTTGGTTGTAAACATTTTAGCAAATGTAATAAATTTCTAACTGATAACAATCTCCCAGCAATTGATTGGAAAATTTAAAAATCAATAAATTTCTATTGATTTTTTAAAATTTTATTATATAATACAAATATGAATATCTTAGAATTTATTATAGGCTTATTTATTTTGGGATTAGCATTCCTACCAATTAAATTGTAAAAAGATTAATATTGCTTAATCTTTTTGTTTTTGTCATTTATGGTCATATTCAATTTGCATAAAAAGAACTGAAGCATTTTCAGTTCTTTTATTTTATATCTATATTAGTCAATTACTACTATTGCAACGGCATAATCTTTGCAATGTGAAATACTGATTTCAATTCTACTTTTGTGTTTTTCTTTTAAAATAGAATCAATATATTCATTTCTCTTTATGTATGGTTTGCCTGTCTCCGAATGCAAAACTTCTATTTCTTTGTAAATTAAACTATCGTCATCAATAGCCTTTACAAAAGCTTCTTTCACACAAAAAAAACCACAAAATCTTTCTAAATAATTTTCAAAACTTTTTACGTAATTGATTTCGTTCTTAGTAAAGATTCTCTCATAGCCCTCATCTGTCCAATGTTCGAATCTATTAATTTTTTCAATATCAATACCAACCATAAACAATCCTCATTATTTCTATTACACATTAATCAAATCAACCATTTTCAATTAATAATCTTCGAATTCAATATCAGTCAATTTGTTTAAAACTCTTTTTATTGTCTCCCAAGAATACCCTTGATATGATAATCTTCTTGTCAATTTCTCACAACTATCTTTATTTATATCTTTTGATTTGAAAAATTTTTTAGCACTATTAAAGCAACTTTCAAATTCGTCTACATTCTCCAATTCTTGCTCAATAAATTTTTTATCCACTCCTGATTGAGATAATTTTTTCTTTAATCTAAGTTTGCTATTATTTGCATTTGAGCGTATAAATGCTTTTGCGTATTCGCTATCATCAATAATTTTATATTCCTTCAATTTATCTATTACCTGCTCAACCGCAGATTTGCTAAATCCTTTTTTACTCAAATACTCTTTTAATTGTTTTTCAGTCTTAATTCTAGAATTGAGATATTTATTGACAACAACTGTTGCAATCAATACTTCACTTTCTTCACATGCGGATTTGAAAATTTTATCATCATTTTCTCCTAACATCAATCCATATTTTACAATTACATCACTATGCAAAATAAAATCACCAGAATCTGTTGATACAAGAAAAACATTTAAATTATTTTTTGATTTTAAATTGAAACCGTTAATTATCATATTTTTAATTATATCAGATATTAAAAAATTTGTATCATAAAATAATAAATTTTTTATTTAAATATAATTTTATATTAATTTTACAATTAATGTAATATTTTATATTTTTTGATTTAGTTATTTTAAAAAATTTGTCAAAATCCTTATTTATATATGAAAAAATATGCATATATTATAAAAATTTTTAATTTTTAATAAAAATATATGTTTTTTATATGTTTTTTATTATTTATAATTTAATTTTTTTATTTTTTATATCTTTGATTCATGTTTTTTAATATCTCAAATTTATATTTAACAAATTTAAATAATTAATATTTATTTTATCTTTAATCATTTTATTTATTTTATTTAGTGTGATATAATTTTATTATTAAATGAGAAATTATGAAAATAAAAAATATAGAAGCTTATGAAGTAATTGACAGTAGAGGCAATCCAACTGTTGAATGTGAACTGACATTAGAAAATGGTATTAAAGCAAGAGCCATTGTCCCTAGTGGTGCTTCAACCGGAGAACGTGAAGCATTGGAATTGCGAGATGGCGGAAATAGATACCATGGCAAAGGTGTATTGAAAGCAGTAAACAATGTAAACAAAATAATTGCAAAAGCACTTATAGGAAAAGACGTCAGCAAACAACGAGATTTAGATAATATCATGTTGAAACTGGACGGTACAGAATTCAAAACAAATTTAGGTGCGAATGCGATTCTCTCAGTCAGTTTAGCAATAGCAAAAGCCAATGCGCTTAATAAAAATATACCTTTATATAAAAGTTTAGGAAACGGCACTACTCTACCTGTGCCGATGATGAATGTTATAAATGGTGGTGCACATGCAGATTCCAATGTGGATTTTCAAGAATATATGATTATGCCAGTTGGAGCAAAAACTTTTAGTGATGCAATTCGTATGGCATCTGAAACATTTATGGAATTAAAAAAGGTTTTAAAGACTATGCACTATCCTACTGCCGTTGGCGATGAAGGTGGATTTGCTCCTAATTTTAAAAACAACGAACAACCGCTTGAAGCCATTATTACTGCCATTAAAAATGCAGGATATGAACCCAAAAAAGACATCGCTATTGCATTAGATGTCGCAGCAAGTGAATTCTATAATCCAAAGACAAAAAAATATGATTTGTCAAAAAGTAAAGGTGGCAGTCTAACGACAGAACAAATGATTGATTGGTATTCTGAATTAATAAAAAAATATCCTATTATTTCTATTGAAGACCCGCTCAGTGAAAATGATTGGACTGGTTGGGCAAAAATCACAAAGAAACTAGGAAAGAAAATTCAATTAGTTGGAGATGATGTCTTTGTCACCAATCCAAAAATTTTAGAAGAAGGAATTAAAAAAGGGGTCGCAAATGCTATACTCATTAAATTAAATCAAATTGGAACTTTGTCAGAAACTTTGGACACAATCAAATTAGCGAAAGATAATGGTTATAACACAATCATCTCTCATAGAAGTGGTGAAAGCGAAGACACATTTATTGCAGATTTAGCCGTGGCAGTAGATGCTGGTCAAATTAAATCCGGCTCAATATCCAGAACAGATAGGGTCGCAAAATACAATCAACTGATTCGTATTGAAAGAAATTTAAAGAAAAAGGCAAAATTTAATATATGATAATTACAATTGATGGTCCTGCAGGAAGTGGAAAATCGACAGTTGCTGAAACACTTGCAGGTTTATTGGATTTCTATCATTTCAACTCAGGTTCCTTATATCGTGGATTAACAGCTTATTTCATTGAACAAAACATATTTGAAATAAATGATGAATTCACAAAAAAATTAAAAAATTTAAAAATTGACGTAAAATTTATAGATAATGTTCAGCATGTATATGTGAATAACATAGATTTTACTGAAAAATTAAGAAACAGCTTAGTTGGTGAGCTAAGTCCCAAATTCAGTGTAAATACAAAAATAAGAAAACTTGTAGACAATTGTCAAAAAAAATTCACCCTCAACAATAACGTAGTAATTGACGGAAGAGATATAGGAAGTTTCGTCTTACCTAATGCTGAATATAAATTTTATCTTGATTGTGATATCAACGAACGTGCAAAACGCAGATATGATGAATTGATTAAGAGAGGAGAATCTGTCACCCTTGATGATATTAAATCAAAAATAAAGAAAAGAGATGAATTTGATATGAACAAAGAAATTGCACCATTAAAAATTCCTGAAAATGCTATAATTGTTGATTCAACCAATAAAACTGTTCAACAAGTAGTAGATGAAATGTTAAAGTCAATAGAAATAAAATAACTATACCCTATTTCTCATTTAAAATTTTTACAATCAATATAAATCTAATTAAATAAAGAATATGACAACAATGTCATATTTTTTTATATTTTTTAAAAAATTTACGTGAATATCTCTATAATTTTCAGCAAATATAGGAAAATTTTCATAAATTTTTATATTTTACAAAATTGAGTATTGACATATCCAATATGACATGTTAATTTTTAATTAAGAGGTATTTATGAGTTCAATTGTAAATGATTTCAATAATACAAGTTATTATCTTCCAAATCTTTTTGCTCATATGAATGGGCAACTATACTTATTATCACAACAATTAAATATTAAAGTTGTGCCCGAACAAGACGTTCAACTATTGAGATTTTTCTCTGCTTCAATTAACTTTGATAATACAGTATCAAGTTATTTTGATGAAATAAAATCCTTATTAAAATCCGAACCACCAATCAACCGCCAGCCATATTATGATTTCACAGACGGATATTTATACGATTCGAATTTTAATGTTGATGA
Organism: uncultured Clostridia bacterium; assembly: GCA_944377485.1. Taxonomy (GTDB): domain Bacteria; phylum Bacillota; class Clostridia; order Christensenellales; family UBA1242; genus Onthoplasma. The sequence goes on along the minus strand of CALWFB010000013.1, from coordinate 10,414 downwards.
TTTCTGCTTGGCAATTTCAAACAACATTAATCGAATTCTTATTGTTTATGAAAAATTTCTTAACGAAAAATATGAAACATTTGAAAAAAATACAATAAATTCTATAAATTCATATTTAAAAAAATATGACAAAGCAAAACGCAAAATGTCCTGTTTTGAATTTTTGGAAATCATTTATGCAAAAGTTTTAAAAAAGAATTTGACTAATGAAATCAATATAAGCGTATTTAACATTTAAATGTAAAAATAACATTACTTTATATGTTCTAATTCTTTATCGATGAATTAAAATTAAATTTATAAATTTATATCTATTTACGCAAGATATTCTATATTCAATTAAGGATGTTTAGTTTTAAATTTATTTAAATCACTTTTACTAGACTTTACTCTAAATTGCATTAAATTTTAATAAATTTCTAATTTGACACGAATTTAGTAAAAATTTTTAATATATTCATACTCAATTTGTTAAATTCACAAAAGAAATCTTTAAATGAGTATTGACAAAAATTAGGTTGTGTATTATACTTATTTGAAAGTTAAAGAACTTTCATTAGGAGGGGTTTTATGGCAAACACTATTGATATAAGGTCGCTTAACACTATTTTTAATCATTATTTAACCGCTGGTAATAGAGGTGAATCTTTTGATGACTTTTGTCATAGATTAAACTATTTTACTGGCAACAATGCAAATATTGAATTTAGAGACAATATTAAACATACTAAAAATGTTAATACTTCAATGATTGCTAATGCACCTGACAAATATAAATCATATTTAGAAAGTATACTTTATTTTGCCTATAATGGTGACCAATTAACAAATGAAAAAGCGATTACTCGTACTATAAGAAACATTGTTGAACAAACTTCTTTAAATAACCAAAGCCTCGGATTCTCTGAATCTGAATCAAAGGACATTTATGAACGTTATTTAAAAGATAGCAATCATAAAATGAAAAAGATGGCTCCAAAAAGAGCTTTTGCTTGGAAAAAATTTGGTATACCTACAATTGTGACAACTGCCGTATGTGCCGCTGTTGGAGGCATTATCGCTGCAAGCGGACTTGTAGCAGGCGCTTTACCTTTCTTAACTGATAGTTTGCTTCTGAACGTCACATCTCTTGGTATTATGGGTGCATTTGTTGGTGCAATTGTCACTCCTATTACCATTGTTCTAAAAAATAAATTAACAAGATATCATTATGCTCATAAATATGGCACAAAAACTGATAACTTAAATAGAATTTTAAATTCAGACTTATCTAAATTGGCAGATATTGAAAATTTAAATTTACCTATAAACGAATTGTTCAAAAAATTCAAGAAAACAGAAGAAAAAATTAGAAATTCTCAAAATTCAAAAAATCCATTTGTTCGTTTAGCTAATCGTTATAGAGAAAAAACTAATAGAAATCGTCTTCATGAAATCATTAATGTATTGCGTGAAACAAATGGTCTAATAAAATCAACCGAAGACACTGGTGCAAAAGAAAAATTAAAAGCTTTCCAAAAATACCTTGTCAATAGGACTAAGAATTTAGAAGTTTCTAGAAGATATGCTGATATTTTGGTTAGAAGCAGATTTGACAAGAAAGATAAAAGACGTATCGCAAATTTAAAAGCTTCTCATAAAGATAGTTTAGAAGAATTATATATTGATGCACTTGGCAGAAACAAAGATGTAGATGAGCCTATTGTATTTGAAAATGAAAGACCTACAACAAATTCTCCTAAAAAACTACCTAAACAATCTGAAAATGTTAGAGAAAGAAATAGAAATTTATTACGTCCAGATAGAACAATACCTAATGCAGAGGGTGGCTATGTTAGAAACGTATCCAATCCTACCCCATCAATATCTCATTTAGGTCAAGCTCGTGGAAATGCAACAATTGAAGATATGGAAGAAATTGCTCAAATTAGGGATATTATCACTTCAAATAAACCTATAAAAAATAGTACTGGAACATATGTTAAAAAGCCTAACAATTCTGAACCTTCAAATACATTGCTTGCAAATACTTTCGGAGATAAAACACTAGAAGAGATGGAAGAACGCAATAGAATTAGAAAAAGTTTAACATCTAATCAGGCACCTAAAACACAAGATAGTTATATTAGAGTAAAGAAAGCGGCAGATGAATCTCCTTCTCCAACAAAATTAGCCAAAGCTGCTGGAAACAAAACAATTTCTGATATGGCAAAACAAAAAGAGCAAAATCAAGAAGTTCAACCAAATAGTAGTAGTACAAATAATTCTAGTAGCATTGTTCATTCAAATAAAACAAATAGAAATTATGGCAGAATAATGAGAAATACTGAATTCAATGAAACTATTACAAGAAACACAACTAAACCCGATGAAAAAACAGCACCTTCTGATAACACAGGAGATAAAAAGGTAGCTCCTAAAAAAGAAGAAAAACAAAAAACTACTAAAAATGATGCTCCTAAAAAGACAACTCCTAAAACTCCTGAAAAAAAGAAAGTTGAAGACACTAAATCAGAAACTCGTAGTGATAGCTCAGATACAAAAAAGAATACCAACAAAAACACTGTAAAAAAATCAGAACCTAAACAAGAAAAAAAGACAGAATCTAAAAAGACAGCACCTAAAAAGACAGATGAAGATAAACTTATTGAAGATATTGACAAAGTAATTGATGACAAGAAAAAACCTTCAAAAAGCGGAACTGAATCTAAAAAAGGTAAAGACGATGTAAAGAAAGTGCTTGATGGTATTGATTCGGACAAGAAAAACAATGGTAAAAATTTAGTAAATAGCACTCGTACTCGTACTCGCAAAACAACTTCTACTAATCCAGAATCTAAAACTAAAATTATTAGAAAAGGTAGTAAAGTCATAATCGAAGTTGAAGATGCCGTTTCTGAAAACGTGACTGTAAGAGATGAATAAATTAAAAAATCGTGATAAATGTCACGATTTTTTTAATATATCTACAAATTATTATTTCTATTTAATAATCAAACAAAAAAGATGCTTATTGCATCTTTTGATTTTAATAATTTTTAGCTTCAAGTTCAAAATAACTTTGTGGGTGACTACATACTGGACAAACTTTTGGAGCAGATTTTCCAACATGTTTATGACCGCAATTCCTACATACCCAAACTGAAACTTCTTTCTTAACAAAGCATTTCTTCTTGCTAACATTTTCAAGAAGTGCATTATATCTAGCTTCATGTTCAGCTTCAATTTTAGCCACACCTTCAAACATTTTAGCAATAGCTAAAAAGCCTTCTTTTTTGGCTGTTGCAGCAAATTCTTTATACATTTCTGTCCATTCATAATTTTCGCCACTTGCAGCATCTTTTAAATTGGTCATTGTGTCAGGAACTTCACCATCATGCAAAAGTTTAAACCACATTTTAGCATGTTCTTTTTCATTATTTGCAGTAATTTCAAAAATTTCAGCTATCTGCTCATAACCTTCTTTTTTTGCCTTGCTTGCATAATATGTATATTTATTTCTTGCTTGACTTTCACCAGCAAATGCTGCCATCAAATTTTGTTCAGTCTTTGAACCTTTTAATTCCATAAATTCCTCCTAAATTTAATCCTTTTCTATTATTATTTTATTTCATGAATAAATCTTGTTTATTCAATTTACATTCAGTATTATACACTATAATTTCTTTTTAATCAAATGTTTTAACTATATATTTTAGATGTATAAAGAAATTTTATTTAGTTTATATCCAATTTAATAATTTATTATGGTTTTTATTTTATTTGTTTCGTTCTTTTTTTCTAATCAGACCTTTCTCTCTACCATTATTACTTGGAATATAATAAACTCTATCTTTTAATTTATCTGGCAAATATTGCTGTTTCACATATCCGCCAAAATCATGAGGATATTTATATTCTGGCGGATTTTTTATATCATAATGATAATTTTTCAAATGCTCTGGGACATTATCATCTGGGTTATATTCCGCATCATATTTTGCCTTGTTTAAAGCAACTACTACACTATTTGACTTTTCCGCTTCACAAACATATATTATAGCATGAGCAAAAGGAATATTGCCTTCCGGCATGCCCAAATTTTTCACAGCATTCATTGCAACCATCGCCAATAATGCAGCATTGCTATCAGCCATACCCACATCTTCACTGGCATGTGCTATCAACCTTCTACATATTAATAAAGGGTCACAACCCGCTTTGATTAATCGCTCAGCATAATACAGTGCAGCGTCCGTATCGCTCCCTCGTAAACTTTTACAAAAAGCACTGAGCATGTCATAATATAGATTTTCATCAACAGATATAACTGGCTGCTGGATACATTGACTTGCAACTAATTTATCAATATGAATTGCATTATCACTACCTAATGGTGTGGTTGTGATTGCAAGCTCTAAGGCATTGTAAGCAGAACGTAAATCTCCATTTGAAAACATTGCAAAATGACTAATTGCATCATTGTCTATCTTTATGTTCAATCTCCCATATCCTCGCTCTCTATCTTTTACTGCACGTATCAATGCGTCTTTTATATCCTGCACATCAAGTGGCAAAAACTTAAAAACTCTACAACGGCTCACAATAGCTGGCGTCATACTAATATGTGGATTTTCAGTTGTTGTACCAATAAAGGTTATATATCCTCTTTCTACCGCTTCCAGTACAGAATCGCTCTGTGCTTTGTTCCATCTATGACATTCATCTAAAATTAGAATTGTACTTTTACCTGTCAATTCAAAATGCGTACGTGCATTATCTATAACTTTTTTTGCTTCCGCAACCCCACTGGATACTGCATTCAACTTTTTGTACTCTAACTTTAAAGAATCTGCAATTATATATGCAAGTGTAGTCTTTCCAACTCCTGGCGGGCCATAAAAAATACAACTTCCTAACCTGTTTACCATTAGTGCACGTCTAATTAAACTATCTTTCCCTACGATATGTTTTTGTCCCACAAATTCATCTAAGTTTCTTGCACGCATACGCTCTGCAAGTGGTGTAAAATTTATATTCATTTCATCATTTATACTAGCCATAATTATATTATAACAAATATTAATTTTTTTTCAAAACGATTGTTCAATTTTGATTTTTTTTATTCTATCATCTATCCTATATATAAGCGTAAATGGTATCCTGTATTTGTTTGCTTTTACTTTTATTTTTTTATCCTCAATTGTAATATTTAACATGTTTTTTAATACTTTTAAATATTTAGCCAATGTTTTACATGCTCTTATATCAAATAAATTATTCATTAGTTCTAAAATTGACTGTCGCTTTAAATTTTCAATATCTATATATTCTGACTTGATTTTAATATTATAGTACTTATATATATCTTTACAATCAAATATAATTCTACATTCCCCCAACGATAAAAAATATAAGTAATCTTTGATTTTATACACATTACAAATGTTTTTAATAATAACCATTTTATTAGGAGTTTTTAAATATATCATGTCATTTATTAACACATACTTTGAATCATTAATCTTGATTCTGTGGCGTGATTTCGACTGAAAAATTAATCCATTCTTTACAACTTTTATACTTGGAAAATCTGAATATCTTTTTCTTTTTTTGGTACACATATAAATTATCAATATACTTGCAACTAAATATGAAATAATTATTATCAATATCATAGTATCAATTTTTTCCATTTGGTTAAAATTTAAAATACAATAATGTTTGACAAAACAAAAATGATATAATAAAATTAGTTTAAGATTATAGGGGGATTTATGAAAGTAAAAATAGGTATTAATGGTTTTGGTAGAATTGGAAGATTGATTTTACGTGCGAGTGTGAATAGAGACGATGTTGAGGTTGTAGCAATCAATGACCCATTTTTGACTCCTGATTACGCATGCTATTTATACAAATATGATACTGTGCATGGAAAAGCTGATTCTGAATTAAAAGTTAGCAATGCTGGACTTAAATTAAATAGAAAACCAATTGCTTTCTTTGCAGAAAAAGAACCTGATATGATTGATTGGAAATCTGCCGGAGCTGAATATATCATTGAATGCACTGGAAAATTTACTAAATCAGAAGATGCAATACGACATTTAAAAGGTGGCGCAAAAAAAGTAATTATCAGTGCTCCTGGTAAAAATTGTCCAACTTTTGTTTGTGGAGTAAATGAACAAAATTATACATCAGACATGACTGTTGTTTCAAATGCTTCTTGTACTACTAACTGTCTTGCCCCACTTGCAAGAGTTATTGATGAAGTCTATGGAATTGAAGAAGGTCTTATGAGCACAATACACTCTACCACTGCCACACAACTTACTGTTGATGGAATTTCTAAAAAAGATTGGCGTGGCGGACGTGCAGCTAGTTCAAACATAATTCCTAGTTCAACTGGTGCTGCAAAAGCTGTCGGTGAAGTATTACCTCATTTGAAGGGTAAATTAACTGGAATGAGTTTCCGTGTGCCTACTATCAATGTCAGTGTTGTTGATTTCACAGTAAAGCTTAAAAAACCTACAACATATGAACATATTTGCAAAACAATGAAAAAATATAGTAAAGACATCATTCCAAATGTATTGGCTTATACCGATGAGCCAGTTGTTTCAAGCGACTTTATAGGAGATAGTCATACTTGTATATTTGATGAAAAAGCAGGAATCATGATTAGTCCTACATTTGTTAAACTTATCGCTTGGTATGATAACGAATGGGGATATTCAAATAAATGTTTAGATTTGGCTAGACATATGAAAGAAGTTGACATGAAATCTAACAAAAAATAATAAATAATAAAAATAGGTCTTCCGCCTATTTTTTATTTTATTACTTCAATTTTCTAAATTATTATGATTTAATTTTAAAATATAAATTATATTTCAAAGTTAAAACTAAATTTATTTTACATTAATCTATTAATCGGTTATTATCTTAATATTATTTTACCAAGGATAAATATGAAAAAATTTAAATTATCTGATGATTTTTTAAACAAATTTGAAATTTTTTTTACTTGTATTAATTGTCTCAATTATCTCTTTTTATGTTGTGTTGTCTAAATTAATATTAAAATATAATACAATTATATCAATCATTATAGGTATTATTAGCCTAATCTCTGCTATTTTAACAATAATTATAGAAAACACAAAAGACAAGCGAAAAAAACTAAAACAAGAAAAAACTATAAATGATTATAAACCTAATGACTATGTGCCTCAAACAATGCTGATTCTTTTCGTGTTTTTATATCTATCATTTATAATAATAAGTTTTTCAAAAATGTATAATATAAACATTGACAAAAATAATCTATGCTCGATTAACATTGGTTTGTATTCCCTAATTTTTGTTGTATATACCTTTATTTTGCCAACTTATAAAAAAGAAATTAAAAAATTAGAATATCAAATAGACAAAAAATCAAAAGAACCAAATCTAAAAGAGATTTAAAAATAGTTTCATTCTATCAAAGCGAAATATATTATTTAAAAATAAAATTTAATAAACTTACAATGAATATCATTATTAATAGTTTTTTATTTATTTTAGCAATTATTGCCAGCATCGATATATTTGAATCCATTTCTTTTATCAGTATAAGTTGTATAATGTTTTGCTTGTACAATGTAATAAATATAATGTTTGAAGTAAAAAGATTATATAATTTTGATTTGAAAAACTATGAGAAAAAATCAAAAAAACAGTTGGAATATATTAAAAACAAAAGTAATTTTGATAATTTTTCAGATAATTGAATAATTTTTTAAAAATCCTTTATAAAGTATTGTTTTATTTCTCAATTTTAAAAAATCAATCGGCTTTATAATTTTAGGTAAATTGTCCGCATTCTCTACTCCTAAATATACCAGACAAGCACGGACAAACTGTGAACAATAATATCTATGTTCAGCTTCATGATTTTTCTTAAAACACGCAAAAAATACACCTAAATAATTGTACTTAAATTGTATTTTATTTTCAGAAAGATATTCTATCATAAATTTAAATTTTTCATATTGCTCATCAGTAATTTTAATTTCTAAAACCAATGCTTTCGTTTTATCAAATCGTTTGAATGTACCTGTATTTTTACCTTCTTGAACAAAGCCTCCAACAAATGGATTATAAGGATTAAGCCTTCCAAATGAATACATCTTATCCAATGTTGGAGTTAAAGATATTGATGCATGGTTATATTCTGCACCCGTAAAAAATTTCAATGCTCTTGAAAACATTGTACCCGTTTGACTTAATATGATATAAATACTCTTATTCTCTTCCATTGATTTTTTAATATATGTTTTAATTATAGCATATATTCAAAAGAATTTCCAATCGTTTGCCATTTATAAATTTATCATTTATAATAAAAATATGAAAAATTATGAAACAATTGAACATCCTTTTGAACCAATTTTTGATGAAAATAGCAAAATATTAATTCTAGGCAGTATGCCATCTGAACAATCACGAAAAGCAAATATCTATTATGGTAATCCTAAAAACCTATTTTGGAAAATCCTTTCAATAATCTTAAATGTTCCATTCCCCAAGACCAATCAAGATAAAATCAGTTTGATTAAGGAACACAACATTGCCTTATGGGACGTATTAAAAAGTTGTGATATTCGTGGAGCAAGCGATTCAAGCATAAAGTTTCCAGTAGTTAACGATTTTAGCATCATTACAAACAAAGCCAAAATTCAAGCAATTTTTACGCTCGGCAAGACGGCTACTAATTTATATAAAAAACATACTGGGCAAAACTCAATATATTTACCTAGTACCAGCCCAGCAAACTGCGCAATATCTGAAAGTCTTTTAATCAAAGAATTTAGCCAAATTTTAAACTATATTAATTAGGTGATAAAAATATAAAACAAAATAATGTTTTCCATTTACTTTTTAACCAAATATTTCATCAATAAAATTAAACCATTTAATAAGGTAATATTCATATATAAATTAATATAATAATAAAAATTTCAAAAATCTCTTGTCAAAATATTTTTTTTATGATATACTTAAAAAGTATCAACATAAAAAACATGGAGGTTTGGCTGAGCGGTCTAAAGCAGTGGTCTTGAAAACCACCGATGTGAAAGCATCCTGGGGTTCGAATCCCTAAGCCTCCGCCACGAGGAGGCTGATGGACGAAATGGTCTAATTCAGCCTCTTTTTCTTTTAAAATTTTATCATTTTCACAAAAATGGGAGCTTGTGTCGTCGAAGCTCCCATTTTTATTTTCAAAATTATTTTCACTTATACCTTTTTTCTCAAATTTTTCTAAAATTCTTTTTGCGTAAAGTTCATCGTTGTTTATTGCAAGTTCATTGTCCGCACCCTTGCTACCTCGCATAATCACAATAATTTTATTGTTGAATAAAAGTACCTTTTTGATAAATCGGTTGAAAAATTCATTGCGTTCAAACACGTCGTCGTAGTCTTTGCTGGCAAACAGTGATATAAAATTTTTGACATCTTCAAAGTTTAGTGGCTTATCAAACTTGCTCTTCTCTTCGGCAATTTTAAGTTGGATATCCGCCCTATCATTTTCAAGTTTGTAAAGCATTTCACGAATAGCAAGTGAAACTATGCCCTGTTCCATATTCTTCACTAAGCTGTTGATTTTATTGTCTATCTGCCTTAATTCCTTTTCAAGGCATTTAAGCACGACGTTGTTTGAAATCTCAGAGTTGTATTTGTCCACAACCATATGCGCAATCTCTTCTATTTTGCTTGGGGTCAAAATGTATTTTTTAGTTTTGTCAATAATGAGTTGTTCAAGTTCATGCTTGCGATAATTTCTAAGCAAACACGCCTTGCCCTTGACCTTTTTCGTGTGGCACTTGTAGTATTTGTATCTCGTTCCCATATGACTGGAACCCGCCTCAGCAATCACACTTTCACCGCAGTATCCACAGAAGATTTTGCCCGTCAAAAAGTATGGGTCGTATTTATCCTTTTTGTAGTTCCTTCGAAAGTGCTCCATCATACCATTCACAACTTGCCACAACTTTTCTTCAACTATCGGCGGAATTACATCGGTGAAAATCTCACCGCCAAACTTTTCTATGCCCATATATCGTTGGTTGTGTAGCATCTTTGAAATCGCATTGCCGTTCCACTTTTTCCCAGTTATCGTTCTTGAACCCTGTGCATTTAAGTGGTCTGCAATTTCGGTCGCCTTCTCGCCAACAGCATATTTATTAAACGCTTGCCGAACAAACTCTGCGTGCTCTTCATCAATTTTCCATCGTTTATCTTCAACCTTGTAGCCATAGGTGACCTGCCCGCCTGTGTAGTAGCCCTTAATCAAACTTTCACGAACCCCACGCTTGACCTTTTGGCTAAGCTCGGCAGAATAATACTCCGCCATACCTTCAAGCACGCTTTCCATCAAAATTCCGCTGGCATC
>CALWFB010000012.1 GCA_944377485.1 uncultured Clostridia bacterium | reverse complement strand
ATTAGTTTAATTTGTGTTGAAATACTAGTATCTATTGTATATGTAATTGTTATGATTACTTCTCCTTGTTCTTTACATTTTATATATATTAATGGATAGTCACTGCTGGTTATCTCTACTATATCACTATTTGAACTCTCTACTTTAACATATTGATATGCTGTCACTCCATTCTTATCCAGCACTGCATATTCGATTGGATAAATTTCTCCCACATTAAATTCTGTCTTTGTTAAATTTATTTCTATTATGTAGTCAGGTGGCAGTGGTTTCTCTTTGATTTGTACTATATAGATATAATTGTATTTTATGTATTCATATATTAAACCTATTTCTATTTTGCTCTCTCCACTGGTTTTTGGTTGGAATATATTGTTTTCATATGTCAGGTGAATATTATCTACTGAGATATTGATTTTCGCTTGGGTATTGAATGTAAATATTTCTTCTAATTTATATTCTATTCCTATCTCTAAGTTGTCAATCAGTTGTATGATACTGGTAGTACTATCTTCCACTACGGATATCTGTATACCATCTGTTAAGTTTTCTTTTTCACTTGATGGTACACTAAACTTTAAATAGTATGTACCTGTTTTTTTGGTAGTGATTATATTATCTGAGAACTCTATGCCATCTTGACTGCTACCATATCTTCCAGTAATTGTATAAGATAAGTTTTCAAAACAGCTTTGAGGTTCTACTAAAATATATTGACCAAGAAGTTCGCAAGATTCACCCAAAGGTATTGTAATGCTACGTGGACAATTAAGAGTAAGTAAAGTAGCATAAGTAATATTATCTGTAGAAGGATTATCTACATTAGGGGTGTCCACTTGGGTATTATTGTTGTTATCAGTAGCAGAGTCAGCGGAATTAGAAGGGAAGAAAACAAGGAATAGTATAAGAGCGACTATTATAATCACGCAATATAGAGAAAAAATAAGAACCTTTTTGTTCACAAAGAAATGATATAAAAAAAGATAAAAAAACACAAATAAAATGTCGAAAAATGTTGCAAATATTGATAATGTTCGTATAATTATAGATTTTTTTATAATAAACGACTTATTTTTTCAATATAAATAATAGCATTAGTTTTCACATAAAATAAAAAAGATAGTTTAATCACTATCTTTCTTTTTATTTGTTAAAATATTAATTTTATGATTTTCTTTATCTAATTTTGAAATAACACCTTTGACTCTACTGTTCAATTTATATATAAAATGCGTTGCTACATTTGCTCTATCGCTGTTCTCTTTTGTGATTGCCAATGCTGTCAGACCATTATCTAATTTAATCACTGCTCCAACAGGTAAAATTTTCACAACTTGTCCAGTCACCTCATCTCCAATATTTAATTCATCAAACATAAGGTCTAATGGATTTTCTTTTAATTGTTTTAATCCAACACTAATTCTAGAATAATCAGTATTTGTATCTAAAATTTTGAAATCATAGTCTTTATTTAATTCAACAACTTCCTTTAAGCTATTGATATGTTCATAAGAGGCATCAGAAATAGATAATTTCGCTCTCGTTCCATTATTCAACAAAACGATTGCATACTTATCTTCAAGTTTAATTATATTACCTTTAAATATCTGCCCTATTTCAACTGGAATTGATTGATTTTCTTCCAAAAGTTTAGTACTACAAACAATTGATTTTTTTATATTATTTAATTCTATTACAATTGCCTTAATTTCACGATTAAGTAAACTATCTCTATTTACAAAATCTTTTGCTGCACATTGCGAATATGGTAAAAAGACTCTATACCCCATGAATTCTCCAATGAGACCATTTGTATTGATATCAGATACTTTAAAAGATAACTCGCTTCCCACTTTTAAACTTTTTAATTTTTCTTTATCTTCCAATGCTTTATTGACACCTGCATGTGTTAATACAAGGCAACCTTTGTCATCGATTTCTCCTGTCACCATTACCAAAATTGCATCGCCAATTTTGAATGCAGAATCAAGTTCTTCCCTAGGAAATACTCCTTCTTTTAGCCCACCAAGTGCCACAACAACTTCTTTTGCTCCAATCATAACAATCGTACCAGTAATTATATCCCCACGATTGTATTGGGTCATATTTATTTTAAAATCTTTCATTTTCATTAGGTGAATTCTCCTTTAATAAGTCGTTCATTTTAGAAATAATCAAGTTGGCATATTCGGACAAATATTCTTTATCCTTTTTTCTTGTTATATCAGGATATATTGGCTCACCTATAATCAATTTTGTTCGTTTAAAGGCTCTTATTTTGCTTGTAAACATCATCGGTAAAACAGGAGTGTTTGTTCTTAAAGAAAACAATGCAACACCTTCTTTTGCACTACCTTCTTCAATATTAATCGTTTTTGCTCTTGTTCCCTGCGGAAATATACAAATTCGTTTATTCTTTTTTAACAAAGTAAATATTTCTTTCACCGCTCTTGGGTCTGCTTGTGACCTGTCAACAGGAACTGCACCAAGGCTTCGTAGACAAGCGGAAACAAATTTATTTTTAAATAATTCTTTCTTTGCTAAAAACCTATGCTTTTTATTAAAGGTGATATCCATCATAACTGGGTCAAGATTGCTAGTATGATTACAAGAGATGATAAAATTTTTACCTTTCAACTTTTTTAAATTCTTTTTCCCAATTTTTTTGATTGGAAAAAGAATAAGACAAGGAATCATGATTAAAGTGATAGCGATATAAAAAAGCATACAAATTATCCTTTTAAGTTATTACCTGCAAGATAGGCAGTAGACCAAGCTATTTGAAGATTATAACCCCCAGTTAGGGCATCAACATCTAAAACTTCTCCAATAAAATATAAATTATTTACCAACTTACTTTCACACGTTTTTGAATTAATTTCTTTTACGTCTACTCCACCTGAGGTGACTATACCAACATTAATATTATCTAATGATTTTATAGAAAAGTCAAATTTTTTTAATAGATTTATAATCATATGCCTATTTTCTTTGGTCAAATCAGCCAATTTAATATTTTTAAGTCCAGTACGAACAAAAAAATATTCACAAAATTTATTAGGTAATAATGTTTTAATATAGGTGCGTAGGTCTTTTTTAGCAAAAGTTTTAAATTCTCGTTGGAATTTGTTATCCAATTCTTCATATGTCAATGCAGGTTTAAAATCAATGCGTGCTATTGCGTTATTTAAACTGTATTTATTTATTTGACTAGATAGCTCCAAAGCAATAGGACCACTTATAGATGTATATGTGAATAGCATTTCACCAAATTCGCTAAACTCTTTTCCATTATTTAAAATAATCGTCAATCTGACATTTTTTAAGCTAAGACCATTTAATGCAACAGTATGTTCCTTCAAAACGATTGGACATAATGCACTCTTTGGTCGAATAATAGTATGACCAAAATTTCTTGCGATATCATAACCTAAACTTGTAGCGCCAGTTCCTGAATATGACAATCCTCCCGTTGCAACTATAAGTCTATATGTTGTGTATTTAATTCCATTTGTATTATATATATAGAATAGGTCATCTTTTTTTTCAACTTTATCGATATTACAGTTTAACTCATATCTCACACCAAAATTATACATTTGGTCAATCAAAGTATTAATAACATCACTTGATTTATTACTATATGGAAACACTCTGTTCCCTCGTTCTGTTTTTAATTTCAATCCAGCATCAGTGAAAAAATCTATTACCATTTTAGGAGAAAATGCGTTCAGTGCAGTATACATGAATTTTTTATTAGTGACAATATGTTCTAAATGATTTTCAATTGAACTATTATTTGTTAAATTACATCTACCTTTTCCTGTAATGTACAATTTTTTTCCCAATTTCTCATTATGTTCTAAAATCAATGTATTAAATCCGTTTTTTGCTGCAAAAATTGATGCCATCATTCCTGATGCACCGCCACCTATAATTATACAATCAAATATTTCAGTCATTAATTTATTTTAGCATTATTTTATAAAATTAGCAATTTTTTTAATCTAAATATACAAATAATTAATTTATATATATTTTTTTATTATTAAAACTATAAATAAAAAAGTAGAACATCTCTACTTTTTTAATGATTTTAAATATTTTATTTCTTTTTGATTTAGTGGCGCATACTCTCCTCTTGATAATCCGCCCAATTTTATCTCTCCAATTTGAATTCGTCTTAAAAATGTGACATTCTTGCCAATAGCGGAAAACATTTTTCTTATTTGTCTGTTTTTCCCTTCCGTAATAGTCAATTTTAACTTTGACATATTGTTAGAACTTTCAATTAGTTCTACACTGCATGGTTTTGTGATATAATCACCAATATCTACCCCTTTTGATAATTGCTTAATTTCATCTCCATTAATCTCATTATCAATATGAACAATGTATGTCTTTTTTACTTCACTGTTTGGTTTTGTCAATATATTGGCAACATCTCCATCATTGGTTAGCAATATTAGACCTTCTGTATCATAATCAAGTCGTCCAATTGGAAAAACCCTAAAATGCACTCCTCGCATTAAATCCATTACAGTCTTTCTATCTTTATCGTCAGTTGTTGACGTAATGTATCCTTTGGGCTTATTCAATTTGTAGTAAACATAATTTGATACCATTCTTATGTTTTTATTGTCGTATGACACAATATCTGTATCTTTTATATCAGTTGATAAATCAGTAATGACTTTCCCATTCACTTTTATTTTCCCTGACAATATTAAATCTTCCGCTTTTCTTCTGCTTGCAATTCCGCATTGTGCTATAAATTTGTTAATTCTCATTAATCTTTTCTTCCCATAATACTTCTTCGATTTGTAATGATTTATTATCAATTAACTTATCGATTTTATTCATTGTATACAATTTTAGAGTTTTTATCAAGTTATTTTTGAAAAAAATCTTAATTTCTCCTACCTCATCTCCTGATTTTGCATCATCTAAATCAACTGAATACGTCAATTTTAAATCTGAATATTCATTATTTCTCAATGGATAATAAAAATCTTCTTTTGTATATAAATATAGTTTTCCTTCTTTATCATTGATAATATATTCATTAAAGATTTCTTTATCTTTGTCGATTATTTTTTTATATTCAAATTCAGAAAATGCTGAATTGATTAACGCACTACTCTCTTCAAACATCGGAGCACAATTTAATACCACACAAACTATTGTACAATCATTCCTTTTGCTTGCACTTACTAAACATCTTCCCGCTTTGCTTGTAAAACCAGTCTTCACTCCACAACAACCTTCCAAACTGGAAAGCAATTTATTCTTGTTGCTTAGATATTTTTTATCTGATTTATTTGTTGCTTCAATTACGTAATTTTTAGTAGACACAATTTTTGCAAATATCGGATTATTTAATGCATGTGCTGTAATTAATGATAAATCATATGCGGTTGTATAATGATTAGGATTATCTAACCCATGTGGATTGGCGAAATTTGTATTATTTGCACCTACACTTTTTGCCATCTCGTTCATCATATTGGCAAACTCTTCAACTGTTCCACCTACATGACAAGCTAATGCCGTTGCTGCATCATTACCACTTCTTAACATAAGTCCATACAACAAATCAATAACTTTGATTTCTTCATCTTTTCTTAGATAAATTGAAGTACCTTCGACTCCAACCGCTTTGTCATTTACTGTAATTGTTTCATCTAAATTGTCACAATTTTCTAAAACTGTAATAGCCGTTGCCACCTTTGTAGTAGAAGCCATAGGTAATTTCTCATCTTCATTCTTTGAATAAAGTACTCTGCCACTATCCTTTTCTATTACACACATTCCCTTTGCACTTGATGATAATTGGTATCCTGCATTTACTATTTCAAATTTATCTATTTTAATTGTGAATACTGATAAAACTACTGCAATAAGCAGTAAAGAAATCACTAATAGTTTATTAATATACTTTGTTTTCATTTTAATTTCTCCGCAAATTTCTTTAAGACTTCTGTTGCATTTTTGATTAGCCCTAAATATGCTGTTGATTTATCCGCATGAATAATCTTAAATTTATCTTTATTTACTACAAAAAATCCGATTGGTGAGACAGTAAAGCCTCCCCCAGTTCCACCAGCCATTGGAAAATCTGCTGAATTTCTCTTAGCGTTTAAGTCGTTATATTCTCCTCCTCCTGCAACAAATCCAACACTGACTCTTGAAATTGGAATAATAACACTGTTATCAGGAAGGGTTATCGCACTACCAATTACACAGTTTACATCTATCATTGTCCTTATTTTGTCTAATGAAACATCAATCAATGATTCAATTTTGCTGTCTTTTTTAAAATTAATTCGTTCCATTTTTTTCATAATTTCTCCATACTCCAAATAATGTATAAACTAGCGAATATAAAATATCAAACACTGACATTCGAATAGTATTCATTAACCTTACGTTAAATATATCCTGATTATATTGTGGCTCAATATCTATAAAAATATGTGAAGATTTTTTATTGTTTTTTAATTTTGACAAAAGAGATTTACCTACCACGTCAATATATCCACAAACAACAGCAGTCACACAAGAATCAAGGACAAATCCAAAATTGGTTTTAAAATAAAATGATAAAAATTGTTCTCTAAAATATAACTGATTTAGTAAATTTATTACAAAGACAAAATTAAAGTTTTTGTTGCTAATCTTTTCTTTTCTAAGTTTATTTTTATGATTAATATAAATATAACCATTTTTAATACGGATTTTAAATTCAAACTTAATTTTATTAAAAATTTTTATTACGACACTACCTTTAAGCCGTAAAATATTAAATCGCACATCAAACGATATCAAAAAAGGATAAATTATTGTTAAAATATTCATAATAGTGCTAAATAAAAAAATAAGATACCACATAGAAATAGTATCTTAAATTTAATATTTTTTATGCTATTTTTTATATGAATTGATATTAATATATAAAATATTTATTCTTCATTCTTTTGCTCATCGTTATTTTCTACTTGACTAGATTGGAGATTCTGATTCACGTCATTTTGTATATTTGCATTTAACTTTTCTTCCTCTTTTGGGGTCTCTTCATCTGGAATCGTAAATTCTCTATACAAAGAATCACCTTCACTATGTATAACTCGTATTCTATCAAGCAATTCATTATAATTTGGTAATGATTCAATAGATTGAAGTTCAAATCTTTTTAAGAAATTTTCCGTAGTACCAAATAACAATGGTTTTCCTACTGTATCTTTTCTGCCTACAACTTCTATTAAATTATTTGATTGCAATAATTGAATAGCATAGTCGCTATTTGCTCCCCTAATATTTTCAATTTCTATTCTTGTTATTGGTTGCTTGTATGCAATGATTGCAACTGTTTCTAATGCAGCTTTTGTCAAACTGCGCTCTCTAATTGGATTCAATATTTCTGCAATGTTATCAACAATTTGCGGATTAGAACACAATTGCACTTTCGTTTTATATTGAATAATATTTATGCCACTATTTTCATTATATTTTTGTTTCAAGATATCAAGGCATTTATTAAATTCTCTATCATTCATATCGAATCTTGTTTTGAATTCATCAATTTCTACACCTTCACCCGAAACAAATAATACTCCTTCGATAATTTTTGCTATCTCATTAAGATTCATCACTAATCTCCTTTCTTCTTATCAGTATATCCGCATATCTTTCAGCTTGTACAACTTCAATTTTTTGAAATTTCAAAAGTTCCAAAATTGCCATAAATACAGTAATAACTTCAAGTTTTGAATAAGATTCATCAAATAAACTAAAAAAATTTATCTCTTTATTATCTTTTAAAATGTTAGTCAAAAATGCAATTTTGTCGGCCACGGTCCATCTGTCACGACTAATCTTTTTCTCTTGTGGATTATCTCTATCCTTTGTTCTCATTAAAATGAAAGCAAATGCATCTAACAATTTATCTAAATTGAATTGATTAAATACGATTCTAGTATCCCCAACAGACCTGTCTGGTTGTTTGTAAAATCGATTTACATTTTCTATATTATGAAGTTCACCACCAGCTTCTTTAAATAATTGATATTCTTGAAGTTGTATCTTTAATTGTGTTTCAGGGTCTAATTCTTCTTCATCGTTTTCTATATTCTCTACTGGCAATAAACTTCTAGATTTAATTTCTAATAACCTACTTGCCATATCCAAAAATGCAGTGGTCTCTTCCATATCTAATTCGCTAATCCCTTCCATGTATTTCATGTATTGGTCAGTGATTTCACTAATTTTAACTTCCATAATTGATAAATTGCTTTCTTTTATAAGGTGCAATAAAAGGTCTAATGGTCCTTCAAAACCATCTAATTTGAAAGTTAATTGAGATGAAGATTCTTCTAAAATTTCGTCCGAATTATCCATTCTACACCCCTAAAAAACAAATTGGTAAATAAATATAATTATACAACAATGATAGATACCAATCAAGCAAATCAAAAGAGAAAATTAATTCAATTAAAATTGTCACCAAAAGGATAGTAAGCAATATTTTTAATCCGTTTTTGACATTAAATTTTATATATTTATTATCAGGACGCATAAAAGATGTGACAAAATTAAATCCGTCCATAGGATAAACTGGAATCAAATTGAACAATGCTAAGAAACTATTTACTATCATAAAATATTGCAAAATCAAAAAGACATATTCCATAGCAACGTTGATAAAGCCCACAGTCGATAACAAAATTGCATATAAGATTGCTGCTAATAACCCTAACATAAAATTAGTTAAAATACCAGAAATTGATACTAACCGAATACCCTTTCTATATTTTTTAAAATTCAAAGGATTAATTGGAACAGGTTTAGCCCAACCGATACCAAGCAAAACAAACATTAAAAAACCGCTTAAACTTAAATGTCTAAATGGATTTAATGAAAGTCTGCCCATTAATTTAGGTGTTGCATCTCCCATTTTGTATGCTGTAAAAGAATGTGCAAATTCATGTAAAGTAAGAGAAACCAAATAAACAAAAATTGTAATTAAAAATACAATTACGGCTTCTTGTGGTGTATAATAGTCATTAAATAAAATATAATATAGCACGTTCCCTCATTTCAATTATATCAAAAAGTATGTGTTTTAGCAAACGATTGAATAAATTTGATATTAAAATCAAATAATTTAATTAATCAATATATAGTGTATATATTATATATTTAACAAAATATATTGTAATTAGACCATTTAGTCTTTAATTTTCATTGTGGCTAATTTATTATAAAAAGAACTTGAATTCAACGGATTTTTTACGTTAGTAATTTCAATAATTTCTGTGTCGTTTTCATTAGTTATAACTATTCCTAATTCTTTAAATACAAGTAAACAAACATAAAATTGTAAATAAGAATATTTTGTTTTATCCTTAATTTTACTTAAAATATTCATAAACAAATTATATGGATAATACCCTAAAATTTTATTTTCAAACGCAAATTGAATTAATCTAAAATATCTACCAAATTCTTGTCTTGATAAATTAATTTTCTTCAACAAAGAAAATGTGCTAGCAGGAAAATGAGGAAGGTAAACTGTCGATTTTGTAAATTTCTTTAATTCTGATAAATATCCCATATTTAATATTGGGTCAAGAAAAATTATTCTACTAAAAGTATTAAACGAATTGAAATTAGTTGGTGCCAAAATTATTGTATTTAAACCTGTTTCATCATTAATATTAAATATACGATTTCTAAATATGTTATTACTATCATAAATTGATTTGAAATTAATGTAAGTATTATAATCATTTACAACAATAAGTGTCCCATATACATTCTTGTCCATATCCAAAAGCAACCTTATCAACTGGTCACGATTGTAGTTATTAAATGTATAACTGCCATCTACAGGATAACAAATTTGCTTGATATACTCTGCTTGTATTATTTCATCATCATTTGGACGATAAATATCTTCATAATCAATAGATTTTACTATACCAGATATTTTTTTGTTATTTCTATAATTATCAATATTTAAATCTGCTAATAAATTGCAAGAAGTATTACCTGATAATACAAAATATTTATCACTTGAATTGAAAGCAAGAAGGTTAAAGTTTGGATAATTTAAAACCAAATGCTGAGCATGTTTAGGCAATGAACTAATAGTTGCATTGTTTAATTTAAATTTGAATATTGGTCGTGGGTTCATGTGTCCACATGGCTCTAATCTGTCAATATCTTCAACCAACTTTATAGTTATTTCACTTTCATTTAATTCAAAATCATATGATTTTGTTGGTAAGAAATCTGCCTTGTTTAAATTTTGCTCTACGTACATCTCTGTCAGTCTGCAAAATTCATCATAATTTTCAACTTTTAAAGTCAAGCCAGCAGCCATTGGGTGTCCACCAAATTTAGTGAGTAGATGTGATTCATTACTCAATAGTGTATGAATATTTACTCCATTAACACTTCTACATGAACCAGTTAATTCATCATTTACTTGGCTAAATAAAAATGTTGGTCTATGATATTCTTCTGCAATTCTTGCAGAGACTATACCCAATATGCCACTATCCCATTCTGGACTAGACATTATAATCGCACTGATTTTAAATATATCACGAGTTTTTAAATCTTGCTTCACATCGGTATATACTTTATCGCATAAACTTTGTCTTTTGTTATTAAAATCAATGATTTTATTACATAATTTTTTTATTAAAGTTGGATTTTCTTCTAAATATAATTCTAAGCTTGTTTCAGCCGACCCCATTCTTCCGCTAGCATTGATTTTAGGTGCTAACTTAAATGCTATATCACTGGCTTTGCAATTAATGTTCATACCGCATTCTTGCATCAATCTAATTATGCCTGCTGGAAGATGTTGAAAATCTTTCAAACCAAGTGCAACAATCGCTCTATTCTCATCGAATAGTTCAACTATATCAGCAATAGTTGCAATTGCACAAATTGGCAAAAATTTACTGGCAACATTTATACCTGCAAGTGCTTGAACTAATTTCAAAGCAACTCCCGCACCACATAATGATTTAAACGGATAAGTCTCACTTATTTTAGGATTGATAATCAAACAATCAGGTAATTTTTCTACACGTTCATGATGGTCTGTTATTATGATGTCCACTCCGCAATTTTTTATATATTCTACTTCTTCAACCGCTGTTATACCACAATCCACTGTTATAATTAAATCAGGTTTATTTTGTTCAAAAATTTTTTCAACAGTAGAAATTGTTAAGCCATATCCATCTTCATATCTATTGGGCATAAAATTACTTATTGATGCACCAATAGAATTAAAATATTTAATTAAGATAGCACTTGCTGTGATTCCGTCTACATCATAATCTCCAAAAATTAAAATTTTTGAACCTTTATCTAAATGATTTTGAATTTTTTCTACCACTGCTGACATGTTTTCAAACAAAAATGGGTCATATAAATTTGATAAACTAGGATATAGATATTTGTTAAGCTTTTCTTTGCTATTGACGCCACGAGAATACAAAAGACGAACGAGATGCTTATCCAAATCAAAATACTTAGCCATCTCGATATGTTCGTCATTAAGTTCTTCATTCAAAGTACATATATATTTCATAATTTCTCATTAATATTAAAAAACCTTTCATAAAGAAAGGCTTTTTTTATTTATCTTTATCATTCAAAGAGTCTTGTGTACTATTTTCGTTGTCTGCCTTTACTTTTACTTCACGTTTTTTGCAAATAGTTATGAATACACTCCAAGTAAATGGAACGATATATAATCCAACTGCAAGAATCACTACTGCCATAAACATTATGTTTAATGAAATATATTTCATACTATTTGGCATAAATAATACTAGTATTAGACCAATTAAGAAAAGTGCTAAACTGACTACACACATACGTAATCTATTAGACTTCATAGAATTCTCAATTGCATTTGAATATTCGTCTGTTTGCAACCAATTTTTTTCACGTATATTTTCAAAGATATTAAAGCAGAAAAATATAATTAATAAATTTATTATTACCAACATAGCAAAATAGCTCATTCCGATTGACAACCTTAAAATTGCACCAATAGACATAAACATAAGTGTACCAACAACTGATGCAATAATTGTCGAAATCGCACTTGCAGCATTGTATCTAAAATATGCAAATATACTTGCTAAAATTAACATTAATATAATTGCTAATGCTGTAAATATATAATCTCTATCCTCTGCCACAGGAGATACATAAACATGTGATGATATATCTATTGATTCAATTGACAACTCTGTACCAATCAATTCATTAATTTTAGTCTGTTCTTCGCTAGTCAATTCATTTGAATATCTGATAACTAGTTTAGTATCATCTCCTTCACCCATTATTGAAAATGAATCATAACCACCATTTTCACTATTAATAGCAGACTGAATTTTATCTATATATTCGTTATATTGTGAACTATCACTTCCTACTCGTACTGTAAATTCATTATATCCCGCCAATTCAAAATTTGAATTCATTCCGAAGAATGCTCCAACAAAAATTCCTATTACTAAAAATGCCACTAAAATAGTTATCACAAATTTGTTTTTACTAAAATATTCTTTATTTGATTTTGTGAAGTCTCTATTAAGCATATTTACCTCCTTTGTGGAAATTACATTTCTTGCCATCTGCACTATTAAAAGGTAAATACATCTTCAAAAATAGTCTTAATAATACTTGAACACAGAAGATACTAACAAATGACATTACAAAAGTCACCCAACCAAATGATGAAATCGCAAGCGACGGCATAAACATACAAATGAAACCAATTATCATCAATCCTACATTCATTACAAAAGTCTTAGTAAGGCTTTCTTTTTGTGCAACTTTCAATGCAATATAAAGTTTGGTATCTTGATTATAATGTTCCTTTGCTTTTTCAAAGATTGCCATGAAACTATCTGCCACAAATATAAATGCGATTAAGAATCCTATCATGCCAGCGAAATTCACATGAACTAATGGAATTGATTGCAATAAGAACAAACTAATTGTAATAAAGAACAATAAATTGAAGCAAGCAAGCCATCCAAGATGTTTATATTTAACAATTAAGAAAATGAAAGCAATCAAAATAAACACAGCGATTGCTACTGCAATCCATATGTTTGCCCCTACTCCATATGTTGGAGTAATTGCTCCTGAATCAATAGTAGTTAATTCAAGGTCTAACATACCTGTTTTAATGATATTTGCTACTGTATTTGCAGACGCATGGTCCACAAATGCATCACTTTGCATAAAAATTTGACCATCAGTGATTGCCGAAGAATTTAAATCCATTGAAGTAAATTGAGTGTCACCCAAGAAAATATAAACTGTACCGCCATCTGCTGTTGCTTCTTCAATCTCATCTATTTTTTCTTCTTTAAAATTAATGAGCACACCATAAATAGTTTCACCTGTACTACTATCATAATAATCATAAGCTGATACATTATCAACATCTTTTGGCCCAGCAAAAGGTTCTGTATTGTCACTATTCATTGAAAAACTGATACTGGCGGGGTCACCAATTAAATCAATTATTTCACTTTCATCATCAATCGATAAAATATTGCCTACTTGGATAAGAATTGACTCTTCGCCATATTCAGAAACAGTCACATCTTCATATCCTTCACTCTGCATAATATCTTTGAGTTGTTGCATGGTAGACAATCTTAAACTATCATAATTTGACTGAGCTTCATCATCATGTAATTCAGCTCTATATATGATTCTATATGTTTTACCTATATCTTCTCCCAATTTCAAATTTGATACAAAATTAGAATAAGAATAGTAGTTTCCGTTAATAGTAAAAGGATAAGTAAAATTAACAAAACTTGCAATCAAACATATAACTAAAAGAATAGAAAACACAACAAATAAGCACTTTGAACGTTTTTTAGTCATAATATCTCCTAATTTAAAAATTATTATAACTCATCAAAGCAATATTGTCAAACATTTATAATCATTATAGTAAGAACTTTATAATAATATTATTATTAATATTCAGCTGTTTGCATTTATTTATTTTTAATGGAATTTGTACTTTAAATTTATAATACATAATTATAAATGATTAAATTTTCTATGTTTAATCCATTAAAACAAACAAATCTAAAAGCAAATATAAAATAAAATATATAAACAAGATTGCTAGATGCAAAAGTATAAACTTTTGATTAATATTATTGACTAAAAATTAATTTCCAATCAAACTTTATGCATTTTTCTTATATAATAAATTGATAATTATTGCAACAATAACTGAAACTATTAGAGCGAACAAGATATCATATAAAATAGTCAAATTAAAAGAAAATCCTTTGTTCAAAATTGCAAACACAATCAAACTCAATACGGCATACAATAAACCTGCAAAAATTGATTTTAAAATCAATTTATCACCATTGGTTTTTTTAATACAAAATAGCATTACAAAGATTGACACTGCTTTTATTGCATCATTAACATACCCTATAATATTTGTAGATAAATCTACAAATTTTAAAATAACAGCAAAGATAATCAAACCAATTAATGTAGTTAAAATGCCTATCATACAACATTTTATAATAGATAAAAAACCACTCCAATTTAAAGATTTTATTTTTTGCATATTGCCTCCATACTATAATTTATTTTTGTATGTCAAAATAATCACTAAAAACTTGTACATTTTTTATATCTTAATAATGAATTTTGTAAAGAATTGTAAAATCGCAAATACTATAAAATATTATCTATATGCAAAAAAAGTTTTATTATAGTCCACATTGTATTGTACAAATTATAGAATATCTTTAATAAAATTAATTGTATAAAAAAAATGAATGGCGAGCCATTCATTTTATTTTTTATTTTTTTTCTTATCAGAATCAGTACTTTCTTTATTTTCATCTTCTGTTGATTCATTTGTTGCACTATTCTCATTAGATTTTGGTTCATCTGCGATGTCTTTTTTATCTTCTTTTTTAGTTTCAGTTGGAGCTTTTACAACCACTTTTTGTGTGGTAGCCTTTTCTTCTTTGCCATATACATAATATATTGCATTTGCATGTACTGTAAAGTATCCAATATTATTACCTTTACCTGTTCTCAAAACAAAGTAAGTATACTCATCTTCTATATATGAATCTACAACTTCACCAACTACACCAGTGTCTGTCATGACTTTATCACCGATTTTTAGTTCGCTTCGCATTTGACTGAGCTCAGTGTTATATTTTTTCTTTTTCATATAACTAACAACAAATAATGCCACAACTAATACAATAAGAATAATTAATAATACTATTTCCATATCTCTCCCCTAAATTATGTTTCAATTATACCAAATGATATTTGGATAGTCAATTTATTTTATACCATATTTTTCATAAAATTCATGTTTAAAATCGAGAAATCTGTCATTATTTATCGCATCTCGTATATTTTCCATCATTTTCAATGTAAATCTAATATTATGCAAACTGAGTAGCCTTGCAGCCAAGATTTCATTGCATTTTACTAGATGATGTAAATATGCTTTCGTATGATGGGTACAACAATAGCAATCACACTCATCATCAAGTGTTGAAAAATCTTCTTTGTATTTTGCATTTTTTAATGTCACTTTCCCTTTACTGGTCATAGCAAGTCCATTACGAGCAACACGTGTCTGCAATACACAATCAAACATATCAATACCACGTTCAACACTTTCAAAAATATAATCAGGTGTGCCAACACCCATCAAATATCTAGGCATATTATCGGGATAACCGGGCTTTAACACATCAAGCATTCTTATCATAACTTCTTTTGGCTCACCCACAGAAAGCCCGCCTATTGCTATACCACATTTGCAATATTTTTTTGTCTCTTCTAGACTTTTCTTTCTCAAATCTTCGTAAAAATTTCCTTGAACAATTGGGAATAACATCTGTTTAGGATTATTTTGTACTTTGTAGCACCTATCCAACCAATTAAGAGTTCTTGTCATTGCCTGTTCTGCTTGTTCGTGAGTTGCACCGTATTCGCTACAAACGTCAAATGCCATTATTATATCCGCACCCAAATTGTTTTCAATTTCTATTGCCTTTTCTGGTGTAAAAAACATTTTTTCACCACTCAAATGATTCCTAAATTCGACACCATTGTCAGTGATTTTCCTAATATCTGCTAATGAAAATACTTGAAAGCCTCCCGAATCTGTAAGCATTGGTCGATTGAAATTCATGAATTTGTGCACACCACCTGCTCGTTTTATAAGTTCATCACCTGGTCGTATGTGCAAATGATAAGTATTTGCCAAAATTATTTGTGCCCCAACTTCATACAAATCATCATTAGTTAATGATTTTACAGTGGCGAGCGTTCCTACTGGCATAAATATTGGCGTGTAAATATCTCCGTGCGGTGTATGCAAAATGCCTGTCCTTGCCCCACTATTTTTGTCTATATGTAAAATTTCATAACTAAAATTTTCTTTCATAATATCCTTTTAAAAATGCAAATTGACTTAAATAAATTAATATAATACATTTGAAAAATTTATAAAACTTAAACAAATACATTATTTTTTTATTTTAATTTAACACAATAATAAATTTACATTATGAACATTGAGTCACCGAAACTAAAAAATCTATACTGATTTTCAACTGCGGTTTCATAAATGTCCATTGTATTTTCATATCCAGCGAATGCGCTAACTAACATTATAAGTGTACTTTTAGGAAGATGAAAATTAGTAATTAATGCATCTACAACTTTAAATTCATAAGGCGGATAAATAAAAATATCCGTTTCTCCCACACTTGCTTCTAATGGCATACCTTTTTGTGCCACTGTTTCAAGAGTTCTAACTGAGGTTGTTCCAACGGCAATTACTCTTCTATTTTCTATTTTTGCCTTATTGATTTTATCTGCGACCTCTTTTGATAATGAATAATGTTCAGAATGCATAACGTGTTTTGTTATATCTTTTTCCTTACATGGTCTAAATGTACCAAGTCCTACATCTAGTGTAAGTTCAACTATTTCCACTCCTATATCTCGTATTCTTTTTAATAGTTCATCAGTAAAATGTAAACCTGCCGTAGGAGCAGCGGCGCTGCCTAAAACTTTGTTATAGACGGTTTGGTATCTTTCTTTATCTTTCAATTTTTCATGTATATAATGAGGAAGTGGCATACTACCAACCCTATTCAAAATCTCTTCAAAAACTCCATTGAAATAGAAGCGAACTATTCTATTGCCGTCATCTTTGATTTCAATCAATTCGCATTTTAATTCATCACTTATTGTTAATACAGTTCCGATTTTTACACGTTTGCCAGGCTTTAATAAAACTTCCCAATCATTCAAATTTATTCGTTTCAAAAGTAAAATTTCAACATTAGCACCCGTTGATTTTTTTGCCATAAGTCTAGCAGGAAGAACACGTGTATTATTTATAACCAACACATCTCCCTTTTTTAAAAAATCAGTAATATCTTTGAATTGTCGATGAAAAATATCTTTTGTCTTTCTATCAAAGACAAGTAGTCTACTTTCATCTCGTTTTTCAAGTGGAGTCTGAGCTATTAAATTTTCAGGAAGATGATAATCATATGTATCTAATGATTTAAAATTAATCATCTGTATCTCCTTCTTCTATTTCATCTACTGTTTGCAAACTTTTAGGTACTGGTAGATGAAAATGCTCATAGGCTAAACGTGTGACAATTCTACCACGATTTGTTCTTGCTACAAATCCCAACTGTAATAGATATGGCTCAACCACGTCTTCAATAGTAGAAACTTCTTCGTTGGTTGTCGCTGCTAGTGTTTCAAGTCCCACTGGTCCGCCACCAAATTTTTCTATCATCGCCATTAGTATCCGTTTATCTACAAAATCAAGTCCCAACTCATCTATGTCCATTAGGTTAAGTGCTTTTTTAGCATCTTGCACTGTAATTGTATCCTTATCTTCCACTTGGACATAATCTCGAACTCTCTTTAATAATCGGTTAGCAATACGAGGTGTACCACGACTACGTTTTGCAATTTCATATGTTGCATTCTCTTCTATATTTACACCTAATATTTTTGCAGAACGATTGACTATTGTTGCAATTTCATTGACTGAATACAATTCAAGTCTACATACTACCCCAAATCTATCACGCAATGGACTAGATAGATTCCCTGCTTTTGTTGTTGCCCCAATAAGAGTAAATGGTTGTATTTTTAAACGCATACTCCTAGCACTTGGACCCTTTCCTACAATGAAATCAAGTGCATAATCTTCCATGGCAGGATACAATATCTCTTCAACTGATTTGGATATTCTATGGATTTCGTCAATGAAAAGGACATCGTTTGCATTTAGATTAGTCAAAATTGCTGCCAAATCTGCTGCGTTTTCAATACTTGGACCGCTAGTAATTTTTATTTGACTACCAATCTCATTAGCAATGATATGACTAAGCGTTGTTTTGCCAAGTCCGGGTGGTCCATATAAAAGAACATGGTCTAATGCTTCTTTACGTTTTTTTGCTGCTGTGATATATACTTTTAAATTTGATTTAATTTTTTCCTGCCCCACATATTCGTCAAAAGTCATAGGTCGCAATTTGTTTTCGACCTCTACATCACTCATATTTTTTGTACTTGAAATAAATCTATCTTTCTCTTCCATTATTCACCCATATTGTGCAACGCTTTTGCAACGATTTGCTCTGCTGTATCATCTTCGCTTGCCACTTCACGAGCAAGTTTACTAGCCTGAGTCTTACTCATACCTAAACTGGTCAATACGATGACAGCTTCTTCAATATTTTCATTATTTTGTGCAAAAATTGATTCGTTTGGTAAAATATAATCAAGTGGTTTAATTTTGTCTTTCAATTCTACTATAATTTTCTCCGCCACCTTTTTCCCTATACCTTTGCACGATGCTATGACAGAAGAATCTTCGTTGATAATGCTATTGATAATAGCACTCATTCGTTCGGCAGATAAAATTTGAATAGCTGTTTTGCTACCCACACCGCTAACCGTAATAAGTTGCAAAAACAGACGTTTTTCTTCCTGACTCACGAATCCATATAGACTCATCTCGTCTTCTCTAACGTGCAGATATGTATAAATTTGTACTTCGTTGTCCAAATCCGGCAAGTTCGCCATACAACTATTCGTCACAAAAATTTGAAAACCAACACCATTACAATCTACTGTAATGTTGTTGAAATCTTTTTCTTTCAGTATTCCCTTAATAAAACCTATCATATTCTCTCTTATTAAATGTATATTATTAATAAAATTTTTATTTTATCAAATAGAATTATCACTTAAAACACTATTAGTCTGTATGTGACACAATGCTACGGCAAGAGCATCTGCTGCATCGTCTGGCTTTGGCACTGATTTTAGCCCAAGCATATTCTTGACCATATACTGCACTTGTTTTTTCTCCGCTCTACCATTACCGGTGAGTGCCTGTTTGATTTGAAGCGGAGTGTATTCAAATAGTCTATCAGTGTATTGTTTACTCGCCACAATCAACACTCCACGAGATTCTGCTACAGGAATTGCGGTCGTATTGTTCGTGTTGAAAAACAATTCTTCAAAAGCGACTTCGTCTGGTTTAAACGTCTCCATAAGTTCGCAAGTGGCTTTAAAAATTGTATGGAGTCGTGTGCTGATTGACATAGTCTTAGGCGTAGTAATTACTCCATAATCTACTACTTTGCAACCATTTGTTTCCACCACTCCATAACCAATAATATTATAACCCGGGTCAATTCCTAATACTCTCATTATGCTGGCACTTTTAATCTTTCTAATAAATCTAATACACTTTGATAAAGGTCGTTGAATCTCTTGCTATTCTCTTCTACTTGATTGCGTTTAATGTTATAATCAGAAATTAATTTTTCAATATTTTCAAGTGTTTTATTAAGTGATTTTACTTGACGCACAAACAATTTGATTACTATTTGCGGAGTTTCTTTTTGCACTGCCGCTTTGAATTCCTTTCTAAGACTGATGATTTTATGCTTATACTCAGTTTTTAGTGAACCACATTCTTTAAGTGCACTGCAATATTTTTTGGTAGAATCAACAAATTCTTCATTCGCTTTATCAACCTCAGAATTGAGTTTCTTTATCTCAGACTTCTTGCGTGAATATACAGAATCTCTCTCTGATTTTTTGCTGCCATAAATTATTTGAGAAATAGAGTTAAGAGAATTTTTCAAATCAATCATCTCTTCATAATATGTACTTAAATTTGACCTATTTGTTTCCGCATCAAGCAAAAGTGTATTGTACAAGTTGTACAATCCACGCAGCTTTACATCGTATTCTTTTAGATACTCAACAATCTTTAAAAGTTCTTCATCATTCTTTACTTCACTCATAATTTATTCCTCTAAATTGTGTATTACATCTATAACATCATCGCTTTCATTCAATTTGTCGAGCATCTTATCAAATGTTTCTCGTTTGTGTTCATCAAGTGAAATATAATTTTGTGGTATCATCTCGACCCCTGATGAAAGGATTGTATATCCTGCATTTTCAAAAGCGGACACCATATCATTTACAGCATTTGCGCTTGGTTCTGTATAGATTGTAAATACATCATCTTCTTCACAATCGGTTGCATTCCCATTGATTGCAAGTTCCATTGCTGAATCGGAATCAAATTTATCATTCTTTTCGACCACAATAACTCCTTTGTTGTCAAATAGATATGACACACATCCAGATGAACCCAACGAACCTCCAAACTTGTCAAATGCATATCTAACATCACTACTTGTACGATTTTTGTTGTCGGTAAAGCATTTTACAACGACAGCCACTCCACCAATGCCATAGCCTTCATAAGTCTGTTCAACAAAATTTGAATTGTCAACTTCGCTATTTTTCTTTATAATATTATTAATTCTATCATTAGGCATATTGTATTGACGAGCTTTTGCTATTGCCATTTTCAATTTGCTGTTGCTATCTATGTTTGGTCCACCTTCTTTGACCGCAACCATTATCTCACGCCCAACTTTTGTAAAAATCTTACTGCGCTCTGCGTCTGATTTTTCTTTTCTACCTTTGATATTGTTCCATTTACTATGTCCTGACATTTACACCTCACTAAATTTTTGCATAATAATACTACCCGCCACCCCGGCATTCAAACTTTCCACTTTGTCGGTCATAGGGATAGAAACCTTAATTTCGGACAATTTGACTAAGTCATCGCCCACTCCTTGCCCTTCATTACCAATTATAACAGCAAATTTTCCTTTTGGCAAATGAATTTTATCAATAGGGACTCCAATCATATCTGCTACTACAAAATTTTCTGCTATTTTTGCCTTATTATTTATAATATCATTTCTACTAACTATATGTATACGTGCGGACAAAACAGTCCCTGCTGAACTTCGAATCACTTTTTCACTATATACACCTGCACAATCAATCAAATAAACATCATCAAACCCAAAGGCAAGTGCACTGCGAACAAGTGTACCAACATTGCCAGGGTCTTGAACCGTATCTAAAATAAGTGAATTGCCAATCGGTTGAATTGGATAATCTTGTGCCTTGCAGATACAAATAATATCTTGTGGTGTTTTTGTTGTGGCAATGCTGTCGATTACCTTTTTATTAATCAATTCAAAATTTGGGAAATCTGCGAATCTATTATCGCAAGCAAACGTCCTAACAATCTTTACATCTGTATTTAGCAAATCTCGACAAAATTTCTCCCCCTCTACCATAAATAGAGCATTTTGTTTTCTATATTTTTTATCTTTTAATTGTTTAATTTCATCTTTACTTATATTCATA
Source organism: uncultured Clostridia bacterium (assembly GCA_944377485.1). Taxonomy (GTDB): domain Bacteria; phylum Bacillota; class Clostridia; order Christensenellales; family UBA1242; genus Onthoplasma. The sequence continues at coordinate 7,972 of CALWFB010000012.1, read as the reverse complement.
AAATTATGATATCAAATATTAATTTTAAAGTCAAATACAAGGATAATTAAAAAGACAGTATAATTAATATACTGTCTTAAAAATTAACTTTATTTTTTATTTAGCATTAGCTTTCTTTGCTGTTTCAACAAGTTTTGCAAATGCGTTCTTATCAGTCACTGCTAAATCTGCAAGCACTTTACGGTTAAGGTCAACATTGGCTTTTTTTAATCCGTTGATAAACAAACTATAACTGATACCATTGTCACGACAAGCGGCATTGATACGAGTTATCCAAAGTGAACGCATGTCACGTTTTCTAAGCTTTCTACCAACATAAGCATACTGACCAGATTTCATAACTGCTTCACGAGCAACTCTATAAAGTTTTGATTTTGCACCACGATAACCTTTTGCTTGTTTCAAAATCGCACGGCGCTTTTTTACAGCATTAACTCCACGTTTAATTCTCATAATTCGCCTCCTAAATCATACCCTTTATGTTCTTTTCATATTGTTTTGAAACATAACCGGTTTTTCTTAATTTTCTCTTTCTGTTTCTAGATTTTTTAGTCAAAATGTGACTTTTTCCATCGTGTGTACGTTTGATTTTTCCTGTGCCTGTTTCGCTAAAACGTTTAGCAACAGCCTTTCTTGTTTTCATTTTTGGCATAATTCTCTCCTTATAATCTAATCTTAGAAATATTAGACAAATTTTGTCTATTTCTATTAAAATATTAAAAAGTGAAGTGCTTTCCCAAATAATCTATTTTTTGTTTGAGATTGGTGCTAATACCATAAAGATATTTCGTCCATTAATTTCAGGTTGTTTATCAATTTGACCCACACTTGCTACCAAGTCAGCAAAACGATTCATAATTTCAATTCCAATTTGCGGACGCACTTGGATACGACCTTTCATAAGAATTTTAACTCTCACCTTGCTGCCATCAGTTAAAAATTTGCCACATTGTTTTGCCTTAATTTGAAGGTCATGGTCATCAATAGACATAGACAAGCGAATTTCTTTCACTTCCTCTACCTTTTGATTCTTCTTCTGCTCTTTGAGTTTTTTGAGTTCTTCAAATTTGTATTTCCCATAGTTCATAATCTTACATACGGGTGGTTTCGCATCTGGTGCAATCAAGACAAGGTCTAAATCATAACCATTTGCAGCTTCTAACGCTTTTTGCGAACTCATGATGCCCAACTGCTCAGAGTTTGGTCCAATTAAACGAACCTCTGGTAAAACAATCTGTTCATTTTTTAGTGATTCTTTCAAATTACCTCCTAAACTAAAAAAATGGAATTCTTTATGTAAAAGAACCCACTCATCAAAAAATTACATTATTATTGATTGTAATTTCATAACCATTGTCGCTCATTGCTTCAAGGTGAGAAGTGGTACTTCTACTTTTACAATCATATTATAACAAACTCTTTTCTTCTTGTCAATCACTTTTCTTATTTTTTTTAATTTAAATTTTGTTTCGATATCGTTGAAAATAATATTGAGAATGCAAGCAAGAATTCTGCAGGATAGTAAGTAGCAAGGCAAAGCACACTAAACACTCTGCTAACATCTGAAAAGACATTAAATAATAACATCAAATCTGAAAAGAAGAAAAGAATAGTTCCAATCATTATTATCAATCTATATATTGATTTTTCTGCAACATAAATTGATATTGCTTTCCCTACCATAAATGAAATGACTAACGCATAAACAACACATAGTATTTTCATCATAACTCCACCAAATTCAAAGTGTGGATATAAAGTAATCACCAGCACTGATGGTATAAAAATTACAATACCATATATTAAGTCTTTCCAACTAAATTTATTCAAATGACAGAACGATATAAAATAAAATACATGTCCTATTGCGAAGAAAATTGCTCCAATTATGAAATTAATTTCTAGCAGTATATCTCCTAGCATCGCAAAAAATAATCCAATAAGTAAATAGATTGAAAATTTCAATTTGTCACTTTTCATTTTCATCACAAAAATTAAGTTAATGATTCCAAGTGTAAAGAATAAAAAACTTGTAATACTTTTTAAAAGTAAACCACCATAGATAATATAGAAAATATCCAGAATTATTATTGCTAGTAAAAATAATAAATTTATACTATATGTTATTTTTTTCATATTTATATCCTTATTTTACTTTATTCTAAAATTTTGATTTAATATAATTTGTTTAATAAATAAATTAATAATCCTTATTGAAATTAATCAGTTATTATTAAAAAATTTTATTTTTTTAAAATTATAATGAAAAAATCATAATTTTTATTTATTTTTTTATGTTTTTTAAATTTTTTATATAATATTTATCAATTAAGTTTTATCTCATAAATAACTTAATTAGGAAAGTTTTAAATTTATTAAATGGTTGATATCTCATAGACAAATCCAACCAAGTCTTTTTATCCAATATGCTTTTATAATGAGTAAATGTATCAAAGCCAATTTTACCATGATATGCTCCAATCCCACTCTGTTTTAATCCGCCAAATCCCATGTTTGGTGTCGCTATATGAACAATTGTATCATTTATACAACCACCACCAAATGGACAACGATTTATAAATTTGTTTTGATTTTCCTTTGAAGATGAGAAGACATAAAATGCAAGAGGTTTATTCAATGAATTGACATTCTTGATTGCTTCATCAATATCATTAAATGTGACGATAGGAAGAATTGGACCAAATATTTCTTCTTTCATCACCTCATCTTCAAATGTTGCATTTAGAATTGTTGGTTCAATTTTCAATTTTTCATCTGAACATTTACCGCCAAAAATTAAATTTTCATCATTAATGAACGAGCGCATTGCATCATATTGTTTTTGATTAATCATTCGTGGATATTCTGTATTGTTAATTGGGTCTGTTGTGTATTGCAATATAATTTGTCTTTTTAATTCATAGATTAATTTTTCTTTTACCTTTTCATCACAATAGATATAATCAGGAGCCACACATGTTTGACCACAATTTAAAAATTTACCAAATACAATTCGTTTTGCAGTTAGAGGAATATTTGCAGTTTCGTCTACAATACACGGACTCTTTCCTCCCATTTCAAGTGTGACAGGAGTGAAATGTTCTGCCGCTTTTTTCATTACAATTTCACCTACTCTTGTACTTCCAGTGTAAAATATATAATCAAAATCTTGGTCTAGTAAAAATGTACACTCTTCCACTCCGCCTAAGACTGTTGTCACATGACCTTCATCAAATGTCATTTCAATTAATTTTTGAATTACATTACTGACATTTGGTGAAATTTCACTTGGTTTAACGATTGCTGAATTACCTGCGCAAATAGCATCAACTAATGGCTCTATCGCCAACATAAATGGATAATTCCATGGACTAATAATTAGAACCATTCCATAAGCACATGGAATTTTATAACTACTGGACGGAAATTGCGCAAGTGGTGTTGAAACCCTTTTAGGTTTAGAAAACTCTTTGCAGTGTTTAACCATATAACTAATTTCATTCAACACCATGCCAATTTCAACCATATAACTTTCAACTTCACCTTTGTTTAAATCTTTTTTTAATGCCTCGTTGATTTCAGGTGTCATAATTTGAATATTTTTATATAGTTTTTTTAGTGCCAATATCCTATTTTTGTAATTCAACATTGAATTTTCTTCTAAAAATTTACGTTGTTTTTTGATTTTTTCTAATATTATTTCTTTATCCATTTTTTACCTCATAGTATATATCTTCTAATTGTTTTGCAGTATACAAAACAGGAACTGGATATAGAGGATTTCCCTCTTTTTCTGCTGTAATTGCAAGTGCTGGAATATCCTCTTCTTGAATTTCTGGTATATTTGTTCCTATACTCATAGATTTGTTCATAGCTTCTATTTTTTCTATGAAAATTTTAGCTCCCGCTTCAATTGAAGTTTTATCATCAAACAAATTTGCATAAACTCCCATCTGCCAAAGTTTTTTATAAATATGGCGACCGTATTTCTTCAATACGTATGGCAAAATTATTGCATTTGCTAGTCCATGAGCTACATTATATTTCCCTCCTAATGAGTGAGCAATAGCATGCACATATCCGACATATGACTTCGTGAAAGCTAGACCTGCTAAAAATGCAGCTTGTAGCATATTCTCTCTTGCAATCAAATTTGTACCATCTTCATATGCTACGTGCAGATTTTCAAATACCAACTTAACTGCTTCTAACGAATTCTTTCTGGTGTCTTTCGTTGTACTACGTCCAATATATGCCTCAATTGCGTGCGTAAGTGCGTCCATACCTGTAGTGGCAGTCACAAACTTTGGTAAACCAACAGTTAGATTTGCATCTAGCATAGCATATCTAGGAATGAGTGGAAAATCATTTATTGCATATTTGTGCCTTGTCTCACTATCTGTAATTACTGCGGCTAGAGTCGTTTCACTGCCAGTACCCGCAGTGGTAGGTACTGCAATTAATAACGGCAATTTTTTGTTTACTTTAAGTATTCCTTTCATTTTACCTAATGATTTTTTAGGTCTAGCAATTCTAGCTCCCGTTGCTTTGGCACAATCCATAGGTGAACCACCACCAAAAGCAATAATTGCACTACACGCATTATCCTTGTATATTTTAACTGCCTCATCAACGTTTTTAGTAGTTGGATTGGCAACCGTCCCATCATAAATGCTAACTTTAATTCCATTCTCTCTTGCTGTATCAACAAGCGAATTATATAGACCTAAATTAGTCAATCCTTTATCCGTCACCAAAAGCACACTCTTAACATTATTATCTTGTAAAATCTTCACTAATTCATCATTATTATGCAAAATAATAGGCTCATGATATGGTAAAATAGGAATTGCTATTCTAAATATAGTTTGAAAAGTCCTACAATACAATTTTTTAAATATATTCACTATCGTTCTCCTTTATTATAATAATAGACATGTGTCCAATATTGTTAGTTTAATACTTATAAAAATTCTAGTCAAATAAAAAAAAGATTTTTTAAAAAATAATTACATATTTCATTTAATCTTGAACATTTACAAACTTTTTGTTGAGAAAAAGCAGAGCCAACGCTCTGCCTTCATAAATCTAAATTAGTTTAGTATAATAACTATATTTAAAATTGGATTATAATCTTAAATTTTATTACAAAGTTTTATCATTTATTGCTTTTAATAATTCTTCTTCGAATTTTTCATAACTCATGCATTCTGTATCTTTGCTTCCTCTCTTGCGCACTGCCACAGTCTTTTCATTCATTTCCTTGTCTCCCAATACTAAAATGAATGGTGATTTCTCTATTACTGCCGAACGTATCTTTTTACCGACAGATTCGTTCGATAAATCCTTTTCTACACGTATGTGATTTTTATTTAATCTATTCGCTATTTCGTTCGCATATCCAATATTGTGTTCATTTACTGTCAAAATTTTCACTTGTACTGGTGACAACCAAGCAGGTAAAATGCCTTTTGTTTCTTCTAGAATAAAAGCAACGAATCTGTCCAAAGAACCTAAAATTGCCCTATGGATTACAACTGGACGTACTCTATTATCATTTTCGTCTACGTATTCAAGTTCAAATCTTTCAGGTAATTGATAGTCTAGTTGCACTGTTGATAGTGTCACTTCATGACCAAGAGCAGTTTTGACTTGAACGTCTATTTTAGGGCCATAGAATGCAGCTTCACCAACCGCTTCATAGAATGAAGCACCACTTTTTTTCAATATTGCACGAAGTGCATTTTCACTTTTCTCCCATAATTCATCATTTGCAAAATATTTTTCAGAATTTAATTTATCTCTTAAAGATAATCTAAATGAATAATCTTTGAACCCAAAATCCTTGTAAACATCTAGAATTAATTTAATAACCCCATCTATCTCTTCTTCTATTTGGTCTGGACGACAGAATATATGTGAATCATTTTGAGTGAAAGCACGTGCCCTTTCAATACCACAAAGTGAACCACTGGCTTCAAATCTGAAATCATTTGCCACTTCTGCCAAACGCAATGGCAAATCTCTATATGAATGCATAAAGTTTTTATAAATCATCATATGATGAGGACAATTCATTGGACGAAGCACATATGCTTCATCATCACGTTCCATTACTGGGAACATATCATCTTTGTAATGCTCCCAATGTCCAGAAGTTTTGTATAGGTTGACATTGCCAAGAGATGGTGTCATAACATGTTGATAACCTAAATCAATTTCTTTATTGATAATGTAATCTGACAATTCACGTCTAATAATGAAACCTTTTGGAAGCCACATAGGCAAGCCCTTGCCAACTAAATCGCTCATCATAAAGATGCCTAATTCTTTTCCTAATTTTCTATGGTCACGTTCTTTTGCTTCTGCCTCTAATCTCAAACATTCTTTCAAATCATCTTTATCTAAAAAACCATAAACATAAATACGAGTAAGCATTTTATTCTTTTCACTTCCTCTCCAATATGCACCACTAACACGATTTATTTTGAAAGAAAAACCACGTAGAAATTTTGTATTTTCAACATGCGGACCTCTACACAAGTCATAAAAATCATCACCAGTATAATATACTGTAATTTTTTCATCAGATGGCAGTTCATTAATCAATTCAACCTTGTATGGTTCATCTACAAACATTTCCAATGCTTCTGTTTTGCTCACTTCTTTACGAACAAAATCCTCATTGTTTGATATGATTGAACGCATTTTTTCTTCAATCTTTTCAAAATCATCTGGTGTAATATTCAGATTATCAAAATCGTAGTAAAAACCATTGTCAATTGCTGGTCCTATTGCCAGTTTCACATTAGGATAAAAAGACTTTATTGCTTTTGCCAAAACATGACTCATGCTATGACGATACATTTCTTGTTTCTCATTTTTCATAATTTCCTCCTAAAAAATAAAAAATCCCTAGCTCAGCTTCGGGACGATTGAATAACCGCGGTTCCACCCAAATTGGTAAAATACCCTCTTAATTTACGAGAATTCACTCGCATTGACCTAATTAGTGGTTTCATGTAGTGGTGTTTTGTGCCAATCTCAGCCAACAGGCACTCTCTGTAAAAATTGACCACTAAACTACTTGTCTAATCAAAAGTCTATTTAATTATTTAGATATTAACACAAAGATTTTTTATAGTCAAGCATATTTGAAAATCTATAATAAATTTTATAATCTATACAAAAAATTGTTTAGCTACAAATGTTATTTTATTCAAATTGATACTAATTTTTCATAAATATCTTTAACCTGTTTGTAAAGACATTGCTCAAAAAACTAACCGCTTCATAGTTGTTATTCCCATTAATATATACATCAATATAACTGGGACAAGAATTTAAAACATTTGTAATCAATTCCATAGAATTTTTACATTCTGCAATTTTTTTAATTTTTTCATTTTTGCTTTTCATATTATATATGCTAAATCTCTCCCCATCACAAATAACTTTTACCTTATATACAAGATTATCCATTGTATTTATTAAAAAACGAATGATGTCAATAAAAGTTCCAGAATTAAACATCATCAAATTGTCACTACTAAGTTCTGCTAAATTGTTCCAATGCCTTTTTAGCGGATTTAATCTGAATTCTAAAAAACTATCAACAAAAAATGTTTGATTAAAAAGCAAAATTTTACTGAGTGCCGATTCATCAGTAGATTTATCAAAAAGTGCTAAAACTTTTATATACGCATTAAATGCAAGAGAATTTGAAAGTGGATTTTTAATTTTCTGTTTTAAATAATTTAATTTATAAACTGATTCAATATAATCAATAATTACCTCACGCAAAATTATCTCACAAGGTTCAATATATTTATCTTCACAAGCAAATAATAGATAATTAAAATTATTATCATTGTATCTTGTTATAATCGTCTTACAAAAATCAATCTTCGCTTGAATATTAGCATGCAAAAAATCAAAGCCCGAGGAGGGCCATCCCCCCATGACGGTGGAG
>CALWFB010000011.1 GCA_944377485.1 uncultured Clostridia bacterium | reverse complement strand
GAAGGACAAGAAGCAATCTATTACGAAGAAGGTACCGAGATAAGGATAACAATAAGAAGCGTAGTAGAAGGGAAGTATGAAATAATATTAAGTGGCGATATAGCCATGACAGGCGAAAGGATAGAGGAGAGCATAAAACTAGATAGCGATAAGGTAATAGAGGTACGAGTAGAAGCGAATAGATACAACGTAGTAGTAGAGGAATATATCTACCGAGACCTAAGCGAGCAAGAGAGTGGTACCCCAAGCCGAGAAGAGAACCCAATCAATGGAATAGAGATGGGAGGACAAGGTTATGGTGAGAATGCAACACTAAGGTTCAGTAAAGGAAATACAGATAGAGAATTAACTAAGATAGTATTAACCGAGACAGGTATAGGAAAGATAGAGCTAACGATAAGAGACGGGGTATATGAGGTAAACGGAGAAGGAGAAATAGAAGGAACAGAGAATGGCTACATAATCCGTATAGGAGAGAAGGAATATACCCTGATAGATAATGAAGACACAATAGAACTCCGCTACAAAACGGAAGACAACATAACACTCCGCTTAGAATACACCAGCCTAAAAGAGATAAGCCCAAAAAGCTTATCTCTTTTTTAACTTAAATATATAATAAGGTATAGATTATATATAATATAGATAAAGAAATTTATATAATTACATATATAAATAGTAAACAATTATGTAATAGAAAATATGTTATAATTAATTTCAAATAATCATATTAATAATAAATCAATAAATTCCTTTAATAAAAAATATTTAAAAGTAAAAATAAATTTCAAAATTTGACATTTTATTCTAAAATTTAACATATTTTATAATATGGAAGTTTCTTTCCTTGAACTAAAAAGCAAACAAGTAATTAATACTGTGGACGGAAAATGTTTAGGACATATCACAGATGTAATTTTTGATGTTGTGACTGCGTGCACACTTGGATTTATTGTGCCACAACCAAATCAAGGGTTTTGGGGAATGTTTAGGAGCAATAGGGAATTATTTATACCATATAATTGTGTATGTAAGATTGGTGTAGATGTAATTTTAGTTGAGTTATATATAGATGAAACTCCTCCACAATCAAAGCATAATCAATCTAGGGGTAGAGGTAAACCAAATGTAATTACACTAGATAATGGTAAATATAATAATAATCAACGTGTCGAATAATTATTTTAAAAGAAATCCATAAAGAATAATCGATAAACTATAAATAACAATTTATATTGATAAAAAATAATGCAATATTTTAGAAAAAATATATAAAAAATCAATCATTTCATTTGTAAAATTTGTCGAAATGTGCAATAATAAATACTAAGGAGAAATTAAAAATGAGATGTATTTTTTGCGGTAATAATGAAAGTAAGGTAGTAGATAGTAGATATTTAAAAGATATGAGTATACGTAGAAGGAGAGAATGTTTACGTTGTGGAAAGCGTTTTACCACTTATGAGACAGTTGAGAGGAATCCTATGATTGTGACAAATGTAGATAATTTCAGAGAGCCTTTTAAATTTGAAAAATTATTAGACAGTATAAAATATGCAACATATTGCACTAATGAGGCAGAGAAAGCAGAAGAAATTGCCAGTAAGATTGAGACTAATTTATTGAGTTTGCAACAGCAAGAAATTACCACAAAAGATATCGTTAAAGTTGCACTAGATGTTTTGATTGAAGTTAGTTCTATGGCATGCCTTGTTTACTATACTCAACATACTGATTGCGACAATTTTGATGGAATACGTAGATTTATAAATAGATAAATTAAGTATTTATTTTGTATATCATATATAATATTTTTATAAAAATTCTTAAATAAACATAGAGATTGGGACACATTATGTGTTCTTTTTGTTTTAATAATTAAAATTGTTTGTTTTTTTAATTATTTTGTGTAGAATATAATTGATGGTTAAAGAAGAAAAATCAAACAATAATTTAAAATTTTGGATAAATTTATCAATTGCGTTATTAGCAATGATTTGTTTTTTCATAATTTTATTTTTTGTTTTAAAATATGATAGTTTAAAAATGGACAATATTTTTTATATTATATTTCACGACAAATTTGAATCAAAATTTATGACTGGATTTTATAAAATTTATACATATCTTGGTTGATTTTATGGTCTAATGATTATTGCACTTCTTGTTCTAATTGTTTTTAAAGATAAGCGTTTGGGAATTGGATTAAGTTTAAATTTAATAATAGTTGGGGCTTTAAATTTTTTATTAAAAATAATTGTTAGGCGTCCACGACCTGAAGGAATTAACATTATAACCGAATCAGGTTTTAGTTTTCCATCAGGGCATGCAATGATGAGTATCGCACTATTTGGTATGCTTATATATTTTGCATATAAGTTTATAAAAAACAAAGGACTTAGAATCTTTTTAATTATTATATTTTCGATTTTAACCCTTATGATTGGAACGAGTAGAATTTATCTAGGAGTACATTATTTTTCTGATGTGTTGGCAGGATTTTTGATTGGGTATGCGGTTTTGAGTGGAAACATTTATATATTTAATCGTTTGTATAATTATAAATTCAAAAAAATTATTTCAAATAAATCAAACGATAAATAATCTAAATATTAAAAAATCGATTAAATAATAAAAATATAATTTTATCATTACAAATACCATATAAATTTTGGTATTTTTTTATTGCAAAAATTTATTTGATATGCTATATTATAAGAGAATTTTAAGGAGTATTATGATTACAGTTAGCAATGTGGCGGTACAGTTTGGTAGCAGAAAATTATTTGATGAAGTAAATTTAAAGTTTACAAAAGGCAATTGTTATGGAGTAATTGGTGCCAATGGTGCTGGAAAATCTACTTTTATGAAAGTTTTGTCTGGCGAATTGGAGCCAAACAAGGGAGAAGTGATAATTCCGCCAAAAGAACGCCTTTCAGTTTTAGAACAGAATCAAGAGAAGTACAATGATTATACTGTGCTTCGTACTGTTCTGATGGGGCACAAACGTTTAGTTGAGATAATGGACGAAAAAGAAGTTTATTATCAAAAGGCGGATTTTACAGAAGAGGACGGAATAAAACTTGGTGAACTAGAAGCTGAATTTATGGAGTTAAACGGTTGGGACGCAGAAAGTGAGGCGGAAAATCTTCTTAATTCATTAGAGATTCCAAAAGAATTGCATAATGAATTGATGAAAAACGTGGATAGTAAAATCAAAGTTAAAGTATTGCTTGCACAAGCTCTATTTTCAAATCCGGACAATTTAATTCTTGACGAACCTACAAACAACCTCGATTTAAAGACTATTCGATGGCTAGAAGATTTTATTTTAAATTTTGAAAATACTATTATTATTGTCAGCCACAATAGACATTTTTTAAATAAAGTTTGTACGCATATATGTGATATAGACTATGGTAAAATCAATTTGTATTTAGGTAATTATGACTTTTGGTATGAATCAAGTCAGTTAGCATTGAAACAGCAAAAAGAGCAGAATAAAAAAGCAGAACAAAGAGCAAAAGAGTTGCAAGAATTTATTGCACGATTTTCAGCGAACGCCTCTAAATCTAAGCAGGCAACTAGCAGGAAAAAAGAATTGGAACGTTTGACGATTGAAGATATAAAGCCAAGTAGCAGAAAATATCCATATATTGATTTCAAATTTGAGCAACGTATTGGAAATGATATTTTGTTTGTAAAAAATCTTACCAAAAAGGGTATATTTGAAAACGTTTCTTTCACAGTACGACCAGGGAACAAAATAGCATTATTGAGCGATAATAGTACAGTTGTGACAGCATTATTTGAAATTTTGGCAGGAAGAGATACAGATTTCAAAGGTGAAGTGACATGGGGAAAAACTATTACACACACATATCTTCCTCAAAATAATAATGAATATTTTGAAAATTCAGATTTGTCACTTGTAGACTGGATTGGTCAGTTTACAAAAGAAAATGATGCAACATTTTTGCGTAGTTGGCTAGGACGAATGCTATTTAGTGGAGAGGAAGCAGAGAAAAAAGCGAAAGTGCTTTCAGGTGGCGAACGTGTACGTTGTATGCTCGCAAAAATGATGTTAGAATCTGGAAATTTTTTGCTTCTAGATGAACCTACTAACCATTTAGATTTGGAATCTATCACGGCACTTAACAAAGGAATGGAAAGATTTGATGGATGTATGATTTTCTCCACTCACGATGAAGAAATAATGAGCACGGTTGCTAATCGAATCATCCGCATAAATTCAACAGTAGAATACGACAAAGAAATTGATTATGAAACATACGTTGATACTCAAATAAAGAAATAAAATATTTGATTATTAAGAATAATGATTTTATATAATCATATTTATCAACTAAAAACGAAAATCTAATCTTTAATGAGGGTTAGATTTTTTTGTGTCTTTTTATTATAATTACAACATATAATTAATTATGAGCATGTTAGATGAAATAGATAAATTCATGACAAAAACAGACACGTCAATCAATTTTCGTACAATTAATCTTGGTGGGAAATGTCTTTACATTGAAGGAATAAAATCTGTCATCAGTTTTGGCACAGAAGAAATGAATTTTCAGATGAAAAAATGTATGTTGGTTGTGATTGGTGAAGAATTAAAAATCAAATATTTAGATAAAAACACTTGTGTCATAGAGGGAAAGATTGTTTCGGTAGGTGAAAAATGAGATTTGAATTGCATGGTTATGATTTGGACAACCTTATAAAAAAATTGTATTTAAAAAAAGTGACATTGTATAATTTGATAAAACACACAAATGAACATTTATCTTTTGAGATTGATGACAAAGATGAGAAAAAAGTTAAAAGATACATAGCAAATTTTAAAGTGAATCGTTCTCTTAGTAAGATAAAACGTATACCTAAGGTAATTGCGACAAATGTTGGAATTCTACTAGGAGTATTTATTGGAATTATTTTTGCAATTTTTGTCAGCAATTACACATGGCAAATAAGAATTTATGGTACAATTGAATTGAACGAAGCAGACATTGTTCAAGTTTTAAAAGACAATGGGATAAGCACGGGCAAAATAAATTTAACATCTAGCGAAGAGATTGAAAACATACTTTTAAATAATTATGATAGAATTGCACAAGTTTCTGTTATTAAGCAAGGGACAGCAATAATAATCAATCTTAGTGAAAAGTTAGTGTACACTGAGACAGAATATGAGCCAATCACAGCAAAATTTAATGGCTTAGTGACAGATGTAAATATAATTACTGGCACATCAAATGTAAAGGTTGGAGATTATGTAAATATAGGAGATGTACTGGTTTTACCATTTAATATCAATAGCAATGGCGAAAGAGTAAGCGTTGAGCCATTAGCTGAGATAAAAGGACAAATATTTATAATCAATAAAATTGAGTTAAAACGTACAGAATATATCTTAAAACGTACAGGAAAAAGTATAAAAACATATAAATACAAACTTTTCGACCTAAATTTATTTTCAGGTAAAAGTAAAAATTCGTTTGCTCTTTTTGAAACAGTCAGTTATAATGAAAATATAAGTAGACTGATTCCTTTCAGTAGAGAAGTAAGCGTCTACTATGAATTATCTCCTGTTGAGATTGTTCACAATTTCGAATCGGAAAAAGAAGAATTGATGACAAAATCAAAAGAAGGAGCCTATGAATTATTACCTCAATATGAGCATTTAATTGATGAGAAGACAGTAGTTTCAGTTTTCGAAGACTCAATGTGTGCGACAACGACAATTACAGTGGAAGGGATTATTAATGATTGAATTTAATTCAAAAATCGATGAAAAAATTATGCAAAATTTAACGAGAGTGTATGATGCTGTCGTAGATTTTGCGTCTCTTCCAAAAAAAATAAAAGTTAACCTTTCGTTTGTAGATGAAAAGACCATTAAAAGACTAAATAAAGAAACAAGAAATATAGATAAAGTGACAGATGTATTGACTTTTCCATACATTGAATTGAAACCAAAACAAAAATTGAGATTGTCAGATTACAAATTTGATATTGACCCAGAAGACAATAGACTACTAATTGGAGATATCTATATTTGTACAAAGCGAGCAGAAGAACAGAGTGAAGAATATGGTCATTCGTTAAATAGGGAAATTTGTTTTCTTTTCAGTCATGGAATGCTGCATATTTTAGGATATGACCATATTGAAAAAAATGATGAAGAAAAAATGCTTAAAGTTCAATCAGAAATTTTAGAAAAATTAAATATTGGTAGGGATAGATTTAAGTGTGGATTTGTCACAATCATTGGTGAGACCAATGCAGGAAAAAGTACTTTAATCAATCAGTTGGTCGGAGAAAAAGTGGCGATAGTTAGTCCAAAATCTCAGACAACAAGGGATAATATAAAAGGTATTTATAACGATAAAAATTCGCAAATAGTATTTGTTGATACACCAGGTTATCATAAACGTAAGACAAAAATTGATGATGAGATGGACAAACATATAAAAGAAGCAATCGAGGATACCGAAATATTATTAATTTTAATAGATGCAAAAAAATCGTTGATTGAACAGTATGAAAAAATTATAAAAAATGTGTCTTTCGAAGCAAAAAAGATTTTATTAATCAATAAAATTGATGAGACAAAATACGAAAAAGTTTATCCACAGTTGCTAGAATTATCTAAGATTGCAAAAGTTGATGAAATTTTACCAATCTCAGCATTGAAGGGAACTAATTGTGATATATTAATTGAAATGATAAAAAAATATCTCCCATCATATGATTATGAAATGCGTTATTATCCAGTTGAAAATTATACAGACAAAAATTTAAGAGAGATATGTGCCGAGGTAATAAGAGAAAAAGCATTGCTATGTCTTGATGATGAAATTCCACATGGTATACAAGTTGTCGTCACAGATTTTAAGGAAGAAACTGAGCCTATTGAAATTTATGCAGATTTATATTGTGAAAGAGAATCTCATAAACCAATCATATTGGGTAAGAATGGAGAAAAAATAAAAGAAATTTCCACAAAATCTAGGCTGACTATTGAATGGATAATTGAAAAACGAGTAAATCTAAATATATATGTAAAAGTGAAAGAAAATTGGAGAAATGACGTCCGAGCAATCGCAGAATTCGGATTAAACGTGGAGTGAATAAAATAATATATTCAACATAGAATAATAAAAGGAGTGATTATGAAAGATACAATGACAATTGAAGAAATTGCTAATGGCTATATGGAACTTTTTGCAACCACAGGTATGCCTTATTATTTTATGCTGTATCGCTCTTTAAATAAATTGGCAGATGAAACATATAATGTTGAAGTGACAAAGACAGAAGAAGATGCTTTTACATTATAGTTTTTGATATAAAAAAATTTAAAAATAATAAAAATTAATCAGATTTTTAATAAAAATCGTGTATTTATTAAAGATTTTTTAAAAAAAATATAATTTTTAGTAAAGCAAACAAAATTACACAAATTAAATTTATTTTGATATTTATTGCAAATAAAAATATGGATACAAAAGTCAAAGGTATAGTCATTAAAACTAGTGAATATAAAGAAGCGGACAAACTCGCTTCAATTTTTACTTTGGAACAAGGTAAAATATTTGTTAAATTTGCCGGTGTAAAAAAGGACAAAGCAAAATTAAAATCAATAGCGCAACCATTTGTATTGGCTGAATTTAATATATCAACGAAAGGAAAGAATAATACTATTACGTCTGCAAATCTAATTGATGATTTCTCATCATTACTTAATAATTTTAAGAAGATGATGTGCGGATACATAATTTTAGATATCATTAAGTCAATTCTTCCCAGTGAGAAATCAGAACCTGATTTATTTTTGATACTTTTGGCATGCTTGAAAAATATTGAACAGAATGATGAATATATTTATACAATCGATTTTATTTTGAAATTTATAGAGTTCTCTGGTATGGGTTTAAAATTTTATGATAGTCCAAAAATTTATTTAGATAAAACAACAGGAGATTTTAATACTGTAAAGGATATCAATTCGATTGAGATAGATAAAAGAGTTTATACAATTATAAAAAATATTAATGAACAAAATTATTCTTTTGAATACAATCAAACAACTATCAAACAAGCATTAAGATTGTTGCATAATATTTTATATGCAAAATTTAATGAAGATATAAAATCATTTGACTTTATTTAATAATTTCTCACGCATCTTAAAAATAATTAATTTATATAGATATTAAATATCAATTATTAATAAAAAATATTAGTTATAAAACAATCGTATAATTATTTGAATATAAATTTTAAATAAAAGCAATTTTTAGTTGCTTTTTTTTCTTGTTTTCGTTATTCTTATTAACGTATGTTTTAAGGAGATTATATGAAAAAATACGTTTATCTATTTAGCGAAGGTAATGCAAACATGCGTGAACTTCTAGGCGGTAAAGGTGCGAATCTAGCCGAAATGACAAGAATAGGACTTCCTGTTCCACAAGGTTTCACAATCTCTACTGAGGCATGTACTCAGTATTATGAAGATGGCCGTCAAATTAATCCATCAATACAAAAAGAGATTATGGAAAACATTGAAAAGATGGAAAAAATAACTGGCAAAAAGTTTGGAGACAAAGAAAATCCATTGCTTGTATCTGTTCGTTCAGGTGCTCGTGCTTCAATGCCTGGCATGATGGATACAATTTTAAATTTAGGTCTTAACGAAGAAGTCGTTGAAACACTTTCTAGGAAGAGTGGTAATCCACGTTGGGCTTGGGATTGTTATCGTAGATTTATCCAAATGTTTAGCGATGTCGTAATGGAAGTAGGCAAAAAATATTTTGAAAAACTAATCGACCAAATGAAAGAGAAAAAGGGCGTAGTATACGATGTTGATTTGACTGCTGATGATTTGAAAGAATTAGCAAACGAATTCAAAGCTGAATACAAAAAACAATTGGGAAAAGATTTCCCAACCGACCCAAAAGAACAATTGTTTGAAGCTATTAAAGCAGTGTTCCGTTCTTGGGATAATCCACGTGCTAATATTTATCGTATGGACCATGATATTCCATATTCTTGGGGAACAGCTGTCAACGTACAGATGATGGCTTTCGGTAATATGGGAGACACATCAGGAACTGGTGTTGCATTCACAAGAAATCCTGCTACTGGTGAAAAAGGATTGATGGGAGAATTCTTAATAAATGCACAAGGCGAAGACGTCGTTGCTGGTGTGCGTACTCCTATGCCAATTGAAAAAATGGCGGAAGTTATGCCAGAAGTGTACAATCAATTCAAAAAGATTTGTGATATTCTAGAAAATCATTATAGAGATATGCAGGATATGGAATTCACCATTGAAGATAAACATTTGTATATGTTGCAGACTAGAAATGGTAAACGTACAGCAGCTGCGGCTATAAAAATTGCTTGTGATTTGATTGATGAAGGAATGATAACAGAACAGCAAGCATTGATGCAAATAGATGCAAAATCATTAGATATGTTATTGCATCCAACATTTGATGCTAAAGCACTTGCTGACGCTGACAAAAATAATGTCGTAGGTAAAGGTATTGCAGCTTCTCCTGGTGCTGCCGCAGGTAAAATTGTTTTCACGGCAGAAGATGCTGTAAAACTTGGCAAACAAAATGAAAAAGTAGTTTTAGTTCGTCTTGAAACCAGTCCGGAAGATATAGAAGGTATGAAATTTGCACAGGGTATTTTGACAGTGCGTGGAGGGCAAACTTCTCATGCTGCGGTTGTAGCTCGTGGTATGGGTACATGTTGTGTATCCGGTTGTGGCGATATAAAAATGGATGAGGAAAATAAACAATTTACTCTTGCAGGCAAAGTTTTCCATGAAGGAGATGTGCTATCATTAGATGGTTCTACTGGTAAAATTTATGATTGTCTAATCAAGACTGTTCCTGCTGACCCAAATAGTGGATATTTTGGTAGAATTATGAAGTTGGCTGATAAATATAAAGCTTTGGGAGTTAGAACAAATGCAGATACTCCACATGATGCTGAACGTGCTGCTGAATTGGGAGCACAAGGAATTGGTTTGTGCCGTACTGAACATATGTTCTTTGAACCAGATAGAATTGGCGCATTCCGTGAGATGATTTGTGCAGATACAGTAGAAGAAAGAGTTGAAGCATTGAATAAGATTGAACCTATGCAACAAAAAGACTTTGAAGGACTTATGGAAGCATTGAAAGGTCAACCTGTCACTATTAGATTCTTAGACCCACCACTTCATGAGTTCGTGCCAACAGCAGAAGAGGATATTAAAGCGCTTGCGAAGGCTCAAAATAAGACAGTCGCTCAAATTAAACAAATTATAAATGATTTACACGAATTCAACCCTATGATGGGTCATCGTGGATGTCGACTAACTGTCACATATCCTGAGATTGCAGAAATGCAAACAAGAGCAGTTATTAAAGCGGCTATTAATGTTCAAAAGAGACATCCTAATTGGAAAGTTGAACCAGAAATTATGATTCCATTAGTTGGAGAAATAAAAGAATTGGCATTTGTAAAGAAGATAGTTGTAAAAACAGCTGATGAAACTATTGCAAAAGCAAATTCTAAATTAAAATATGAAGTTGGAACGATGATTGAAATTCCAAGAGCTGCATTAACTGCTGATGAAATAGCAAAAGAAGCTGAATTCTTCTGTTTTGGAACAAATGATTTAACTCAAATGACATTTGGATTTAGCCGTGATGATGCTGGTAAATTCTTGCCATCATATTATGCAAATAAAATATATGAATCAGACCCATTTGCTCGTTTGGACACAGTTGGTGTAGGTAAGTTGATGGAAATGGCAATTAAACTAGGGAAATCAACACGTCCTAATTTGCACGCAGGAATATGTGGTGAACATGGTGGAGACCCTTCAAGTATTGAGTTCTGTCATAATATAGGACTTGATTATGTAAGTTGTTCACCTTTCCGTGTTCCAATCGCAAGGCTCGCTGCAGCCCAAGCGAACATAAAAAATCCAAGAAAATAAATTGTTATAGTAAACTAGTTTGATAATAATAGCATATACAAAGCGAGCCTTTATTGGGGACCCCATAAAACGAAGTTGAAATGGGGATGAGGAATAACCGAGCAAAAAGTCAAAGATTGCGGAAGCAATCAGACAAGAGCGAGAGTTATGACGAGCTGCAGCCCAAGCGAACATAAAAAATCCAAGAAAATAAATTGTTATAGTAAACTAGTTTGATAATAATAGCATATACAAAGCGAGCCTTTATTGGGGACCCCATAAAACGAAGTTGAAATGGGGATGAGGAATAACCGAGCAAAAGGTCAAAGATTGCGGAAGCAATCAGACAAGAGCGAGAATTATGACGAGCTGCAGCCCAAGCGAACATAAAAAATCCAAGAAAATAATTTAAATGTAATTTTATTTGATAGATAAACATTCAGCAAAGCTAAACGAATGAATGGGTTGCCAAGATGTTATCATTAAAATTTTTACTAAACTGATTTTTACGATGTTTAATAGATGGATGTTTATAAAATTATTATAGAAACAGCAATTGTATAAATGGAAATTAGTACAGAAAAAGGATATGTATGAGTAGAATTGTAATTTCGGGAAGTATGCAATTTTTGAACGAAATGAAAAATGCAAAGAACTGATAGAGAAAAAGGGCTTTACAGTAATTCTACTCGAAGAAGATAATTGGGATAAGATAACACCTGAACAAATTAATAACTTTAAGAGAATTGTTTCTAAAAGATATTTTGATATTATTGCAGACGCTAATACGACGGCATTGCTTGTTGTCAATTCTGATAAAAAAAGGTGTAAAGAATTATATAGGAGCAAATACTTTTGCTGAAATTGCAATAGCCTTTTATTTTGAGAAAAAAATATACTTATTAAATGACATCTATGGACCTTATTCTGATGAATTATTGGCTTGGAATGTTATACCATTAAAGGGAAATTTAAATTTATTAAATTAAATTTTACATATTTGGTTAAGTTAGAATTGGTTTTTACAAAACAAACAGACTATATAAAAGTCTGTTTGTTTTGTTTGAAGCCTTGTAGAGAGGTAAGATTTAATTTATTTATCAAAAATATTTTTATGTAATTATATAAAAATTTAGGGAAATATAAAGTATTAGTTGTATTAAGTTATGAAGAGGGGTAGGTAGGACATCCTACAATGTTTATTTTTTTAAAATTTAATATTTATATTTAAGGAAAGTATTTTTATGTGGTGTATTAAGCAAATAATTGGAGTGTATACTGATGACAAAAAGTAGTTTTTCTTCTGAGTTCCTAGACGAAGTTAGGTCGAAGAACGATATTGTAGATGTTGCTAGCAAATATATAACTCTAAATAGACGAGGTGGAAGTTTTTGGGCATGTTGTCCTTTTCATAATGAAAAAACGCCATCATTTTCAATTAAGCAAGATGGACAATTTTTTAAATGTTTTGGGTGTGGCGAGAGTGGCAATGTTTTTAATCTTGTAATGAAGTTGGAGAATGTTGATTTTTATACAGCGGTTGAAATGCTTGCAAAAAACGCAGGATTACAGATGCCTAGTGAAAAAGATAATATAGCTATGCAAAAATTGAAATATCAGAGAGATAGAATATATCAAGTATTAAAAGCTACAACAGATTTTTATCATAATAATTTATTAAATTCGTCAACCTCAGCACAAAAGAAATATTTAGAAAAACGTCAAATCTCTCCTGAAATGATAGAGAAATTTAAAATTGGGGCATCATTAGATTATGACGAGCTTCCAAGACATTTGTTAAAACTTGGATTCAAGCCAGAAGAAATGATTTCCGCTGGTGTTGTAGGTAAAAATGAACGTGGAAATTTATACGATTTTTATGGAGAACGTTTAATATTTCCAATTTTCAATGGTTTTGGAGATGTCGTTGCATATTCTGGACGAGCAGTAGATGAAAAACCAGAGAGAGCAAAATATAAAAATACTCCGCAGACATTAGTGTTTAATAAGAGTGAAATATTATTTGGATATAATTTTTTAAGAGATTTAAAAAAAGAACATATGCTTGATACAATTATTATTGTGGAAGGACATATAGATGTAATCGCATGTCATCAGGCAGGCATAACTAACACTATTGGCTGTATGGGTACCGCATTGACTACACAGCATGCACGGAAAATTAAACAATTGGCAGATAATGTGATTTTATGTTTAGATGGGGACAGTGCAGGGAATCTTGCTACATACAAAGCAATAGATACATTGAAAGCAATAGATTTGAATGTGCGAGTTGTAAGATTAGATTCTAGTGTTGCAAAAGACCCGGATGAATTTCTTAAAAAACGAGGTAAAGAAGAATTCTTGGAACTGCTTAATAATGCAATGGATTGTGTGGATTTTGTATTATATGATAGTGCTAAAAAATATGATTTGCAATCAAATGCAGATAAAAACAAATATATAAATGAGGCTTTAAATTACATATCTAAATTTTCAACACCGGCAGAAAGGGAAATATATTTAGGTGTAGTGCAGAAGATGGTGAAAATTCCTATTGATGCATTAAGAAATAGTATGGTTCATAATGCGCACAATACCAACGAGTCAAAAGAGAATGTTGATTCTAAATTAGATACTGAAAGCAATAAATATATTTTGGATAGCAAAATAATGCTTTTGTCATCAATATTATACAAAAAAATAAAAAATATAGATGAATTGTCAGGACTTTTTGACTCAGACGATGAATTAAGTACATTATATGGGTTTTTAAAAGATAAAATTAATACTAATTCGGATTATAATGTTTCCATGCTATTTGACAATTTTGAGATTAAAGATAAATCATTAATTGATAGGGTAATTAATTACAATTTTCCATCGGAAGAAGTTTATAATCTTTATTTGAAGGATACAATTAAGCGTGTAAAACAGTATGAAATGGAAAAATCCTTATCCGAATTGAAAAGTAAAATGTTAAATAGTAAGACAGATGAAGAACGAAATTCTTGTTTGCAAGAAATGAAAGAATTGCAAGAAAAAATTATTAAGGAGAAATCGCAGCGGTGATAAGTGTAGATAAAACAGATAGATTGTATAAATATTTGGAGAAACTTGGTGCAACCGATATAGAAAAGACATATGAAGAACTGGCGAAAAATGGTAGGTATAGACATGAAGACGTTCAGAGATATTTTATGTCAAAGTTTCAACCAAGTTTGACTAACGAATGTGATGAAGAAGAATTAGAAAAAATCTTAGATTATCATGTTGATTTAAAAAAAATAAAAAAATTGTCAAACAATGAAGTAAATTTGCTTTTAAAAATTTATGAAGAAAATAAAGACAAATTTATTGCGGAAAAAATAATTAATTCTAAGTTAAAAGAAGTATTGTATTTATGTATCAATTATCATACCTTGCATAAAGGTGTCGATATACAAGATTTAGTTCAGGTGGCAAATCTTGGATTGATTGAAGCATTAAATCATTATAAGAGTAGTGCGAATATTAAATTTGATGACTATATACTATTTTGGATTAGAGAAAAAATTATAGAGGAATTCGAGGAGAAAGAGAATGGTAAACGTTGATGAGATTAAACAAAAGTTATTGCAACAAATGAAAGAACTTCACCAAAAATCTATTTCAGAAGATAGACTTTGCAGCAAACTTATTGGTAAATATGAAGATATAAACGCAGACGAAGTTGAACAAATCAAACAATATTTGATAGACAATGGAATTACAATAACAGATAGAAGTGATGTGCCGATTGACGATAAAGAATTCGAAGATATTATCAGTCAAATTAATGTAAATGATTCAGTAAAGTTATACTTAAAAGAGATTGGAAATATACCGCTTTTAACACCGGAAGAAGAACGTGAATTAAGTAGACAACTTATTGAAGAGCATAGCGAATATGCACGTAATAAATTGCGTGAATCAAATTTGCGTCTAGTTGTTAGTATTGCGAAGAGATATCAAAATAAAATGCCATTTCTTGATTTGATTCAAGAAGGCAATGTTGGATTGATGAAGGCAGTGGACAAGTTTGACTATACAAAAGGATATAAGTTTTCTACTTATGGCACGTGGTGGATTCGACAAAGTATTACACGTGCAATATCTGACCATGCAAGATTGATTCGTACTCCTGTTCATATGGTTGAAACAATGCTAAAACACAGCAGAGCAGTCAGAGAACTTTTGCAAGAATTGGGTAGGGACCCAACGGTTGAAGAGATTGCCGAAAGACTTAATACTACGGTAGATAAAGTAATCGAAGTTCAACGAATTTCACAAGACCCTATTTCACTCGAAAGCAAAATGGGGAATGAAGAAGATAGCAAGATTGGTGATATCATTCCAGATGAAAATGCACTTTCTCCACATGACATAGCACAACAAAATATGTTAAAAGAACAATTAATGAGTGTATTAGAAACTCTAACTCCACGTGAACAAAAAGTGATTAGGCTACGTTATGGACTCGATGATGCTCACCCAAGGACTCTTGAAGAAGTGGGAAGAGAATTTTCTGTCACACGTGAGCGTATTCGTCAAATTGAAGCAAAAGCACTTAGAAAATTACGTCACCCATCAAAATTAAAACGTTTGCGTGACGATTTATCTGATGACGATGATGATAAGGGAATAAAAGGGAGAAAATAGATGAAAACAATTTTAGAGATACAAAGATTAGATAGACAAATACGTGCTCTTTTGCGTGAAGTAGATAGATGCCCTGCGAGTATAGATTTTAAAAATTATAAACGATTACTACAAGAGGGTAAAGCGAGATTCGAACAACTAGAAGCACAGGCAAATGAAATAATAAAAAATTATAATATAGTTTCTAATAAATACTCTAAATACAAAGGCAACAGTGAGATTATTCGCAAACGAAATGTAGAAAATATAAATTTAGATAACATATCTTCATTGATAACAGATGCGAATAGTTTGGTAGGAGATTTAAGTGAGGAGCATAGAAGAGTAGAAGATTTGGTAAGAAAATCAGAAGAAATAGTGCGAAAGAGTGCAGACCTTTCAAATAAGCTGACAGAAGCTAAATCCCGTTCGGGTGCAATCAAGGCAAAAATAGAAGCAAAGAAGCAAGAAGTTGCACCTAAAATTACTGAACTAGAAAAAAAGATAAGAGAATTAGAACCAAAAGTTGAAGATAAAGAAAAATATGAAAAATATAAAGAAATGAAGGCTAATGGCATATTCCCAGTATATGTTCCATTGGAAGAAAATTTTTGTGGTGGTTGCAAAGTAGAACTCCCATTAAACTTTATTGAAAAACTAAAAACAAAAAAAATGCTTCCATGTGAACATTGCGGTAGAATTATTATGTTCGACAAGTAATTATCTTAAATTTCTTCTCATATATATTAAATATGAGAAGTGGAAACAAAATATGGTCCACTGTTGTGGACTATTTTTTAATACTGAGTGCGATTATTGGTGTTGGATTTGCATCAGGGAAAGAAATATGTGTCTTCTTTTTTGATTTTGAAGCAGGCTCTTTGATTGGTTTGATGGCATTTGGTTTGTTGTATATATATTTATTTTTTGTAATCTCTTATATTAGCAAAAAATGTCAATTAAATAGTTATAGTGAGTTTAATACTGCAATATTTGGGAGACTATGTAAACTATCAGAAATTGTTATGCTAATTAATTTTTCAATTACTAGTGCTGGAATGCTTGCGGGAGCGGATTATTTATTTCAAACATTTTTGGGAATAGGGTATAAGATACCATCAATAATATTGTCAATACTGACTTTATTATTATTAATAGGTGGAATAAATAAGATTAAATTTGTTGCGAATTTAATTATACCATTAATGATCGGGGTAATAGTGATTAATTCAATAGGAAATATTAATCCTGAAAATGTAAATATGACAATCACTTTAAAAAATTCGATGATGGCAGTATATTATGGATTGTTGTTTGGTGTAAATAATTTTGTTGCGGCATTACCTGTATTATTTGAAACAAAATTGAAAAGTAAGGGGAAAATTGCGGTAATTATTAGTATATGTTTAATAATTTTATTAAATATTTTAGTTTTTGCAAGTAATAATTTTGTGACAGACATGCCAATGTTTGAGCTTAGTAAAAACGTTTCAATTTGGTTCTATTACATATACTTTGCTACTCTTCTTATGGGATTATTTTCCACATTGATGATATGCAGCCATAATATGAAAACTATTATTGCAAAAGATAAAAAGACAATATTCATACCGATATTAATTGTTTTATTCAATTTGCTTTTGTCTAATGTGGGTTATGGCTTTATAGTTAAATATTTGTATGTTGTATCAGGAATATTTAGTGGAATATATGTAATTAGTTTGGTCATTTTAATTGTGATAAAAATTGTTAAATTAAACAAAGAAAGAAAACAAAAAAATAATTTATTAAACAAAGATGAAGAAAACAAATAAAAAAATATATATCAAAATTATTTAATTAATATCAATAAAAATTTAATAATACAAAAATTTAAAATTGTGATAGTTGCACAATAAAATTAAGTGTTTTTATATATTTTTTCGTAAAATTTAATATTTTTTTTGATTTTTTCTATATAATTAGCAGTTTCTTCATATGGAATTTTATTTAAACTTTTTCCATCTGATGAAAAATTTTCGTCTCTAAGCCACACACGTACACGGGTTTCACCAGCATTATATGCTGATAGTGCAGTATATAGATTATTAAATTTATTAATTAAATATTTTAGATATCTACAACCATATTCAATATTTGTTTTTGCAGATAATAATTTAGTTTCGTCTACTGAGTCATTCAATTCATAATAATCATTCATATATTGAGCAGTGGAGAGTTTTATTTGCATTAATCCTAATGCGTTTTTGTTTGAAATCGCATCTTCTTTATATGAACTTTCTACATTAATTACGCTTGCAATTATATACGAAGGTATTGAAAATTTTTCAGCATTTGTTTCAATTAAATCTTCATACTTTATTGGGTGGGTTATTGCAAGCATTGTCTTATACGCAGATAATCCTAATGCAAAGACAAAACAGACAATCAATATTATTGCTAATTTTTTCATACCTATATTATACGCAATTAAAACTCTTTATAATCTTTTGCAAAAGAAATAATATTATCTCCATATTTCTGTTTTAAATAATCAATAGTAGAACACAAAGATTCATTCTTTGTATTTGTGAATAAATTAATCTGATATTCATCTTCTTTATTAATTAAATTTGTAGTGCATATTCTAAGAGCTCTAATAGGAGCAAATTTTTCTCCTGCAAGATGAGAAAAAATTTCAAATGAAAAATTAAAAATATCTTGTTCATTGCTAAAATAATGGTCCATGGTGTTTTGAGCAGATAGATATGTAAAATCAGCAAATTTTATAGTTAAATGAATGGTTTTTGCTGAAAATTTGTGTGCTCGTAATCTCTTTGATACTTTTGTAGCTAAATCGTGCAAAAAATTCTTTATTTCTTCTATATTAGTCATGTCTTTAACCGCTGTTGCGCCATTGCCAACACTTTTGGTGTCTTCATCTTTTGGTGTAATTAATTTGTCATCATTAATACCACTGACAGCATTATGTAAATATAATCCTACTATTCCAAAATGATGGCGCAATAATTTTGGTTCTAATAGATATAAATCGTATAAAGTGTTTACATTCATCAAACGTAATTTTTGTGCAGTATGTTTACCAATCATTATCATGTCATCTATTTTTAATTTTTTAATTGTATCAATATGATTGTTTTCGTCAATTACAGTCAGACCATTAGGCTTTTTCATATCACTGCCGAGTTTAGCAAGTGTTTTTCCCCAAGAGATTCCGATGGATACTGATAAACCTAATTCATTACTAATTTGATTTTGAATTTTTTGTGCAAGTTCTAATGGCGTACAGTTAAAAAATTTTAGACTATCAGTGACATCAAGCCAGCATTCATCTATTCCAAAAGGTTCGATAAGGTCAGTATATTGATAATAGATTTTGTGTGCTCGTTCACTATATTCTTGGTATTTATCAAAATGTGGAGCAACAGTTATAAGGGTGGGACATTTCTGTTTTGCTTCCCAAATTGCTTCTCCTGTCTTTACACCATAAACTTTTGCCAGATAGTTTTTTGCAAGAATTATTCCAGTACGTTTGTTTGGGTCTCCCGCTACTGCAACGGCATAATTTTTTATGCTTGGGTTCAACAAACACTCTACTGATGCATAAAAATTATTCATGTCAATATGAAGTATAACACGTTTACACATTTTTCATCTCCATTTATATTATAGAACATATGTTCGATAAAATCAAGAGAAATGAAAAAATAATTAAAAAAATTTGATTAAAAAATTGATAGATTAAAAGAAAAATGGTTAAAATTTGACTCAATAGAAAATATTTGTTATAATAAAAATATAAATAATTAACACATTAGAGGATATAAAATGAGATTTATAAATGCTAAATTCATTAAAAGTGCAGAGAAAAAATCAGATTTTATAGTAGATGAAATTCCACAAGTTGCAGTCGTTGGTAGAAGCAATGTAGGGAAAAGCAGTTTGATTAATCTTTTGACAAATAATAAAAAAATGGCTAAGACGAGTTCGACTCCTGGACGAACTAGATTAGTTAATTATTTTAATATAGATAATAAATGCTATATTGTAGATTTGCCA
Organism: uncultured Clostridia bacterium; assembly: GCA_944377485.1. Taxonomy (GTDB): domain Bacteria; phylum Bacillota; class Clostridia; order Christensenellales; family UBA1242; genus Onthoplasma. The sequence continues at coordinate 11,161 of CALWFB010000011.1, read as the reverse complement.
GGCTATGGTTATGCAAAAGCTAGCAAAAATATGACAAGTGCATGGGATAGTGTTATGAACGATTATTTTGTAGATAATGCACAGTTGAAATTAGTATTTGTATTGCTAGATTGTAGGCATAGTCCTACTGCACTTGATATTCATATGCTTGAATATTTAGCAGAACATGAAATTCCAGCACTCATTATATTAACAAAGATAGATAAGTTGAGTAAATCTGAATTAAATAAAAATATTGAAAATATTTCAAAAATGCTAAGATACAATAAGAATATGATTATTCCTACAAGTGCGGAGAAAAAAATTGGTGTGACAGCGATTGAGCAATTATTAGATGAATATATAAAATAACTTTCACACTATTTAGCATTTTAATATGAAAAACACAATGGAAGACATAAAACTATGAAACTAGCACAAATAAACCCATTATATAAAAAAACAAGATTTTCATCTTGTTTTTTGTTGCTTTTAAATTGTTAATTCAACATCGGGTTTTTTATGTAATATACCTTGGTCTAATAACTTTTTTATATTTTTTCTTGTTTCAGCTCTAGCTTCTTTTTGTCTATCTAAGATTCTTTTATCGACATTTTTCATGCAATAAGGTAAATCTTTTTGCAAATAGTATTTGCCACTAGTTTCTATTTGTTTTTGTCTTGCACGGTTTGAATTATAATATTCAGCTTCACTTTCAATCAGTTCTGCTAGTAATTGTTTTTTATATCTTTTTCTTATACTTTTTGTAAATCTTTGATTTGTAAAATATCTTGAATATATGCGATAACCTTCTGGATAACAATCTAACATCTCTTCTCTGTCTGCTTTAATACAATAAAAGTGTGCGGGTTCTTTTGCATTATCACCAAGTGGTAGATTTGTAAATTCATCAGTTATATTAACCCAAGGACCATCTTTAATTTTTCTAACCCGAGTATTTGATGATATATTATTTAATTCGGTTTCTTTTAATTTTTTACCGCTTTTATCCATAGAATATGATTTACCGGTTTTTGAGTCTGTGGCGAATGTGGTTTCTGTCGTAGAAACATCGGCATATCTTTCGCTAAAAGTTCCAGTATCATCGATAAATCTATATGGTTTATCTGGTTGATTGTCTTTTACTAGCGTTAATCCAGATTCTCCAATTTGAAAAATTGAGGTAAAAGGTTTTGATAACTTACCAACGCAGTTGATTACTCTATAAGATTCTTCTCCATTTTTTTTAACTATTGCATAATCGGCGCCAAGAGGAATCTTAACCCAACTAAACCCATCAAGCTCAACCCCTGCAATTTTTATTATATTGTCTTTTAATAGTTCCATCCTAAAACTCCTTTTTATTTCAATCTAATTGAATTAATATATTTATTATTACATACTAATATTTAATTTGCAACGAAAATCAAAAAATAATTTATAAAAATGTTAATTTGGCATTTATGCATGTGCTTGACAAATACAGGAGCTGTCGCTTCGCTTCATCAAAATATACATATAACAAAATTTGTTATAAAAAGAGCGGTTGCTAGTGGAGCATAACGCAAGCCGCTCTTTTGCCTTTTTGCTTTCTTCTCTTTATTTCCTAGTGTGGAAAATATTCTTTGTTGTCAAAGTTAAGATGAGCATCTTATGAATATTAGATTTATTATTTGTACTAAAATCTATGGCAAGGTCAGAGATATTTACTTTTCTGGCAGTTAAAAGCATTAATGGTAAGTAAAAAGAAAACATAGACTCTTTTTCATCTATGTTTTCCTTTATTATTCCGCCAGTTTCAAAATTTAGTGACTAACTCATTGTGTTTTTTCTTTTATTTATTTTTGTCAATTTGTATATCTATCTAGCATTAGTTGATTGAGGGGATACAGCAGTCGGATATAATGGTAAGTCAAACACTCCTGGGCAGACATCATTGCCAGTATAAGGAGTGCAAGGTGGGATAGGGCAGTATCCATAACTTGGAACAAGAACATCAACTACTGCTACAACTTTCAAAATTGTAGTCACACAGCCATATATTGTGAATCCTCCTGTTGCACTATTATAAACACCACTAGCGATTACTGCACTACCAAATGCTATAACATCTATTGGAGTGAGTGATGGTTGTGGAACATACAAGATAACATCTTGTGTCATTGTAATAGTACCTTCGGCAGTACCAGGTACATTATTTTGGTCTGTATATGTAATTGTGACAGGTATATTTATATTTGCCTGAACTCTTGCAAAGTTAGGTCTATCGTCAAATCTTGTAATAACAAGGTTGCTAACTGTTGCAGTACTTCCTGCTGAATTACCACTTACAAAGGTCAATGGAGTAGTAGGACCAGCAGGGTTAAAATTCGTCAATGTTAAAGAATAGTCTTCAAGTTGCACTTGCGACATGCAGGCATCAAAAACTTTTGTTGCTTGAATACAAATACGTTCACAAAGTCCATTCATAACATTGTTCGTTTGACCAGGGAATATACCAGGTCTAGAATCTGTATAAAAAGACATTTTTTAACCTCCTATGATAACTAATATATAGTATTCTTTTAATTGTTAAAGTGTGAAACTGAAAAAATTTTGATTTTAAAATATTCATTAAATACAAATAAAAATAAATATTTAATAAAAAATAAAATTTGACAAATACAATATTATTTGTTAATCTACAATAATAAGTATGAAATTATATATATTTATAATATTAATAGGTTGCATATTTACATCCATCTTAGCGGTATATGTTGGAACGAGAGTTTTTTCAGTATCAGATGGAGTCATTTTGTTATCAATTTTGTTTTCATTAGTTTTTCTATTAATAATAGATGCTGTTGTTGCAATTATGGTTCGAATTTTACCAAAAAAATGGGTAAATCCCTTCAATAGAATTTACAAAGTCCATAAATGGGAAAGCAAATTGTATTTGCGTTTAGGTATTAGAAAATGGAAAGACTTAATTCCTGAGTCAGGAAAAGCATTGACAGGTTTTGGTAAGCGTGAAGTTGAAAATATAAAAGACAATACTTATTTATATAAATTCATGGAAGAGACAGTGTATGCTGAAATAATGCATTTAGTCAGTGCATTTTTAGGATTTCTGGTAGTATTTATTAATTTAAAATTATGGCTAATTGTTGGTTTGCCTTTGGCTATTTTTAATTTAATTTTACAAATCATGCCAGTTATGGTTCAGCGATATAATAGACCAAAATTAATGTTGGCATATAGACGAAATGAAAAATATGCTCAAAATAGATAAATTAATATATTTGACGAAAAAAAACTAGTATGTTAAAATTAAATTATGAATGTTTATTCAATAAGTGACCTTCATCTTGATATAAATAATACGAAACCAATGGATATTTTTGGTCCTGTTTGGAATAATTATTTGGACAAAATTGTTGACAGTTGGAATTCGCTTGTTCAAGATGACGATGTGGTAATTTTAGCAGGAGATTATAGTTGGGCGATGAAGTTAGATGAAGTCGTGCCAGATTTTGATTTTTTAAAAAATTTAAAAGGAATTAAAATTTTAATTCGAGGGAACCATGATTATTGGTGGAGCAGTGTCAGTAGGGTACGTGAAAAACTACCATCAAATACTTATGTTTTACAAAATGATGCAATCAAAATTGGTGAATATATTTTTTGTGGCAATAGAGGTTGGCTAATTCCAGAAGGCAAATATGACACGGAAGAAAACCAAAAATTATACAATAGAGAATTAGTTCGTCTGGAATTATCTATGAAAAGTGCAAAAAAATTGCAAACAAACAATGAAAAGATTATTTACATTACGCATTATCCACCATTTAACAATAAGATTGAACCATCTCTTTATACAAAAATGCTAGAAGAATATGGCGTGAGTTATGTAGTTTTTGGTCATCTTCATGGATATGTTAACCCAAAGATGCTTTACAACGAGATTAATGGTATTAAATATTTTTTGACGAGTTGTGATGCTGTGAAAAATAGATTAGTTAAAATAGTATAGGAGAGATATGGAATTTAAACATATTTCAGTTTTAAAACAAGAAAGTATTAATGGTTTAAATATTAAACCTAATGGTATTTATGTCGATTGCACCTTGGGTGGTGGCGGACATTCGTTAGAGATAGCAAAAAAGATAAAAAATGGTAAACTAATTTGTATAGACAAAGATGATGATGCTCTAAATTTTGCAAAAGAGAAATTGAAAGATTATTATGATAAAATCATTTTTGTAAAGGATAATTTTGTCAATATTGACAAAATTTTAGATGAATTAGATATAGATAAAGTCGATGGAATTTTAGCAGACCTTGGGGTCAGCAGTTATCAATTAGATACTGCAAGTAGAGGATTCAGTTTTAAACAGGATTCTAGGCTTGATATGCGTATGGACAAAAATCAATCTTTGGATGCGGAATATGTTATCAACAATTATAGTGAAAATGAACTAAGCAGAATATTGTATACTTATGGAGAAGAAAAAAATGCTCGCCAGATTGCTAGAAAAATTGTAAATATTAGAGAGAAAAAACCAATCACTACAACTTTTCAATTACGTGACATAATTGTGTCTAGTTATCCGCCAAAATTTCAAAACAAAGCAAGTCTATGTAATAAAGCTTTTCAAGCAATTCGTATAGAAGTGAATAATGAATTAAAGGACTTGGAATTGGCTATTGAAAAAATGTTGTCAAGATTAAAAAATTGTGGTAGAATATGTATAATAACATTCCATCCATTAGAAGATAGAATAGTTAAGTCTGCATTCAAATTACATTCTACTGATTGCATATGCCCGCCGAGAATACCAAAATGTGTATGTAATCATAAGGCGGATATAAAATTAATTACAAAACACCCAATCGTTCCTAGTGATAGTGAATTAGCGAATAATTCACGTTCGGCGAGTGCCAAACTTAGAATTGCAGAGAAATTGTAGGTGAAACTATGGAAACAGAAAAAGAAACTAATGCAAATACCATAATTGCCACCGAGTCAGGTGTGGAGAAGAAAAATGAAACAAGACTCGATGATTTGCCACGTCTTGAAGATTTGTTAAAAAGTGAAACCGATGTTAAGCCAGTTCAAGAATTGAAAGGTTTAAAGAAAGTAGAAAACAACACTATTGAAGAAAATAAAACTTTTAAAAGTAAAGAAGATGAGAAGAAAACAGTTGTAAAGAGGCGTGTAAAACTTTTGACAGGAGTCTACATAGCTGTCGTTGCATTATTACTTGGTTTTGTGGGGATTAATATAGCAACTTTAACCATGATGAATAGAGATATTAATAACAATGCAAATACAATTCAAAGTCAGTCACAGCAAATAGATATTTATGAAGGTCTATCACCTGATATAGGTGACCCATCATCAACGATTGAAGTATCAGTCAATCCGCCAAGAGATTATGGTGATGATGACCAAGAGTTAACTTTTTTTGATAAAATGACAATTTTATTTAGAAATATTTTTGGATAAAAGGTGAATTACACCTTTTATTTTTTGTTTAAGAAAACCACGGGATTGTCCCGTGGTTCCAAAGCAGTTTACCTTTGACCCAAAATACCTCCTATGTTAAAATTAATTTGTAGTCTACGCAAATTAATAAACATAGGAGGTTTAATATGTCAATTGACACAAATAGTTTAGTACATACAACTTGGAATTGCAAGTATCACATTGTTTTTGCTCCTAAATATAGAAGAAAAGTTTTCTATGGTCAAAAATGTAGAGAAATTTGAGCAATTCTAAGGCATTTGTGCGAGTTTAAGCAAGTTAATATAATTGAGGCTGAAGTATGTCCTGACCATGTACATATGTTAGTAGAGATACCACCAAAACTTTCGGTGTCTGGGTTTATAGGATATTTAAAAGGTAAGAGTACGGTATTAATATACCAACAATTTACGAATTTATTTTTAAAATATAGACACCGAGAGTTTTGGTGTACAGGATATTATGTAGATACAGTATGAAAGAACACAAAAAAGATAAAGGAATATGTGAACCAATATAGGGTAGGTAAAATGACAGAACAGATGACGATAGCGGAAGCAATAGATTCATTTAAGAAATAGGACGGTTTGCAATACGCACAAGTAGACTACGCATTTATGCGTGTGCTAGAGCAAGGGGTTTTACCCGTGGATTTTTATTTTTAAAAATTTGTAAAAAATTCAAAAAAATTTTAAAGTTTTATTGATTTTAACGATTATTTAATTTATTTTTTTAAATTTTAACAATTAAATTAATAATTTAATATTTTAAACTTATTATAAAGATAATATATATGTCTAAATTTTTAATTAGAATAATATATTAATCTATGAAAAAGTTTAAGACATTTTATAATATTTATTCAATTCAAAAACGATTTGTAGCAACCATTTTAATTATTGTAATATTATTTTTTGCGTTGCTTGTGAGAGTATTTTATTTACAAATCATTGACGGCAAAAGATTGCAAGTTTTGGCGGCTGAAGAATGGCTACGAGATTTGCCTCTATCAAGTAGAAGAGGTGAAATATATGATTTCTCAGGAGTTAGTCTTGCTAGTACAATCACAACATATGATGTATATGTTAGGGCAAGAAATGTGACTGAACCTGCTCGTCTTGCAAGTGCTATTAGCGAATTATTGCAAGTTGATTATGAAGTAGCATATGCAAAAGTGACAAACAAAAGTTTAAGTGAAATTTTAATTAAAATGCAAGTAGATGAAGATATAGCTCTGAGCTTAACAGAATATGATGGAGTGTATTTGTCTCAAAATGTTGCAAGAATATATCCTTATTCTAGTCTTTTTACACAAGTATTAGGATATTGCACCATTGATAATATTGGGCAAGCGGGTTTGGAACTTTATTATGACAAATATTTAAAAGGAGTAGATGGCAAGAGTTTAACTCAAACTAACGCACAAGGAAAAGAGATAGAAAATTCTCTTAGTTATTATATTCCAAGTGTAGCAGGAGCAGATTTATATACTACATTAGATGTACAGATGCAAGCAATATTAGAAAAAGAACTATTATCTGCCTATGAAGAACATAAAGCCAAGAGTGTTAGTGGAATTATTTTAGATGCTTCTACTGGTGGAATCAAAGCCATGAGTTGTCTACCAAGTTTTGATTTGAATAATGTGCCACGTGACGATATTTCTAAATTACAAGAGATGAGTAAAAATTCAACAGTTGTAGACGTATACGAACCGGGTAGTACTTTCAAATTGATAACACTTGCCGCTGCTCTCAATGAAGGATTGACAGATATTGATGAGCAATTCTATTGTACTGGAAGATGCACGGTAGACGGCGAGACAATAAAATGCTGGAAAACCGTTGGACATGGAAGTTTGACACTTCTTGACGCATTCAAAAACAGTTGCAACTGTGTATTTGTTCAGTTGGCATTACGTTTGGGAGTAGAAAAATATTATGATTATTTAGAGCGATTTGGTTTAGGAGAAAAGACAGGGATTGATATATCAAGCGAATCAAGTGGGATAATAATGAACAAAGATTCAGTACGAAATGTTGATTTAGCACGTATTGGTTTTGGGCATGCTATTGCTGTCACACAAATACAAATGGCAAGTGTGTATGGAAAAATTACAACAGGTTATGATATAACACCGCATATACTTTCCAATATCAATAATGAAAATAAAATTCTATATTCAGAAAATATTAGTAAAAAGAAAATTGATTTATCAGATGAAACGATTAAAACTGTCAACATGATGCTTGCCAATAATATAAATAGTGAAGGTGAATACACATTTATACCAGGATATGATGTTGGAGGCAAAACAGGCACGGCACAAAAATATGATGAAAATGGGCAAATTGCAACAGGAAAATATATTTCAAGTTTTATTGGGACGTACCCTGCTGACAATCCTAAATATATTCTAATAGTTTGCGTAAATGAACCGAGCAACGGAGTATATTATGGTGGTGTAGTGGCAAAGCCTGTTGGAGAAAAAGTATTAAAATCAATATTTGAAACAAAATCAATTTATCCTACTGATATAACTCAACTTGACAATCAACCATCTATTAAAATGCCATATGTTGTGGGTATGAGTTTATCAGATGCATGTGCTAGTTTGAAAAAATTAGGTTTAGATATATTATTTGATGGAGAGGGTGAGATTGTTATTGAGCAATTACCGCCAGAAGGTACTCTCTTATATTTGGGAGAAATAGTATATTTAATCACTAATTAAGATATTTTGTCTATTTTTGGGAGGTAAGTTAAATCTATATAAATTCGTGATAAATTACGATATAGAGGTAAAAGAAGATGAAATTGTATGACATTATATCAAATTTGAAATTTATTGGAATAAAAAATTATCAAGAATTGGACATAGACGCTTTGACTTGTGATAGCAAAGAAAAGACAAACAATGGAATTTATTTTTGTATAAAAGGCTTAAATCGAGATGGACATAATTTTGCTAATGACGCAATAGCGAATGGAGCAATTTGTTTAGTAGTGGAAAAATTTATTGATTTGCCAGTCACACAAATATTAGTAGAAAATGCACGTGTGGCCATGTCATATATAAGCTCTGTATTTTATGAAACATATAAATCTAAAATGAAATTTGTAGGAATTACAGGCACAAATGGGAAGACGACAACGACATATCTAATCCGCGAGATTTTAACCAAACTTGGAAAATCAGTTGGATTAATAGGCACGGAAGGAGTGTATATTAATCATTTGCTTTTACCTGCCATGTTGACAACACCAGACCCAATTATTCTTCATAAACTTATAAAAGATATGGATAATAATGGTTGCGAATATTGTGTAATGGAAGTCAGTGCACATGCAATAGCATTAAATAAAATAGATAATATATATTATGATATTGTAGGATTGACGAATATAACAAAAGACCATTTAGATTTTTTTATGAATATGGATAACTATATGAAATGCAAAGCGAGTTTGTTCGATTACAAACATGCAAAAATGGGAATAATCAATACAGACGTAAAATATGGGAAAGAGATAGCAAAGAAATCTAATATTGAAATTCAAACAGTAGGTAAAGATGCGGACTTTAAATTAATTGAAAGTAATAAAGGTTTGACAGGTACGGATTTTAAATTTGAATATAGAGATAAAACCTATAAAACTCATACAAACCTTATTGGAGAGTATAACATTTCAAACATGATGATGGCAATATCTTGTCTGATTAATTTAGGAATAGACATAAAGGATATAATAGATACTATAAATACTAGCGAATTTGTCGTTCCAGGGAGATTTAATGTGCTCACACTTGATACAAATTATAATGTCATAATCGACTATGCGCACACCCCTGATGGAATAAAAAATGTATTAACTGCAATCAGGAATCTGCCAATATCACGAATAATTACTGTGTTTGGTTGCGGAGGTAATAGAGATAAAACAAAACGACCAGAGATGGGAGAAGTGGCGACTAGTCTGAGTGATTTTGTAATTGTCACGAGTGATAATCCGAGATTTGAAAATCCAGAATTAATCATTGATGATATTATGACTGGGATTAAGACAAACAATGCGTATAGAATAGAGAATAGAAAAAAAGCGATTGAATATGCTTTAACTATCGCAAAAGAAAATGATGTGGTCGCAATTTTAGGAAAAGGAGCAGAAAACTACCAAGATATAAATGGGGTAAAAATACCATATAATGATTACGAAGTAGTAGATAATTTCATGAAAAATTTAAAAAAGGGCGAAGTAAATTATGATTAAACTATTTCTCGCCTTTTTGTCTAGTTTTGTTTTATCATTAATATTAATGCCTTTTATTATTAAATTTTTCAAAAAGAAAAGTGCATCTCAAACCATATTGGGTTATGTAGAAAATCATAAAGATAAAAATGGGACAACAACTATGGGTGGTGTAGTATTTATAATTACTACACTACTTTTGGCATTTATTTTCCTCAAATATGATAATATTTGGTTTATGTGTTTGCTTGTTAGCCTGTTTTATGGGGTTCTTGGATTTATGGACGATTATATAAAAGTCAAACACAAGCAAAATTTAGGTTTGCGTGCATATCAAAAGATTATTGGACAAGCTGGTATTGCTATAATATTTTCAATATTTATTTATTTTTCTTATCAAGCAGGGAATATGTTTATTCCATTTTCGGATTCAACATTTAATATTAAATATTTTGTTATTCCTATTGTTATAATTGTAATGATTGCTGCGACTAATAGTGTAAATTTGCTAGACGGCTTAGATGGTTTGGCAGGTTCAGTTAGTTTTGTATATTTAATTTTCTTTACAATCATTACATCTATTGTTGGGTTAAATTTATATAATCAAGGAGAGACAGGGGCAATTATTCCGAATATCAATAATATAAATATTTTGTCCATGCTCTTTTTAGGAGCAATACTTGGATTTTTGATGTTCAATACTAGCAAAGCAAGCATATTTATGGGAGATGTTGGTTCGTTGTGTTTAGGTGGATATATTGGAGCAAGTGCATGTATATTAGGTATGGAACTGATATTACCGATTTTGGGAATATGTTTTGTAATCAGTGCTTTATCAGTAATTTTACAAGTTGCTGTTTTCAAATTGAAAAAAAGGCGAATCTTTAAAATGGCACCATTTCATCACCATCTTCAATTGTCCGGTTTGAGTGAACCAAAAATTGTTGCAATATATTCAAGTATTACATTGTGTGTTGGAGTAATATGTATTATTTTCTACCTTTTGTAATATTTTGAACATAAAAAAATAATATTATATAGGTGGAATATGAAATTTAAACAAAAAAATGTATTAGTATATGGAATGTCTACTTCGGGTGAATGGGTGAGTAGATTGCTATTGAAATTAAGAGCAAATGTATTTTTGTATGACGATGATAAGCAAAAATTGAAATGCAAAAATATTGGCAATTGTTATTTAATTCAAGAATTGAACGACAATTTAATTTCACAGTTTGATTTTATAGTAGTTTCTCCTGCAATAGAAAAAGATAACACATTTTTATTAACTGCAAAAAAGAAAAACATCAAAATTTATAGTGAGATAGAATTTGCTGGACAATTTTGCAAAAAACTTGTTGCTGTCACGGGTACGAATGGAAAGACAACTACTGTTGAGTTAATCAGTGCGATTTTAAATAA
>CALWFB010000010.1 GCA_944377485.1 uncultured Clostridia bacterium | reverse complement strand
TTTAAATAAGTCGAAAGAGGTAGTGCTTAATTTACTAGAAGATATCAATAGATATTATTTAGATGCAAATTTGGAAACGGTTTTTGACATTTATTCTCATATAGCTAGTGTCGTTGGTATCAATAATTTACCTCAAACTCTTGATGCAGTCAAAGTAATTGACGCAAATGACTGTATGGAAATATTTTCAGATTTGTATTTAGTTAATTGCAGATTTGATAATGCACCAAGTTTGAAGTTTGATTGTGGAATAATTCTTGATAGTGAAATAGCAGAGTTAAATTTCAAAAATAAACTTTCTCCAACAATTGCTCATATAAACAGATTGAAAAAATTAGAATTGTTCAATACTAGTTTAATGTTCGAAAAGAATTTAACTATCACGTATTCACATACAATGAGTGATTTGGTAAAGGAGTTGAAACAAAGATTGCAAGTAGAGATAGAGGGTGAATTGATAGATTTACCAGCTTTAAATGATTTCAGTTTTGGGAAGTATATTGCGTTATCAAAATGGGATTATATTGAATTTTTATCAAAAAATAATAAAAATCATAAATTTTTTATTAACTTTTATGGAAATGTAAAGAATTTTTCGCAAATTTCATCTGAAAATAAGCAGATATACGATGAGATGAAGACAATTTCGGCTTCTCAACTTGAAAATTATTTTAAATGTCCTTTTTATTATTTTGTTTATAATATTTTAAAGATAAGACCTAATATTGAAAATGACATACAGTCACTTGATGTGGGTAATATTTTGCACGAACTTTTATTTGTGTATTATAAAAAGAATAAAAACGTTGGCGACATTTATGAATTTTGTAAAAAACAAATTTTTAAAATTGTCGATAGAGATGAACGTCTGAAAATCAATGCCAATAGTCCAACTTTAATCAATTTAATAGATGAAGGGGTTAGGGTAATTAACGGGCTTAATTATATTGATGAAAATACATTGTTTAAACCACTTTATTTTGAGTTTGAATTCAGTAATGACAAAGCTCTTCACTTAAATGAAGTTGACTTAGTTGGTAAAATAGATAGAGTTGACTATTATGAGGATTTGATGCGAATTGTTGATTACAAGACGGGTAAAGCGGAAGCTGGTTTAAAGGAGTTGTTCTATGGAAATAAACTGCAATTATTTTTGTACTCCGTAGCAATGGAAAATGTTATAAAAAAACATACGATTGGAGGATTTTATCTGCCACTACACAATTCATACACAAGAGAGATTGGAAATAGTTATTCGTTAAAGGGATTTTTTGAAAATGACGAACGGGTAGTGCATGCACTTGATGCTAGACTTCAACCTGGGGACAAAAGCGATATTGTTAATGTGAAAATGAATAAGGATTTCGTCGCATCAAGGACACTGGGCTATAAAGAATTGAATAACGATGAAATGAATAGTTTGAAAAAATATTCAATAGAGCTATCCAATAATGCAATAAAAGAGATAAAATCTGGATATATTGAGCCAACTCCAAGCAGTCTTAGCAAACCATGTGAATATTGTCAATATGCACATATCTGCATGCGAGCAACAAATGGTATTAAATACAGACAGTCAAAGAAAATTTTGCCGTCTAGTTTTAAAGGAGATGAGCATGAATAAATTTGAGAAAATTCAACAAGAGATTCTTGATTCTACTGAAAAAAATCAATTAGTCAGCGCAGGTGCAGGAAGTGGAAAGACAACAGTAATGATTGAAAAAATTGCAAACTTAATTTTAAAAGATAAGGTAGATATTGATTCAATTTTAGTTGTCACCTTTACAGTCCTTGCAGCAGAGGAAATGAAAGATAGGCTAAATAAAAAATTGATATCAGAATTGGATAATACAGAAGACAAAGAATGTATACTTTCCATTATAGAAAAGTTAAAAACTGCAAGTATTGATACTATTGATGGATTTAGTTCTAAGGCAATAAAAAAATATTTTTACGAATTAAATATATCTCCAAATATTGAAATAATTAGTGACAGCACTAGGGATTATTACTTGTCAAAAGCAATGAAAATGACTTTTGATGAATTTGAAAAGACCGACATGATAAATATACTTTTAGATTTTTACGGTGGGAATAGACGAAATCTCGAAAATTTAAAAGAATTGGTGTTGAACACTTTTTATAATGTTATAAATATTGAAGATTATAATCAATTTTTGGTTGATGCAGAAAATGAGTATGTGGATAGTAGAAAATCAGAATACGTTGTAAATGAATATTTGAATAGAAAAGTATTTAATCTTTCAAGATTGATAAAAAACGAGATGCAGGATTGGAATTCAAATATTAAAGAGAGTTTGAAAAATTTTGTTTTTGAATTAGACAAAATTAATAAAAGTTGGAGTCTAAAAACTAATTTAATTTATTTTAATGGTTTAAATTATCCTAAATTTTCGATTAAAGAGTTGCGTGAAAATTCTGGTTTAAAGGACGTAAAAAATGCAATTAAAGAATTAGAAGATATTCATTTAGATTTTGAAAAAAATGGAATTAATGATAATTTCGATTTAAAAAACAGTGAAATTTTAGTTTATTTTCAATATTTTTTAAAAATTTTAAGAAAATTTATTTATAATTACAACACTTTAAAAGAAAAAAATAATTTATTAGATTTTAATGACCTTAACCGATTGATGCTAAAATTATTAGAGATAAAAAATATTAAAGCGGAATTAAATGATAAATACAAATATGTATTTGTAGATGAGTATCAAGACGTCAATCCACTTCAAGATTCTTTGATTTCGCAGTTGGTTGGAGAGAATACTAAACTGTTTGTTGTCGGAGATGTCAAACAATCTATTTATGGTTTCCGTGGGGCAAGTCCTGAGGGGTTTAGTAGCAAGTACATTTCATATAAATCTAATAATAAACTTGGAAATGCTTTTGATATGAATATCAATTTTCGTTCTAATCCTGTTGTATTAAATTTTATTAATGAAGTATTTTCAAATTTGATGACAAAAGAGAATGGAGATATTGATTATATTAAAGATGCATTAATTGAACCAAAGCGAGAAGATATACTAGATGACAAAGTAAAAATTCTATTAGTCAGTAATGAAAAAGATAGTGAAATAGATTCTGGATTATATAGTGTGAAAAATGATAAATCTCAAAATATGAACAATTATACAGATGTGAAAATCAAAGAAGCAGTTTTGGTTTTGAAAACAATTACAGAATTGATTAAAACAGAATTTTATGATGCAAATTTGCGGGAGTATAGAAAATTAAGATATTCAGATATTGCAATTTTAAGTAGAAGTGAAAAAGATGAGAATGCTCAATTATTAATTTCTCTATTAAAAGAAAATTCTATACCATTAAATATAAATAACAAACTAGAAGTAAACAAGAATGAATGTGTAAAACTGATTTTATCTATTTTGAAATGTATTACTGGTAGAGGAGATTCAGTAGATTATTTAGCAAGTTTTTTGGCTTTAACAGAACTAACAATAGACGATTTAATTAAAATTCGAGATTTTAATTCAAATTTTATTGAAAATTTAAGATTAAATGCAAATAATGAGAAAATCAAGGCTGGTTTTCATATTTTAGAAAAAATAAAAAATGCTAGTTTTACAAAAACAAATAGTGAATTGATACGATATATATTGAATGATTGTAGATTGAAATATTATATTTTAATTAAAGAAAATGGCATGAGAGAATTGGGTCTGATAGAAGAATTTTTAAATAAAATTACTGCACTTGAAGATGGCTTAAACTTATGCGAGTTTATAGATATTGTAGAGAATAGCGTTGGGGTAGGAAGTGATTTTGCCAGCATTGATAATGAAAATAGTGTGACAATTCAAACAATCCATAAAAGCAAAGGGCTAGAATATCCTGTTGTAATTTTATACAATGCAAGCAAGACTTTCTCTTATCTTCGAGAAAATGATTCTATAAATTTTAATTCAGATATGGGATTGGGAATGGATTATTTTGATGTCGCAAATAGAACCAAAACTTATGGTTTGGTGAAATATGCTATCAATTTGAAGAATCTAGATAAAGGGTATAAGGAAGAATTGCGTCTTTTATATGTCGCTTTGACTAGGGCTAAAAACAAACTGATTATAACTGGACAATATTCTCCAAAATTATTTGAAGATGCTCAAATTAAAAAATTATCATATGTGAATATGTTGCTATCTTGTTATATTGACCGAATACAAGAAGGTGAAAATCAATTCAAAAATTGTGAAATTAATTTTTATGATAATCTTGAAATTTCTAATGAAAAGTCTAGTACAGAAGAGAAAAAAGTCGAATGGATAAATCAAGATTATATTTATCCTAATCAAGATAAATTCAATATTAGTTTAAAAAATACTGTCACAGGGCTAAATAGCGAACTTTCTCAGACAAAAAAATTCTCTACAAAACAATGGTTAAATCCTATAACACAATATTCAGCAGATGATGACAGAGCAATAATTGGAACACATTATCATGTGGCACTCGAAAAATTGGATTTTTCAAAACCATATGTGAAAAATACTGACTTTGATGATGTCGATTACAAATATATTGAAATGGCTTATAATGTAATATCAAAACTGACAAACGATGCTAAAAACATAAAAAAAGAAGCAGAATTTATGATGTATGTTCCGTACAATGAAATTGTAGATAGTAAAATTGGTGACAAAGTTTTGGTTCAAGGAGTAGTTGATTTAATAATTGAATATAATGATTATATAACAATTGTGGATTACAAATTCTCTCGATTAAATATAAAAACACTAAAAGAAAAATACTCTGAACAACTGTCATTATATAAAAAAGCAGTAGAGAGTGCTTTCAATAAAAAAGTTGAACATATATACATATATTCAATTTTGACAGGTGAATTACTCTAATGGAATATTGTCTTCATTTTGTATAGATATTTCGTATTTAAATAACAAATCAATATATCCTTTCCACATATATTCTCGAATTGGAATTGGTCTGTGATTGTCAAAATAAAGTACAAGCGCAGGGTAGATATGATGATATCTTGAAAAAACACTCGCACCTATGCAGTGATTTGATTTGATTAGATTTTTTGCCCTAGCATGATAATTGTAATACATATGTTTAATATGTGCATATGTCAATAATTTAATCTATTTGAATATATTTTAAAAATACATGCATAGTTTTGCATGTGTTTTTATTTGAATATCATATTTTTTCTGACATTAAATAATTGAGATAGGGCAGTATAAGTGTTTTATTAATTAATGTAATAATGATTGATTGTGTGGTTAATATTTAAATTGTTAAATAATGAATATATGTTCATTTACTAAAATAAATTATAAAAATAAAAAAACACCTTTAAAAGGTGTTCATATTAGAATATCTACATATTAGAAAACTCAATAGTGCCTGTTTCGTTGTAAGTTTTGATAATATTATCATAATCTTTTTTAAGCACAATGAAACGATATACAAAGAATCCTGCAACTATCAATACAAACAATGTCATAATCACATAATGTATTGGTGTTATTGAGAAAATAAATGCATTAGGAGCGCCGAATATGACAGTTTTTGCTGTCAAATTTTCACATTCTTCTTTAGTATATAAATTGTTGCCCGTACCTGACCATGATTTTTCTTCTTCATTATAGCAGACAACAAAGTATTGGTCTTCACTTTCTTCAATGCAATAAGCTATTGTCCTATCGCTGTAAAATACTGCAACATTGCTATGATTGCGTATAGCATTTAATTCTATGCTATATATCATACCTTCCATTAATATTATTGCTAAAAACGCAGCGAATATTGCTGAAATAGTCTTTAAAGACATCTCAATAAACTCACGTTTTCGCATTCTCTTTATGAATTCCATAAAGCACTCCTCGAAATAATAATATCCGAAATCAAGTGTTTTGTCAAAGATTTTGAATTAGTTTCTTTACTTTTTTGTAGGTTTATGCTATATTTTTTGTATGAATATTACGGAGTTTTCAGATAATTATTATAAAAATGCATTGGTTTTGGCATATTTAGGAGATAGTGTTTTTACTCTTATGGTTAGACAATATCTTGTTAAAAATTGCAATTTTAAACCTCGTGAATTAAATAAAATTGCTAATACTATTGTGTGTGCAAAAACTCAGGCGGAACTGATGAATCAACTAAAAGATAGTTTAGCTCAGGACGAATTAGATATAGTGATGCGTGCTAGAAATAGTCATATAAATAGTAAAGCAAAACATAGTACGCTTCAAGAATATAGTTTGGCAACACAATTTGAAGCATTAGTTGGATATTTGTATTTAAACAAAAATTATGATAAATTAAACAAGATGTTTGATGACTTAGTTAAGGAGAGATTATGATTGTAGATGGGTTAAATGTTGTGCGTGAATTGTTAAATTCAAATTGTAGAATTGATAAAATAATTGCAGAGTCTGGACAGAATAAAGACATTGAAAACATTATCAATTTAGCGAAAAAAAATGATGTCATTGTTGAAATTGTTAGCAAACAACAACTAGAACGTATCGCAAAATCAAAGACTCAGGGAGTAATTGCTTTTGTACCTAATTTTCATTATGTGGAATTAAAAGATATACTCAATTTAGCACAAAATAAGGGTGAAAAACCTTTTATTGTAATACTTGATGGGATTATGGACCCACATAATTTAGGGGCAATAATTAGGACATGTGAATGTGCTGGGGTGCATGGAGTTATAATTCCTGAAAATAGAGCTTGTGATATTACAGACACAGTATATAGAACAAGCGCTGGGGCTGTGGCACATGTTATGGTTGCCAAAGTGGTCAATTTGACTAGGACAATTGATGATTTGAAAAAAGAGGGAGTTTGGGTCTATTCGCTAGAAGCTGGTAGCAAGTGCATTTATGAATCAGATTTTACTTATCCAACTGCTCTTGTAATTGGCAGCGAGGGGAAAGGCGTATCTAGACTGGTGAAAGAACATTCAGATGAAATTGTTTCACTAGACATGTATGGGAAAGTCAATAGTTTGAATGCTTCGAATGCTGGGGCAATAGCTATCTATGAAGTTGTTAGACAAAGGAGAAAATAATTGGAAGAAACTGAATTAATTCAAGAGATTAAGCGAGCACAAGCACATGATGATGAAGCAATGGAAAATTTGCTACGTATTTTTAAACCAAAAGTAATAGCAATTTCTCGTGAATATTTTTTGATAGGAGCAGATTTTGACGATTTGCTACAAGAAGGAATGATAGGATTATACAAAGCAATTAATATTTATGACCCAGATAAAAATCACAATTTCAGCGCTTTTGCATCTCTTTGTATTCATCGCCAACTTCAAAATGCTGTAAAAAATGCAAATAGAAAGAAAAATGCTCCGTTAAATTCGTATGTGCCAATAAAATATTTTGATGGTTCTAATACAAGTGACGATGACAAAGTAAACAAATTAGTCATTGTGGACGATGATAGTGATATTGAAAAAAATTATATTGACAAAGAGATGAATGCGATTGTAATTAGCAAAGTGCGAAATCTATTGAGTGAATTGCAATTTAAAGTGCTGAAAATGTTTATAAATGGTGAATCGTATGAGACTATGGCTAATTCCTTAGGAATCAGCAAGAAAAAAGTGGATAATCTAATTCAGGCAATTAAGAAAAAGTTAAGAAGCATAAAAGGAGAGATATAGATGAATCTAGCACTATATAGAGAATTTAGACCGAAAAATTTTGATGAATTAATTGGGCAAGATTTTATTGTCAAAACTTTAAAAAATCAGATTAAAACCAATCGTTTAACTCATGCTTATTTGTTTTGCGGTCCTAGGGGGACAGGAAAGACTAGTTGTGCTAAAATCTTTGCAAAAGCTGTTAACTGTACGCACTCTTCTGACGGAAATCCATGTGGAATGTGTGCAGAATGTGTCGCATTAAGCGAGCCAAATACTGACATTATTGAAATAGATGCTGCATCTAATAATAGAGTGGAAGAAATTAGAGATTTGAGAGAAAAAGTAAATTTTCCACCATTGATAGGGGAATACAAAGTATACATTATAGATGAAGTCCATATGCTCACAGATAGTGCGTTTAATGCATTGCTTAAAACTCTTGAAGAGCCACCTGAATATGTTATTTTTATTCTGGCGACAACCGAAATTCATAAATTGCCAGCAACAATTTTATCTAGATGTACAAGATTTGATTTTAAATTGGTACCAACTCAACTTTTGAGCGAACATTTGAAGAATATTTTTGATAAACGCAATATCAGTTATGATGAAAAAAGTCTTTATCTGATTGCAAAAGCGGGTGAAGGTAGCGTTAGAGATATGCTCTCAATTGCAGATAGTGTGGCTTCATATTGTGATTATAAAATTGATTATCAATCAGCAGAAAAAGTAATTGGTTTATCGGATAGGGAAAGCATAAAAAATATTTTATTATCCATATCTAAACGAGATATAAATGAGATTTTCAAAGCGATAAAAAATGCACTTGGCATGGGAAAAAACATTCAAATTTTATGTAAAGAGATGGCTGATTTTATTAAAAATTTGATTATGATAAAGTCTGGTGTGACTGATTATGCTATTCTTGATATTATGCCAGGTGAGTTTAAACAATATGCTGATATTGCAAATTTGTTTGATATTCAATATTTAAAATCTGCATTTTCAAAGTTTGCCGAGATTGAATTGGATTTAAAATACAGTTTAAATCCAGAAAATTTGTTTGAATCTGCATGCTTGGAGATGTTAGATTATAATGATATTGAGAAAAATGTATCAAAACTAGATACTACTTACAAAAATGCAACTGCAAACAATGTTGACACAAAGTCAACTACAAATAAAAATATTGAAAATTTTGAGAAAGTAGAAATTCCAAACGAATTGAAAGATAAAAATTTTTCCGTTCAAAATTCCACTCAAAATTCAAACATTGATAAAATTTGGGGAAATGTACTTCGCAAAGTAAAAGAAAACAACTTATTTGCACTATCTAATGCGCTTACGACTGTAAATAAAGTGGAGGAAATCGCTCACAAATTGATTGTGCACACAAATGATTCTAGTAGCTATGAAATGATTGACAATAAAGAGCGAATTGATGTAATATTAAAATTAGTAAAATTGTTTGATGATAGCATTGAAGCGGTCGAAATTGAATATGATAAAGAAAATGCGTCCACTCAGGATATCAAGGATAATTTGAAAGATGTATTTAAATCAAAAATAAAATTTAAGGAGTAAATAATGGGACACGGATTTAATGGCTTTGGTGGCGGAATGAATATGAATGCATTGATGCAACAAGCAAAGAAAATGCAAGACCAAATGATGAAAGCACAAGAAGAGCTAGAGCAGGCAGAGATTGTGGGGAAAGCTGGCGGTGACATGGTGAGCGTCACAATGAATGGAAAAAAAGAAATTAAAAGTATAAAATTAGCAAAAGCGGCAGTTGACCCAGACGATGTTGAGATGTTGGAAGATTTAATCATCGCTGCTATCAACGATGCAACAGCAAAAGCTGATGAACTATCAAAAGACAAGATGGGGCCAATGGGAAACCTTGGCGGATTGATGTAAAATGCAGATAGATTCGTTGGAACGATTGATAAACGAATTTTCTCGCTTACCAGCAGTTGGCAAAAAAACTGCACAAAGGTATGCGTATTTTTTGTTGACTATGACAGATAGTGAAGTGAAAGATTTTGCTGATGCTATGATTACAGCAAAAGAATCGATACATTATTGCAAGATATGTGCAAACTTTACAGACAAAGAGATTTGTGATATTTGTGCAAAACAAGATAAAGAGCCGATTATTTGTGTAGTTAAGGAGCCAAAAGATGTGGTGGCACTTGAAAAAGTGCGTGAATTTAAAGGCAGTTATCATGTCCTGCATGGAGTTATCAATCCGTTGGAAGGTAAAGGACCTAATGATATTAACATTCGTTCACTTTTAGAACGAGTGAAAAATGAAAAAATTCAAGAAGTCATTGTGGCGACTAATCCTGATGTCGAGGGCGAAGCTACTGCAATGTATATAGCAAATTTGCTAAAACCTCTTGGAGTGAAAGTGACGAGAATTGCTCAGGGCATAGCGATGGGCAGTGAATTAGAATTTACTGATGCTATGACATTGTCAAAAGCTCTCAATTCAAGGCGAGAGATGTAAAATTACTTATATATCAATCTAAATTTTTAGACGAATCAATTTTTAATTAATTTATTTTGTTGAAATTTGTCGTATTTCAATTTATATACAATTCTACCGTTCAGGTAGATTTTTTATTTTTTACAATTTGTATTATTATTTATCAAATTTTTACACAAAATATTGGTGGATTATGTCATTTATTGATAAAAAATAGCATAATGTTTGTCAAATGTTTTGCTTTTTATGAAAAAAAATTGTAAACTAAAAATAACAGAACGTTTTTACTCAATAATCAATCAAATTCTTTGGAGGATTATCATGAATGATAAAAAGAAAAAAAATATAAGAGTAGCATCTTATACTTGTATTGCTATTTTGTTGGCTTTAATTTTAGTATTGGCAAGTATAGGTATCTACGCATCTCGCAGAAAGACTACTCCTAATGCTGAGATATCTAATCCTATTGATTGGTCGATAGATGAATGGGACGGGAATTCAACTGATTCTAGTCGATTTTTCACAGGCGAAGCTTTTGGTAATCGTGGAGAGAAAGTATTTACAATAGATTCAGCAGAAGCATTTGCGTATTTTGTTAGCATTGTAAACGATGAAGCAACAGCCAAGGAATATGATTATTTTGCAGGATATACAATTTATTTAAATCGCAGTATTGATATGCAAGGTAATACTATTGAATCTATCGGTAAGAAAATAGATGTTCAAGGTGTGGCTTATTCAACATTCCAAGGAACATTTGATGGTTCATATTATACAATCTACAATGCCAATATCAAAGGAACTGGACTTTTTGGATATGTAGAAAATGCTACAATTAAGAATGTTGGTTTATATAACTGTACAATAAATAGTGAAGAAGAGTTCGTAGGTGGCATTGTGGGCTATGCTATAAATACAAATATAGAAAACACATATGTTCGCATGGGTAGTATTACAGGCTCAAATGTTGTCGGTGGTATAGCAGGACAATTCTTATCTACTAATGGAATGTTCTCAATCAGCAATTCGTTTGCTGACACTACATTAAATGGCTCTATTGTTGGTGGAATCGTTGGCTTTGGTAATGCTAATCATTCGTATGACAATAGTGTAGATATTAGTTATTGTTATTATACTGGCGAGTATGATGCTTATGGATATAAGGACAGCATTTATGTTTATAGTGGCAATATAATTAAAGCAACTGACATCGCTCAGTTTAGTTCATGGGATTATTCTCCAAATTATAGTTTAGAAAAGAAATGGTGCAAATATTCAAATGTAGAGGGTAGCGAGAAACTAGATTTTTCATATCCAATACTTTCAGCATTTAACAAGGTTTTCTTAACTGGTAGTTATTATGAAAGCACAATGACCGATGTATCAAGTGGAGAGACTAAACATTATATATCATTAAAGGACGCATTTGCCAATGCGGGACAAAGCACTAATATTATTAGAATCATCGTTGATGGTATATTTGTTGATGAGACAGCTGCTGCAACAGGGAGCTCAACAATATATTTGACGAGCGAAGTGGATACTACAATATATCGTGGATATAAAAATCCAGAGATTTTAATATCAAGTTCTCAAAATTCTACTTTAATACTGGGTAATGAAAATTCCGATGAAAATACTCCTACTATTACTCTTGATGGTAGAAGAGATTATGTAGAAAATAACAAATTAAAGTCAGGTGCATTAATATATTCACAGGGTAATGACTTCAAAATTTACAGCAATGTGACTTTAAAAAATAACATAAATAACATGAGTGACTCATCTTATGGCGGAGCAATTTATTTATATAATCTTAAAGCAGGAAATACAGAGAATAATGACGGTTATGTAAAATTAGATGGCGGTATTATAGAAAATTGTACCGCTGGTGCAGGTGGTGGATTAGCTATCGTTGGGTGTAATGCTATTGTAAACAATATGGTTATTCGTAATTGTACTGGGAGTGGAGCATATTTCAGTGATGAGATTGAAGAAACAAATAGTTATGAATTAGATTTGGCAACTAAAAATTCGGACGGAACTGAAATTTATACAGATGGAAGAGTGTATGACTTCAAAACATATAGTACTTACCAAAACAATAGTGGAGCGAATAAGATTTTTGAAGATAGATATGGTGTGAAACAAGGTAGTTTTGGTGGCGGAATTCTGTTGTTCGTAAATTCATATCCAACCACATTGACCATTAATGGTGGAAATATTTCAAACAACTATGCGACATATGGTGGAGGAGTGGCGAGCCTTAGCAAAATTGCTAACCCTGATGAGAATTTGCAAGCAGATTATCTAGTTAAATTGAATTTGGTAGCAGAAAATCAAATCGATGAACAAGTTCAAAATATGTCTTCAACGATTAAATCTACTGCTACGAGCATGGGTTCATCTTATATCGTAAACAACAGTGCACAATATGGTGGCGGAGTGTATTATGGCGGTACAACACTTGTTGGAGATACAGATACGACTATTGGTTCGAATGATGATGATTATGGCATCTCCTTGATGGCGACAGGTGCTTGGTATGTCAATTTCTATGCAAATGGTAGATTATGGAAAGAAGTCTATGCTCCTGACACACAAGCAGCAGTCAGTGTGGCACCTCCTGGTGGATATAATGGATATACGTTTGCGGGTTGGGGAAGTAGCTCATCCTCAACATCTCCAACAACAGGTAGTGGATATTTATCTGTTAGAGGTCATCATAGCGGAGCGCTAAATTATTATGCAGTTTACAAAAAAACTGGTAGCAGTAGTACAAAAACTGTATATGCATATTTTAGAGCGACAAGTTCTTCTAGCAATACTTATACATCAAATGCAAGAGTGACAACCACTACCATTAAATATGCTAATTATACTACCAAAACCACTCGAAACAGTACATCAACATCTGGTGGAAGTATATCGTATAGGTCAGCATCATTATCTGGTTATACATTTATGGGCTGGGCATTGACATCTACCGCTACTACGGCTGTTTGGACGAGTGGGTCTAGGAATTTGACAGCAACTGACTATTTCTATGGAGTGTGGAGAAATACAGCAGGAACAAGCACTACTACTAATGCCACGTATTCCCATAGATTTTATAAATCAAGTAGTTCATATTCGACTCGATATACCTATCAAAAAACGAATAGAACTGGATTATATAAATATTGGAATTGTTCTAGGACGTCATCTCGTACTGATAAGACAAATATACCATCGACCGCTGCGTCTAGCACTTATTATACAAGTCTATCTTACGGTACGGCAAGTAAGTCAGGATACACATTTGCAGGCTGGACAACATCTTCTACTGGAACAACTGCAAGTTGGACGAGCGGTTCAAAAACTCTTTCGGCTAATACCGACTTCTATGCTGTATGGATGAGTGATGGTGGAGGAACTAGAACTTCGACCACTGACTACACTCATAGATTCTATACAGGTAGCAGCACATATACAACAAGTTATTCATACAGATATAGAAATTACACTAATGTCCCTAGATATTATAATTATACTTTGTCAAATGTAAGAAATTCAAGTACTGGTGGAACATTATCCAGTACGACATATTCAACTTTATCATGGAAATCAGCGTCATTGGCAGGATATTATTTTGCAGGTTGGACCACCACTAGTGGAGGAACTTCCCCTACATGGACTAGTGGAAATATAACCTCTCCTGGTTCATCTGTATATTATTATGCAGTATGGAGAAAAGATTTTAAGTTATATAATTCAGTTAACGATAAGCAAGAAATTAGTAGATATTATCCTTATACTACAACAGCAAATCAAAGACAATATGTGACATTAGATAATCCAACATTATCAGGATACACGTTTGTAGGTTATGCTTATAGCAGCAATGTGACGTTAATATATACCGCTGATGCATCTACAATACAAATAGATTCGGGCTCTTCACAGACAAAAGTTTTAACAGCAGTATGGAATGGAGATTATGTTGTATCTACCAATAATAGTTCATCAGTATCAACATACGGTTCTACAATCACTGCCTCTTTCTACACGGGTAGTGGAAGTGCAGTTTCAACAAAATCTGCTTATAGGCAACAATACTATACATATGACACTGGATATTATGACCAAAATCATTCATACAATTTCAGTGCTCATAGTGGAAGTCAGACTAATAAAGAAACAGAGAAATATTACAGACTTGTAAACAATGGCTCAACAGGAAGTTGGTCTACAAGTATTCCTATATTAAGTTTAACAGTGCCATATGCTACAAGTACTTTGAGCGGAAAAACATTCTCTGGTTGGGATATAGGTGCTAGTACAAATACTGCGGATTGGACATCAGGTAATATGGAGATTACGGCTAGTTTTAGTTATTATGCAGTATGGAGAGATACGACAGGAACAAGAAGTGCTACTGCTACATTAACTCATACATTTTATACTGATACTAACAGTTCAACGACAAGAACAACAACTAGGACAACTCCATATACAGGTGTGACAAAGTATTATAACTATAATTTGTCATCATCTAGGACTCTGACAACTGGTGGTACAGCAGGTACACCAAGTTATACTGCACTATCATATCAAACAGCATCTAAGTCAGGATACGTATTCCAAGGCTGGACAACTTCTCCTACTTATACGTATCCTACATGGAATGGAGGAAATCAAACCCTTACTACGAATACTACTTATTATGCCGTGTGGAGTGACACTTCTGGAACACACGATGCATCTAGTACATTCACTCATACTTATATGAATTATAGTGGCAATAGCACAACAGCAACAACAACATTTACTAATCATTATACGGGTGATACGGTAAACTACAATTACAATTTGACAGAATCAACTCAAATTAATAATGGAACAGTCTCTTCAACAAGTTATACTCCATTAACTTTCCCTACACCAAGTTTGGCAGGTTATTATTTTGGAGGTTGGAGTAGGACAAATAGTACTACAATAAACTGGAAAGGTGGAGCATCATACACTCCAACAAGTAAAATGACATTCTATGCTGTCTGGTACAAGCAATGGCAAGTAAAAGATACTGCAACTAAGACAAGAGATTATACAACATATTACACTTATAATATTACTGCTAACCAAAGACAAGATTACACTGTGTCTAATCCAACATTGTCAGGATTTACTTTTATGGGATATAGAGCGAGTGAAGGATTGACACCAACTTACACAGCAGGTAGCACAAATACAACTATTGATGCAGGCACCTCAAGATTAAAAATATTCTATGCAATTTGGAATGGTGACGTCATTACGTCAACGAATAACAGTTCATCAGTCACAAGTTATGGTAGCACAATCACTGCATCATTCAATACAGGTACTGGTAATGCAGTGTCTAAAAAAACCGCATATAGACAACAATATTACACATACGATACAGGTTATTATAATCAAAATCATTCATATGATTTATCAACTCATGCAGGCAGTCAAACCAGTAAAGAAACAGAGAGATATTACAGATTAGTCAATAATGGCTCAACAGGAAGTTGGTCAACGAGTATTCCAAACTTAACATTGACTGTACCTTATGCTACAAGTTCATTAAGCGGAAAGACTTTTGTAGGTTGGGACACTAATGCTAGTACCACAACAGCAGATTGGACTAGTGGAAGCAAAAATGTTTCGGCAAACACAACATATTACGCAGTATGGAGAGATGGCTCTGGTACAAGAGAAGTGAAAGAAACTTTGACTCATAATTTCAGGACAGGGACATCAGAAACTGCTGATTTCACAAAACAAAATATACGTACAACACCATATTCAGGTGTGACAAGATATTTAAATTATGATTTATCTCAATCAAGAACTTTAACTACTGGTGGTACGGCAGGTAGTCCGACATATTCAGCCATTAGTTATAGCACAGCAAGCAGAAATGGTTATACATTTATGGGGTGGACAACATCTTCTACTGGAACAACTGCAAGCTGGACGAGCGGAAATCAGACTCCGGTAAGTGCAACGACTTATTACGCTGTATGGAAAGGAAATGAAACATATTCAAGAGTTGTGGCGGGTAGTCCAACAACTGGTACAGGTTCATATACGGTTAGTTTCAATGGAAATACAAGCACAGGTGGAAGTACAAGCAATATAAGTGGAGTAATAAATTATACTTACTCAAGGACACAAACATACAAATTGCAATACAACTATAATTTAACATCATCAAGAGAAGTAGATTCATCAACAGGAAACAACTATATTAGTTCAACTTCATATGAAAGTATTACATTGCCTGAAAATGGATATACAAAGACAGGTTATACATTCCAGCACTGGGCATTGGGAAGCACGAGTGGAGCGGAATATAATCCAGGAGATGAATATACAGCAACTTCATCAGGTGGAGCGACATTCTATGCTATTTGGGAGATAGATAAGTTCACAGTCACATTCAATGTTAGTGGAAACGGAACAGTGAATAGTCAGGCAAGTACAACCATAACAGAAGTACCATATGGAAGTACAATCACAGTAAAAGGAAATGTAATCACAATCAATGGAAATACTGTGACAGCGACAGCAAATCCAGGATATACATTCAATGGTTGGACAAATGCGGCAGGAACAATTACAGCAAACAGAACAATTACAGCAAACTTTACAGCAGCACAATACGTTGTAACGTTAGATAAACAAGACGGAGAAGGTGGAGATAGTAGTGTGACAGTCACATACTTACAAGCAATGCCTAAGATTACTCCACCAGTAAGAGAAGGATATATCTTCAATGGATATTATGCATCTGCAAATGGTGTAGGAACTAAGTATTACAATGCAGATGGAACGAGTGCGCATGTGTATGACATAACTGGAACGACTACGTTATATGCGTACTGGACAGCAATTTCATACAATGTGGCATTTGACAAGAACTTCACAGTAAGCGGAGCAGTGAGTGCGGCTAACTGGGGAAGTATGAATGGAATAAGCACTACATACGGAACTACTATTACCTTATATACAAATGCGTTTAAGAGAAATGGATATACATTTGTAGGTTGGTCAACAGATAGAACCGCAACAAGTGCAACATATGCAGATGGAGCAAGAGTAAGCAATTTAACAACCACAAATAATACAACAGTCACTTTGTATGCAGTATGGACACTAGATAGACACACAGTGACGTTCAATAGCAACGGCGGAAGCAGTATAAATAGTGCGAGTGGAAATTATGGAAGTAGTATAGTATTGAGTTCACCAAACAAAACAGGATACGAATTTGCTGGTTGGGTAGAAACGGCAGACATTTTAGGAGATGGAAGCACGTTTGTTAGAGTGTTCTACCATGATGTACAGGGTGGTTCAGTATTATTCAGTACAGTGGATGAAGCGCAGTCAACTAATAGTCAATATAAATATAGTATATTAAGTGATTTGGCTAACTTCATAGAAGATGGAAAATATACATTCCTATTACAATATGAGTATGCTGATGGCTACAACTATTGGTCACAGACAAGCAATCCATTAGATGATTATAAAGGAACTTCTAGTCCTACAACAGCAACTGGTTATAACGGAATAAATATCGATTGGGATAGCAATTATTGGGGTGGACTAACTAGACAAAATTCAAATATAAACACAAAAAGTTCTACCTTATTGTCAGGTTCAGTTGGTCACGGTAATTGGTTCTATGCTATTGGTGCATACAGTACTCATCAAACAGGTATGCCAACAGCATCAGACATAACAGTGCAGGGCATGATAGGAAGTACTTCATATGGCGTATCATTATGGGTAAAAGTAGATAACTTGATGAGTGTTGCTAATGAATTGAGTCAGTTATTAAGTGGAAGTACGTATTACATAAGAAATACTGACACAACCTTAACTGCATTATGGATAGCAGATAGATATAATATAACTTATCTAGACGAAGGTGGAGAGCCATTTAGCGGAACCCACGAAGAAGGGTATCCAACAAGTCATGTTTATGGACATGATACTGAATTGAAGGGAGCAACAAAAGAAGGATATAACTTTGATGGTTGGTATACAAACCCAACCTGTACTGGAGAGCTAATAACTGTAATAGATGGAGAAATGTATACAAGTAATATAACTTTGTATGCAAAATGGACGGCTAAGAGTTA
Organism: uncultured Clostridia bacterium; assembly: GCA_944377485.1. GTDB lineage: Bacteria > Bacillota > Clostridia > Christensenellales > UBA1242 > Onthoplasma. The sequence goes on along the minus strand of CALWFB010000010.1, from coordinate 13,040 downwards.
TACGGTTTATACAGGTAAATCGGCAAATACGAGCAGTGTAATTGCACCAAACACAGGAGTATTTAATAGTGCATTAGAATTTAGTTGGTCAGCACTAGATATAAATGCACAATATGAATACGAATTGGTAAGTGTAAGAATATATAGTGGAAATAATGCAAATGGTACATTGTTAGCGACAATCACAAGTGGTGATAGTGGCGAATATACAATGACTGGCACATATTATGACAGTATATATATCTATGTTGAACATAGAGCAATAGTAAGAAAATATGATATAACAATAGCTGTAAACAATGGAGCATACGGAGAAGTAGATGTAGAGTTAATAGAAGATGTAGAATACGGCGAGAGTATTACCTTAACAATCAATGGTGGAAACGGAACGGTAGAAATTGCAGGTACAATTTCAACAGCGACTGCTAATGTTGGATACCATTTAGGAAGTTGGGGTGGAGCATTGAACCAAGCAATAGTGCAAGGGAATATGACAATTACGGCAATCTTTGAACCTAATACAAATACTAAATATACAGTAAATCATTATCAAGAGAATATAGCAAATGATAATTATACTATATATGAAACAGAAAACTTAACTGGTACGACAGGTGCTGAAATAAGTCCGCCAGTCAAGACTTATGAGGGCTTTACATCACCAAGTGTACAGACAACTACAATATTAGCAGATGGAAGCAGTGTAATAAATTATTATTATACAAGGAATAAGTATGATTTGACCTTAATTGCCGGAGAAGGAATTGCAAGCGTCAGTGGAGCAGGCGAATATAAATATGGAGCACAAGCAAGTATAAGTGCTACATTAATGGAAGGCTATAATTGGTATAGGTGGACGGGAAGTGCAACAATAAGCACACAGAACACTACTATAACAATAACTGATGATATGACATTGACAGCAAATGGACAGTTAAAGACATACATAGTAAGTATTACTGCTGGACAAGGAGGACAAGTAGATAGAACAAGTATCGAAGTACAACATGGAACAGCTGTGAGTGTAGAAGGTAATGTGTTGATTATCGGAAGCACAAGAATAACAGCAACCGCAAATACGGGATACGAATTTGATTCATATACAGGTATACCAGAGAGTGGAACAATTACAGGAGAAATCACAATAACGGCAAACTTTGCTAAAACAATAAATATAACGATAGAAGTGACAGGAAATACAAATAGAGGCGAGTTATATGGAGTTGAAGTAAATGGAGAGTCAACTAGCGAGAGTGTAATTGTCAGAAGTGGAAGCACGGTGGTAATAACAGGACAAACGAGAGCAAACAATGAAGCTGCGAATGAATATCAAATAGTGACTGTATATGTGAACAACGTTATGAGATTAGGACCATTAAACGGAGAGATTGCAGGTGGCTTGACGAACTTAGGTGCAGTCGATGAAGATACAAAAATCACATTTGAGTTCGAGGAAGCTTACAAAATAGGAGTAAGTATAACAGACAATGCTGGAAGCGAAGGCGTGACAATAGAGGCAGAGAAACAGACGCAAGATGGAATCATAGCAAAAGATTCACCAGTCACAATATCGATAGATTCGGATACAATCATTGGAGGAGTAAGCGGAAAAGAATATTTAGGAATTGTATATAAATCAGATGATATGCAGATGAGTATGCCACAAGTCGGTAATAATCAAATAACATATGTCCCTGATGAATCAGATGAAGGAATGTATGTTTATAAAGTAAATGATGTAATTATTGACGAATTAGAAATAATTGTAAAATCAATAGTTAAAATCACAGTAGATTTACCGACAGAAATCACGGGTGTAGATATGATTAGTGAAGATGGTTTTATTCGAGTTGTTAGAAATTCTGGGGATTACATTGTATATAGTGGTAAATGGACAATTAATACTTTAACACCTATGTCCGAACAAGAATTAGAAGAATTGTTTGGCAATGTGTACGATGTTAAAACAGATAAAACCGGCAATTATTACATAGATGTAGTTATATAAAAAAGAGAGGAATTCCTCTCTTTTTTATTGATACATTAGATAATAAAAAACTGAGAATTTAATCTCAGTTTATTTTTTTTCTGAATTATCTTTATTCATACAACAATTTTTATATTTCTTTCCGCTTCCACATGGACACAAATCATTTCGACCGATATGAGAAGAATTTGATTTTGCTCTGCTAATTTCACTTTTATTCACATTGCCTGCCATTATTGGTCCTTTTGCGGTTGTTGGAACGATTCTTATGCTAACATTTGTTCTGAAAAGTGTAGAAGCAGTGTATTCACGAATATCTGATATAGTCTTATCAAACATTTCAAATCCTTGATTTTTATAAGCAACGATAGGGTCTTTTTGACCATATGCCAAAATTCCTATTTCATTTCGTAAAGTATTCATTGCGTCAATATGGTCAGTCCAGAATTTATCAACTACACGCAACAATCTATCACGTTCAATAATAGAGAAATCTAAACCTAATTTTTTAACTTCTTCTACTTTTTTCTCATAAATATCAATGATTTTTTCTGCAATTATTTGACTTGCTGAATTTACATCTGTATCATCTAGCATTTCTTGGGTGATTAGATTTGAACCCTTTTTCAATAGCTTATCTTCCAATGCTTTATTTAATTCAATTAAATCCCATTCATAGCTAGGTTTTGTTTCATCAAGATACATTGAACAGATTTCGAACACGTATTCTTTCAACATTTCAACAATTTGAGGATGAATATCAACTCCATCAAGTACCTTATCACGTTCAGCATATATAATTTGTCGTTGTTTATTTAAAACTTCATCATATTCTAAGACACTTTTACGTATGCTGAAATTCATTGCTTCAACTTTCTTTTGAGCAGTTTCGAAAAATCTTGTCAAAATTTTTGATTGTAATGGCATGTCCTCGTTGCCACGGAAGGCAAGAGAAAACCAACTTTTCATTCTATCTTCTCCAAAGCGTTGTGGCAAATCATCTTCAAGTGATATGAAGAATATACTAGAACCTGGGTCGCCTTGACGTCCTGCACGACCACGCAACTGGTTGTCAATTCTTCTTGATTCGTGACGCTCTGTTCCTAGAATGTGCAAACCGCCTAATTCAATAACTTTTTGCTTTTCTTCATCAGTGATTTTTTTGAAATCTTTGTAATATTGATTGTATTTATTTTTTAATAATTTTTCTTCTTCATTGAGATTTGAATTATAAGTTGTGATTTTTTCAATCATTTCTGGCTCTACATTTTCATTGACCAGTTTTTGTTTTGCTAAAAATTCTGGATTACCTCCAAGTAATATATCTGTACCACGTCCAGCCATGTTTGTAGCGATTGTGACCGCACCAACTCTACCGGATTGGGCTACTATTTGACTTTCTAGTTCATGATTTTTGGCATTTAAAAGATTATGAGGTATTCCTAATTTCTTAATCTCTTTGCTGATACGTTCAGATTTTTCTACCGATGCAGTACCAACTAGAATTGGTTGTCCCTTTTTGTATTTTTCTTGAATTTCTTCAACTATTGCTTTATATTTTGCTTCTTCGGTATAGAAAATCATATCTTGTTCATCTATTCTTAGCACTGGTTTGTTTGTTGGAATTGTCACAACATCGAGATTGTAAATTTTATTAAATTCACTCTCTTCTGTTTTGGCAGTACCTGTCATGCCACTTAATTTGCTGTATAGTTTAAAATAATTTTGAAGTGTAATTGTTGCAAGCGTCTTGTTTTCTTCTTTGATTTTAACGTGTTCTTTTGCTTCAATTGCTTGGTGCAAACCATCAGAATATCTTCTGCCATTCATTATACGTCCAGTAAATTCATCAACAATCAACACTTCATCATTTTTTACAATATAGTTGATATCACGTTTCATCAAATAATTGGCACGCAATGCATTGTTTATGTGGTGGTTAATTTCAAGATTATTAATATCAGATAAATTTTCAAGTTTAAAGTAAGTTTCCGCTTTGCTTACACCTGATTCTGTGAGTCGAATTTGTTTTCGTTTAATATCTATATCAACATCTTCATCTTTGAGTCGTTTTGCAAAATTATCTGCCACAGTGTATAGCTCGCTTGTTTTTCCACCCATTCCAGATATGATAAGTGGGGTACGAGCCTCATCAATCAAAATAGAGTCTACTTCGTCTACGATACAAAAATGGTGTCCACGTTGAACTTTATAATCTTTGTTAATCTGCATATTATCACGAAGATAATCAAAACCAAATTCATTATTAGTACCATAAGTTATGTCGCATTGATATGCTTTTTTCTTCTCTTCGGGGGATTGTCCAGACAAAGTGACTCCTATGGTCAAACCTAAAAATTTATACAATTTACCCATCATTTCAGCTTGATAGGTGGCAAGGTATTCGTTAACAGTAATTAAATGAACATTTTTCCCAGTCAAGGCATTTAGATAAACAGCTGTGGTTGCAGTTAGAGTTTTACCTTCACCTGTTTTCATTTCAGCAATACGACCTTGGTGCAATACAACTCCACCAATTAACTGAACATGAAAATGTCTTTGATTTAAAACACGTGTAGCAGCTTCACGAACAACTGCAAAAGCATCAGGTAAAATATCATTAGTTGTTTCACCGTTATTTAATCTTTCTTTCAAAATATTAGTTTGAGATTGAAGTTCACTGTCAGACATCTGTGCATATATGTCGGCTTTATCTTCAATCTTTTTTACAATTTTTTCGATTTTCATCAAGCTTCGTTTGTTATCAGAAGCAAATAAATAAGAAAATAATCCCATATCTCATTCCTTTTTTATGCAATAAAATAATTAATTTCTTCTATAGATTTAAGAAAAAAATATTCATCATCATTTTATATCGAATATTATTTTATCAAATTTTCATAGTTTTGTCCACTATTTATCAATTCTATTCAGAATTAGATTGTGGCTGAAAATGAATTTTTGACAAAAATACTATCATTTTATTGCAAAATTCATTTTAAATTGATAAACTTTTTTTAAATCATTTCGGAGAAAAAGATGAAAATATTAAAAATTAGTAAAGAGAATGGGATTTTTCAACAAATTTTGTCTATTAAAGAGAATAGAAACAAGCGTAAAGTCTTAAAAAAATTTTTTGTAGAAGGGGTGCAAAATATTAATGATGCATTAGACAATGACTGGGAAATTGATTCACTCTTTTTCACTGACTTTAACAATTTATCAGGTTGGGCAAAAAATATTGTAAATAATAATTGCACGAATAATTATGAATTGACTCTTCCTTTAATGCAAAAATTGAGTGATAAAACTGACACAAGTGAACTTTTAGCAATATTCAAAATAAAAGAACAAGAAATTACAATAAATAGTAAAAATCCTATTTTGCTATTTTTAGATAGACCGAGCAAAAAGGGAAACTTCGGCAACATAATACGTAGTGCAGATGCTTTTAATGTTGATTTAATTTTGTATTCCGGTCATAGTGTTGATATTTATGACCACGAAGTAATTTCAGCCTCAATGGGTTCATTTTTTAAAGTACCTTTCAAATTTATGAGTTCAAATTTAGAATTTGAAACTTTTATAAAAAATTTAAAAATTAGATTTCCGAATCTAAAAGTTGTAGCAACTTCTTTGCAGGCACAAAAACCAATAAATAAAGAGGACTTTACTAGTCCTATATTACTTTTAATGGGAAATGAAAGAGCGGGTTTGGGCAAATATTATTACGAATTGGCAGATAGTATAGTGAAAATTGAAATGAATAAAAATATCGATTCATTAAATTTGGCATGTGCTACTAGTGTATTTTTATATGAAATCAATAGACAAAGGAGAATATAGAAGTAAAATGAGAAAAGGTGTTAGTTTTTATTTTGGCTTTGATAACAATATAGAAGAACGTGTCAAAATGATTAAGGATGCAGGTTTTGATTCTGTAATGACCAATGCTGACAAAAAATTTAATCATCAGAATGGAACAATAAAAAAACAATGCAAATTATTTAAAAAATATGGTTTGAAATTATCAAGTTTACATTTTCAATATGAAAATAAAAATTTACATTATTTTTGGGAAAGTGGAGAATTTGGAGAAAAATTAAAGAAAAATCTAATTAAAGATATTAAAATTGCAAAAAAATATGGTTTTTCTTGCTTTGTAGTTCATTTAAAAGGTGAGTATTCTAAGATTGGCGAAAAGAGATTGAACGAAGTTTTAGAAGTGTGTTCAAAATTAAATGTTATGTTGGCTATTGAAAATATCGATTGTCAATCTGTTTTTTTAGAAACGTTTAAAAATATTAAACATGATATGTTGAAATTTTGTTATGATTCAGGACATAATAATGTTTTTGATAAAGATTTTGATTATTTAGAACTTTTCAAAGATAAATTAATAACATTGCATTTGCATGATAATAATGGGAAAATTGACCAACATACACTAAATAAGTTCGGTTCAATAAATTGGGATGATATCGCAAAAAAGTTGGCAAAATGCAACAATGTTTTAGATGTTATTTCATTAGATTATGAGGTCTTATGCAAATCTGGTGAATTAATTGATTGTCAAGAATGTTTATTGGAAATAAAAAAACAGGCAGATGAATTGGAAGAGAAAATTATAAATTATTCTTCAAAATAATTTTATCTGCAACTTTGCATTATATAAACAAATGAAAATTTTCTAAAAAAAACATAATTTATTAAAATTAATTGACATAAATTTTGCAATTTTCTATAATAAAATTAATAGGAGGTATCTATGGCAAATTCTTCAAAAAGCTCAAAATCAAGCAGTTCAAGTTCTAAACGTAGTAGTTGGGGACTAAACAAAATCTCTTTTTGGACAATTGTCGCTGTGACTGTTTTATATGCAATAGCATTAATCCTTTCAGCTTGTGGTATTAATGCAACAGTAGTTAATGCTCTTCAAGGTCTTGCAACTGCAATTATGATTGTAATTGTGGCAATTCTTGCGTGGAGATATGTACGTTCAAAACAGATGATTTGGAAAGTTTTATACTTTGTTTGTCTTTTGATTGTAATTGCTGGTATAATTGTGCCATTAGTAATTTCATAATTAATCAAATGTAAAAAGCGGTACAATGTGTACCGTTTTTTTATTGACTTATTAAAAAATAAATGATATTTTTATCATAATATGATGGAGAGTTTATGATAAAAAAATATTATAATTATCACAATTTTTTTAATATAGATAAAGATAAGAAGTTTGATAAGAATAATTTGATTATAATAAAAAATTTTGAAGTGTTTCAACAGTTAAAAGATAATACGTGTGGACCTTGTTGTGCGAATATGGTATTGAACTTCTATGGAGATAAAACTTTTAGCGAAGATAAAATAAAAAAAATTATGAAAACAAAAAAATTTCCAATTGGAACTGATTTTAATGATTTTTATAATTTTTTTGAAAAATATATTGAATCAAACAAAAATTTTAAATTAATTTCAAGTATCAATTCAAAGAAGAATAAAAATGGACAAGCGTTTTCCACTTTTAAAAAATTTAAACAATTTGTTTTAAATTATCTAAAAATGGGTTGCCCAATAATTGTAGAAAATGTTGATTATGGTGGTCACTACAAAATAATAATAGGATATGATATTAGCGAAGATTCAGAGGAAGAAGATATGTTGATTTTCGCAGACCCATTCAGTAAAATAGGTGGCTATGCGTATCAGGAAGCGGAAAGATTTTATTATATGTGGTTTGACGCTAAATGTTTTTCAAAAGAAAATAGATGTCAACCATTTTTGATTTTGCAAAAAATAAAATAATTACAATATTAAAATGAATTTAAAAAACTTTTGTATCATATAAAAATAAACATAATACTTATATCTTTTCTTGACAAAATATTTTAATTTTTTTACAATCATTTTATGAGTAATGAAATTAATTATAATGAAGAGAAGAATGAATTTGAAATTAAAAAATTTGAATTATCACAACATGTTCATTTGAAAAATTTTTTGATTTTTTTGCTTTGTTTTGGAATAACATTTTTGTTTTTTCTTTTTTGTAATCCCAATTCTTTTTTATATGTGTTTAACAACAATCCAGACCAAAATTGGTATATAACTATGGGTGAGGGACTGTTAGCTGGGAAAGTGCCATACAAAGATTTATTTGAACATAAAGGCCCTATTGTTTATTTTGCATATGCATTAGTTGCACTATTTAATAACGTATACGTTGGAGCATTTTTATTTGATTTGATTTTTGGTGTAGCATTTTTGTATACAGCTTTTAAAATTTTGAGACGCTATTTATCAGAAAAAAGTAGTATAATTTTATTGTTTTTAGTCGCTTTCTTAACTTTTACATCTTACTATACTATTCTTGGTTATGGTTCTGTGGAGTTTTATAGTCTGCCATTTCTAAATTATATACTATTGGCATTTTTGGAATTTATCGAAGATAATAAACAATTTTCACTTTTGCGTAGTCTTGGGATAGGGTTTAGTATTAGTATCATTTTTTGGATTAAGTATACTATGCTAATATTGCCTATTGCAATTATGATAATGTGGATTGTAATGTGTATTAAAAATAAAAAGATAAAACATATGTTTGCTTCTATTGGTATGATGCTATTAAGCTTTGTTGTGGTGACGATACCAATCCTAGTTTATTATGCAGTAAATGATGCATTATATGATTTGTTTTATGTATATTTTTATGTTAATCTGTTTATCTATTCAGGCAACTCTGTTAATATATTTACAAATATTGGACTTCTTTTAGGTTTGGGAAATGTTAACTTTATTTTTATGATACTTGCAATAGTCTTTTATTTTAAACAATTTGGAAAGAAAGGTTATTTCATATTATCAGCATTTTTATTTAATATACTATTATTACTTGCACAAGATTGTCATGTCAATTATTATGCTATTTTATTTCCTTTTTCAGTTTTGGGTTGTGCATTACTATTTAAATATCTATCTAAGTTTAAAATAAAACAAATTACGAAAAAGGTGTTGGCAATAATTATGTGTATATTAGTATTCCCAATTGGTTGGTCGATTAGTGGTGTGACAAGAGAACTAGGGAAAAGTGAAGAAGATTATGCTCAATTTCAAGTAGCAGAAGATATACGAGAATTGTCTAAACAATATAATATAGATTCTCCAACTATGTTTTGCTATAAAATGTACGATTATGGGTTTTATAATGTGGCAAAAATTGTGCCAACAGAAAAATTTTGGGTTTTAAATTTATTCAAAAATGGCATTTTCCCAGAATTGGATAATAGTTTGGTTGAATCTATCGAAAGTCAAAGTTGTGATTTTGTTGTCGTATTTTCAAATGTTTATGAAGAAGAAAAAGAATGGCTAGAACAGTATTATACTGTATATGATTCTTATTATTCATCATATTATAGACAAAATTTTACGCAAAGAGAATTGGATGTGAAATTGTTAATAAGTAATAATTTGATAAATTAGTTATTTGGAATATTTTAAATGTCTATAAAAAATTGCTAAATTTAAGTTTAGCAATTTTTATTTTTTCATTAATTTCAAAAGATTTCTGAACTTTTGTTTGTTTTGAGTTTTATACACGAGATAGAAATGAACTGTGGCTTCATCATCTAAAATAGATATACTGACTCTATCATTGTTTGTACGCATTGATAATGTTGTGTTAGTAGAGAAGTTAGGGATTGTAGATGAATTGATTAACTCTTCAAGATTGTCCATAGATTGAGGAAACGTCTTAGATTTAGGAAGATTTTTGGCAACTATTGCGTCCCAAATTCCTAAATAGTTTGAAACTAAAAATGATTGACCATCGATTTCACTAAAATGTATTCCATCTTTCATGTCAGAAAGAAAATGAGTCTTTGGCAGAGTAATGTATAAACTTTCAGAAAATACAAATTCACAAGTTAAAAAATCGTGTTCAATAGGATATGATAAGAAAATAAAATCATAAACACCATTTATAACATTTTCAATCAAATTTTCTGCTTTTTCAATTTTACTAAAAATAGTTTTGTTCGGGAATAGAGAATATAATAAATTTCCGTATTTAATCATTGGGCCTGGCGCAACTGAACCTATTGATATGTTTGTCATTTGATTATAAAAGGAGATTGTTTTTTCTTTCATTGTCATTTCGGCATCTATAACATACTGAGCATTTTTCACAAGTTCTTTACCAGTATCATTGAGCGTTAATTTATTTTTAGTTCTATCAAATATTGGGACTCCGATATAATCTTCTACTTTTTGCATTGCTCGGGTAAGTGCAGATTGTGAGATATGAAGGACATGACTGGCTTTGGTTAAATTTTCGGTTAAAACTTTTGGTAAAGTAATAATCGGTGGAATTGAGTTTAATATAATTGACACAAATGAAGGATTTGATATAATTATTCCAGAGATTAATGCTGTTTATACTCATATGTTAGGACATGATTGTCATTCAATAGTTCCAGGAGAAAGTGGGGCAGATGCAATAATTTCAAATCTCCAAAATTATATAAATAATGGTTATGGTTTAATATTAACTTCGCATTATACACCGGAAAATTTAAAAGATGTTGAAACAAAAATTAATTATATAAAGATTTGTGCAACATGTTGCCAGATTTTGCAAATAAAATAAAAGTTGACTATTCATTTTGTGGTTATTTTGGTTGGACGGACAATAATTTGGGTTTAATAGGAGAAACTGAAATACCCAACATATATGATTTCATTAGTTGTGGAGCAAATGGAGTTATCAATGCATTTGCGGGAGTACAAATCATTTTAGATGAATTTAATAATATTGAAAATCCTTTGTCAAAATTGTTCAGTCCTATACGAAAAAAATAAATTTAGGTGCTTTATAAAAAAATATTTGCTTGTTTGGCAAATATTTTTTATGAATTGTTAGTTAATTTTAAAATCGCTGTTAAAATAGTCAAATCATTCAATTCAACATTTGATTTATTTCTTCAACTTATAATAATATATTCATAATAAAAGGCTAGCAAATAAACTAATTTGTGAATGTGTAATTTGCATCACTTCCTATTTCAGAAATATTAAAACCAGCTTTTTTTAATTCAATCACACTACTTTCGTTTAATGGGAAAAAACTAGAATCAATATCTAATTTTGAAGCAAATTTCCGTAAAAAATTTGTTGTGATGAATGTTGGCTTAATTGATTGGGTTTTATAGAAGGTAGATATTTCATCCAAAAGTTTTGTTCTATAAGTATTTGCAGATTTTGATAAATACAATAGAGGGTTTTCACACATTTTTGCCCGAATAATTGGCTCTTCCATAAAACCAATATATCCATTGATATTTCCCCATAATGGATGAATTTTTTCAGAATGTTCAAATAAATTAGGATTAGTTTGATAGATTTCATCAATGATATCGACAAATTTTTGAACGTGCTCATAATCAGTATAAAGAACAATACTATCAATCCTAGAAGATGGTGAGAATTTGAAATGAGTTGGGATATTTTTTTGTGCGCAAGCAATAGTTAGCAAAGATGCTAGTCTATAAATATTGCTAGGAAGTATGCGTAAATATAATCTACATTCCGTTTTTACTTTTTCGGAATTATTGATTTTAATGTGTACAAATTCGTCAGTTTCAATATTTATTTGTTTATCGTCTTGAACTAATGTTTTAATTATTTCAATAAATTTTTTACGTTCTTTTTCAAAAAATGCAGAATTAAGTAAATTTTCATTAGTTTTTTGGTCTTGATTGTCATATAAAACAAAATAACCATATTTTCCTGCACCATCTATAATTCCTTTATAATTCATATATTCAATAATGCAATCATTAATTTGCCTTTGAGTTGGCATTTTCACGGTTTTCAGAAATTCAAATTTTGTTGATAAACTCATATTATCTCCTTATGGTAAGTATATCATATTTATTTTCATAAATCAATAAGTATATTAAATTTTATATAATTCTAAATTAAATTGGCATAAACAATTTGAAGCACACTATCTATTTTAGAAAATTTTTATATTAACTAAAATATTAAATTTTTTTATATTGAAATAAATTTTCTTAGAAAACTATCGTGCTAAATTATAACTGTTGTCAATTTGAGCGAACAATTTTTCGTTAGACATTGAATAATCAAGGGGTATAGTTATCCAATGTTGTTTATTCATATGGAAACCTGGAAATATAGTGTGGTTGTCTATTATTTTGTCTATCATTTTATTATCTGCTTTTAAATCAATAATTTCTATTGATTCATTTTTTTCTGTGTCTATTTTGTTGTAATTAATAGTCAATATTGCCGCATACCATTTTTTATTATCTTGTCTACGTAAAATAGCATTGTTAGGAGATTTTTCCCACAAGAATTCTAAGTCATCATTATATTTAGTTTTAGCATACTTAATAACGTCTTGGCATTGTTTACTTTTAAATATCGTTTTCTCAAAACAATTCATTTTTATATTGTTTAATTCATGTAAATATTCAGTTCTTAATTTGCCCACAAAAGAACCAGTCACATCATTCATTTTGTGCAAAACATATTCATCATTGGTATTGCAATCTATTAGTTTAGTTAGAACATTTCCTAAATTATCAATGAAAACTTTTAATAAAAATTGGTTATCAAAAAGCTGTTTAGAAAAAATGTATTGATTACCTTCTAATATAAAACCATATTTATTTAGTTTATTACAATTCATGACTGAGTCTTTAAATAATTCATATTCATTTACCATGCAGTAATTATAACATATATTAACTAATCTTTATATTGTTTTTATCATTTTTTTGTTTTTCTTAAAAATATTTATAATTGCGGCTTAAAAATTTTAAATAATAAAACTGAGATGTAAATGATAAAAATCTTTTGCTACAAATTTTGGGTATATTCGCAACAGTTTTTCGAACAAATTATAGTTATGAAAATATAATAAAAAAGCCCCGACTTTATCGGAGTTTCAGTGGTAGAGATGAGTGGACTCGAACCACCGACCCCCACCTTATCAGGAAAGTGTATGTTTTTATAATGGTGTGAAAGT
>CALWFB010000009.1 GCA_944377485.1 uncultured Clostridia bacterium | reverse complement strand
TGGAGTTGCTAGTAATCCCGAATCAGCATGTCGGGGTGAATGCGTTCCCGGGTCTTGTACACACTGCCCGTCACGCCATGGGAGCTGGGGGTACCCGAAGTCAGTGGGCTAACCCGCAAGGGAGGCAGCTGCCGAAGGTAAAACTGGTGACTGGGGTGAAGTCGTAACAAGGTAGCCGTATCGGAAGGTGCGGCTGGATCACCTCCTTTTAAAGAGTAATCTTTAAAGTCGACTTTGATAATCAATAGATTGTCATTGAGTGTAGAGTGAATGAACACTCTTAAATAAAATAAAAATAAAAAACGAGTACCTATTATTAGGATATAAATATTAAAGAACACAGTCTAACCCACTGTGTTTTTTTTATTTTCATATTTTTAGTGTGATAATTAATATTTTTTGATAATATAAAAATATTAAATTTAGTTAAATATTGACAATTTTTGATTATGTGATATAATTCAAATGTATTTAAAATTGTTTGGGAGAAAATTAATGACACCATTTTGGGCTGAGATGTTGATTTGGAAAGCGACCGAAAATGATTTGATAAGTGTTGAACAGGGTCAAAATTTTGACCAAATCATAGTAAACAATAAGAATAGACATAGCATATATTGTTCGTCAGATGAATTGGAGATAACAAAGTATTCAGGTGTGTTGAATAAGTTTTTTAATTCTTGTTTGAATACTAGGCTTCCATTACATGGTTTTATTGGTCCACAAGAAATGACAGAAGCAAAGATAAAATCTGCTATTGAATATATGGAAAAAACATCTTGTGTATATAATGGCAAATTTGTGCGTATGTCAGACATTACAGGAGAGGATATAAATTTTACCGATGCAATTGATTTTTATTATTTCAAAGAAAATTTTGAAAAATTTAAGTTGTCAGTTTCAAAATTAGAATTATTGATTAAATATTTGGAGAAATTCGACACTCAAAAAAGTTTAGTTGATTTTTGCAAACAACAATTAATTGAACAAAGGCATAATGTAGACTTAGAAAAAAATAAAAGTACACATGATTTAGATGATAAAAATGCTAGTAATAGTATCAAATCTAGTGTAGAATAAAGAACATAGTTAAATTGAGGTAAGGGCATGACTAAATTAATTAAAAGAATAATAACAAGAGGATTTGATGAAAATCTTAATATGGATAATGAAGCTGTTGAACACATTTTTGAATTTGATGACGGAACAAATATTAATGTTTCTAAAATGAATGCGATTGAAATAGCTCAATATGCATACGAAAATAGAAATCAGGACGGTTTTAGAATTTTAAATCACGTTAAAAGCAATCAGAAGATAGAAACGTATTCTACATTATTATCTGTATATTTAATGCTTGATTTATTGAAAAGCAAAAATCAAAATAATAATCAGCAGCAGATATTATATATTATAGAAAAATTGGGTGGTAAAGAATTGCTTGATAATTTGCGAACAGAAGCAGAAATTAAATCAAAATTAGATAATCAAGAGATTGCATGGACGGATGTTCTGCTTGAAAAAGTTGAAATCGAATTAAACTTAAATAAAATATAAATCAGTTTTAGGACTGATTTTTTATTTAATTTTAATTTCCATATTGACGTTTTTATTGCTTGCTGATATAATCTGATTAAATTATTATGAAAATTAGAGATAATATTTTAGTTAGAGTAGATAATGAAGATATTGTAGATGGGAAATTTGTAGTCCCTAAATTTGTGAGTGAAATTGGAAAGAATTGTTTTTCAAATTGTAATACAATTCTTGAAGAATTAATAATGCATGACGGAGTGGAAACAATAGGAGAATATGCATTTCATTCATGTGTTGCTTTGAAAAAAGTCAAATTTTCAACGAATTTAAAATCCATTTTTCAATACGCTTTTTCTAATTGTCATTCTATTAGAAGTGTTGATTTGCCTGACAGTATTGAGATTTTAGCTGATGGGGCATTTGATAACTGCATAAATTTAGAAAAAATTAAACTACCAAAAGATATCACCGTTATAGAAAGTTATCTATTCAACCAGTGTGTAAAATTAAAACAAGTATCAGTTCCTAACAAAGTTTATAAAATAGAAAATTCCGCTTTTGCTTCGTGCATATCTCTTGAAAAAGTTGATTTGCCAAATTCAATGCGTATAATTAACAAATATGCTTTTGCGCAGTGTACAAGTTTAAAGAAAATTGATTTAAAAAATGGTGTTTTTAGACTTGGAGATTACGCATTTTATTCTTGTTTCGAATTAGAAGATTGTAAATTACCAGACACTTTGTTATCAATAGGAAATCATACATTTGAATCGTGTATGAAGATAAGGGAGTTCGATTTGAAAGAACATGTTGAATCGATTGGTGAAGGAGCTTTTGCAAATTGTTCATTTTTATCGAAGATTAACATCCCATCGAAGGTTCAAACTATTGAGGATTCTCAATTTAGCGGTTGTTTAGGTTTGTTTGAAATTGATATTCCAAATTCAATAAAAAGTATAAAGGACAATGCATTTAATGATGCTTATTTATTAGAACTAGTTTTGCCAGATTCTATTAGCAGTATTGGAAATTTTGCATTCGCAAATAATAGAATGTTATCAAATGTAATTTTATCAAAAAACTTAGAGTCATTAGGAGAATTAGCATTTGACAATTGTCCAAACATTGAAAGATTAGTAATATTTGAAGGCTTCAAAGCAATAGCGCATAATGCAATTGGAACCAATAATGACATTAAATATATAATAAAAGATGAAAATAAATTTATACTTGCTAAAAATTTGGAAGCTTCAAATTGTGAATATGTAAAGCTTGATAATAAAAGTAAAGAAATTAAAGAATTATTAATAAAATTTTGGGATAAAAAAGACAAAATTTTAAAAGATATTAAAAATGACAAAACCTTTTATATTTATAAAACTTTATATTCATTTTTATGGCAAGAGGGTGAAAAATTTGAAGAATTTTTAGATAAGCATAATTTAACTTTTTACAATACAATTGATTTTCAAGGATTAGATGATGCTAATAAAAATCAATTTTTAAAATTTTATTTTAATCTTGGTGGATTTTTACCACAAAATTTGTTTAGAAATAAAACAGCAGATGGAATAATGAAAGAAAAAATGCTTAATTATTCTCAAATAGTGACAGAGTTTTTAAAAGAGCAGATAGTGAAAAACAAATTTGATTTAAAGAAATCTAGAAAATTGTTTTTTGAAATGGATGTTAATGGCTTTAATCAAGACTTTACTATCTTCTTTTTGGAAAACTTTGATAAATTGATGCTTGAAGAGAAGGCTAATTCGGGCTTTATTGTAAAATGTTATAATCACTTTGATGAGGTGCAATCAACTCATACCACAAACAAGGGTGAGCAAAGACAGTTAAAAGCGACAGTAGATAAGTTTAAAGATTATTTTAATGAAAACAAATTCACTGGAATTGTTGATGAACATACTAGGTTGATTGCAAAAATGTTATCTCCATATCATTCTAAACAAATAGACTTTGATAATGCTGTATCAATTGATGCAGAAAGAATAAATAACGACATACCAAATAGTATTTTGTCCTTTCATTTAAAAGAACTTGATGATGGTACAGATGATTTGAATATCAAATCAATTGAACAAAATATAGACAAAGAAAATCTACTAATTAAGTTTATTAGTGCTAGTGTTTATCAAAAAGAATTGACAAAAGGTGAAGTGGAATTTTCTTACGATTGGTTAGATAGGGACAATCCGATAAACTTTATTATCAGTAAAGTATTGCAACAAGGTTGTGCACATCTTAATGGTGTTGGCTATGGAATAATGAGAGCAAGCATAATGAATAATGATGTTCAAAATATGGCTATTAGAGCTAGGGTAAAATTGGAGAATGGCAAATTTGTTGATTTGGGATATATTGCTAAGGCTACTTTTTATATAAACCGCAACGAAAGATATGGTATATTTAATACAATCAAAGTAAGAGATATAGAATTAAATAAAGCATTACGAGAAAAATTATTTGATGCATTTATTCGAGGAATGAAAGATTTTGTTTCATATTACAATAAGGAAAATCCAACTAATACTCTAAAAGAAATAACAATAGGAAAAAGTTCGAATGATTTAGTTGAAATGTTTCAACAACATTGTAGAAAAAGAATAGGGGACGACATTCTCATTCCATTAGATTTTGGTAAATTTGGAAATGAGAATTTAAATTATTTTGGAGATAGCGTAGAAGAACAATTTATTTTATATGATGAAAACAATTTAATCCGTCCATAATATGCTTAATTTGAATATTGACTATAAAAAAAGAGATATTTATCTCTTTTTTTACATATTTTTTTGCATTTCACGTTTGAGTTTATGTAATATTTTCTTTTCAAGTCGTGATATATAACTTTGAGATATATTCATATAATCTGCAACCTCTTTTTGTGTCAATTCTTCATAACCATTTAAACCATAGCGCATACTCATTATTAATTTTTCTCTATCACTCAGTTTACTAATTGATTGTATTAAGTACGATTTTTGGTCTTTTAGTTCAATTTCTTCATAGGCAATTTTGTTATCAGGAATTATTTCACCTAAGGTTAAATTGTTTCCTTCATCATCATTTACAAGTGTGTCATCAAGACTTAGGTCGTTCAAACTTTTATTTACTTTTCTTAGATACATCAATATTTCATTTTCTATACATCTACTGGCATATGTTGCAAGTTTAATATTTTTGTCTGGCTTATAACTATCAACCGCTTTGATTAAGCCGATAGAACCCACCGAGACCAAATCTTGCATGTCTAATTTTTTATTTTCAAATCGCTTGGCTATATACATAACAAGGCGTAAATTGTGTTCGATTAACTCAGATTTTGCACTGATGTCATTTTGTTCTTGGAATGCTTTCACTAATTCAAATTCTTTGTCATTGTCAAGAGGTTCGGGTAGACTCTCAGTGCTAAAAATGTAGTTAACAATATTTTCAATATTTAGAAAATTGCGTCTAAATAGACGAATGAAAAAGTTCTTAATCATTTTAAAAAATTTCATAATATTCTCCTTATAAATTTAGTGGGGATAATAATGCATGGTAATTTGAATCTGTAAATTTGTTTGAGCTGACAGCAATATAATGATTTATGTAAGTTTTTTTCTCTTTTTTTAGTTTAATTTCTATTTTATCTATTTTAAACAACTTTAAATTATTTTTTCCGTTAACTGTGCCAGTAGAAATTTCTTCACCTTTTGATAGATAGTAATCAATTAAATTTTTGTTAGCTAGTTTTAAATAAGTTTCAATATCTACTATAATTATTGGCTCTCCATTGATGTTTAAAAAATTTCCAGTATCTAAATAAGCATTGATTGTTATTTCTTTTTGATTAAAGGAGAGCGTGATTGGATAGATTAAATTGTTAGTTTTTAATTTAAATTTAATATGTTTTGCCACCAATTCGTAAACATAAGTAATTATAATTGCAATAATAGTAATTAATTCAAGGGAAAGTTTACTACTGCTTATAACACCAAATGATGTATAATATGTCGTAGAGGTTAAATTCATTATGCCACCACCTAGTGCATATGTATACAAAAATAATAAAATAAAACTAAAAATGAATTGTTTTTTGCTCAATTTGAAAGCAACAATTAGCATTATTATTGCACATGAGAATTTAATTATATTCAAAATAATTTGGTTTGATAAATAAATTGCTGATATGACGCTAAAACCAGCGCCTAAGATAGATGCACAGAGCTGTCTAAAAAAACTACTTTTTGATTTTAATGTTATATATACTAAGCGAACTAAACAAAAATTTATTAATATATTTTGTATTAAAAAACTTTCTATATAAATTGTCATAGTGAAAGTATACAATAAATTAATTTTGTTTTATAAAGAAAAATATTGTGTTGTTTTAGTTTTGATGTCGATTATTAGTTTTTTTTAGCAAATTTCACAATTCACGGATAAAAATTTTTCAATATGACACAATAATATCGAGGTGAATATGGCAAGACGAGTTTATATCTGTGGAATAGACACTAGCACTTTACCTAAAATCACAAGAGAAGAGAGTGAAAATTTGCTAAGAAAAATTAAAGCAGGAGACGAAGGGGCAAAAGATTATTATATCTATTGCAATATGCGTCTTGTTTTGTCTGTCGCACAACGCTTTGTATCTTGCAAAGAAAATATGGACGATATTTTTCAAGTAGGCTGTGTGGGATTATTGAAAGCGATTGATAACTTTGATATTTCATTAAATGTGCAATTTTCTACTTATGCTGTTCCTATGATAATAGGAGAAATTAAGCGTTTTTTGAGAGATTCAAGTGCTATGAGAGTTAGCAGAAGTCTGCGTGATACAGCATATATGGTTTTGAAAAGTAAAGAAAAATTGCAATCAGGACGAGGTGATGAGGTTGGTCTGGAAGAAGTGGCTAACGACCTAAATATAACAATACGAGAAGTTTATGATGCAATTGATGCAATATCTACACCTATGTCTCTTGATGAATCTTTTTTCAATGAGGGAGATGAAGAAATGCGGTTGGACGAGCATATTGCAGATACAGAACATTCTGTTGAGAAATGGATAGACCATACAGATTTGCTTGATGCAATCAAACAGTTAGATGAACGTGAAAGAGAAATTTTAAATTTAAGGTATTTTATAGGAAAAACGCAGATGGAAGTTAGCGATAGTGTGGGAATTTCACAAGCACAAGTCAGTAGACTTGAAAAAAATGCACTGGCTCATATAAAGAAAAGTTTATAGTTAGAAAAAGATATATTAAACATATATCTTTTTTGTTTTTTAATGAAATATATTATAATAACATTTTTAATTAAGGCAATTTAAGATTTTAACTAATAAACATAACATACTACAAAATTATTGACAAATTGACAAATTTTGCGTAATATTAATAAAGAATATTATGATTAATTTGTTAAGTATTTTAAGTATATTTTTAGATTTGGATTTTGATGTAGATGATATGTTTGATGATGGAATCAATCCACCTACAACATCGTTTTTTATAATTTTCGCTTTGGCTTTTATCATAATTATTGTGAGTGTAATCGTAATAGCTATCCGCAAACATAAAAATTCAAGTACATATACAAATCCAGTTAATACAGTCTCTTCTAATGTTCAGCAAAATCATGAACGTGATAAAAAAGAAGAATTGTATTGTGAATATTGTGGAGGAATGATTCCTGAAAACAAAAGCGAATGTCCATACTGTGGTGCTAAAAGAAAGAAGAAATAAGGTTTTCGACATTATATTACCTTATTTCTTTTTTTTCTATAAATTTTGTTTTAATTATTTGTCATATTTGCTTTGTTTATATCATTAATAGTGTTAGGATAGGACGGTAGATATCTATGAAAGTAATCTTTATAAAAAAAGCAACTTTGTTTGTAGTTCTGGGTATTTTTATCTTTCTATCCGCTTTTTCTTTAAATTATGCCGGAGTAGAAGTAGGAGCAATCTATTTTGGTGGAGAAAGAAAATTACCTATTTATTCTGTCCAGACTGATGAGAACAAAGTTGCCATATCTTTTGATGCAGCATGGGGAGCGGACAAGACCAGAGAAATCATGTTTATATGTGATTCGTATGGAATAAAGGCAACCTTTTTCTTGGTAGGTTTTTGGATAGAAAAATATCCAGATATGGTAAAAGAAATATATAATAATGGTTTTGAGATTGGACTTCATTCCAATACTCACCCAGATATGACAAAGTTGAGTAAAAATAAGATTAAAGAAGAGTTGGAAACGAATATAAAACTTATACAAGATTTGACGGGATATCGACCCAAATTGTTTAGACCACCTTATGGATATTATAATAATACACTAATAGAAGTGTGTGATAGTCTTGATATTAGTTGCATCGAATGGAGTGTAGATAGTTTAGATTGGAAAGGGCTTAGTGCAAGCGAAATAGCTGGAAGAGTGACAGCACAATCCCAAAACGGAAGTATTGTATTATTTCACAACAACTCTGACAACATAATTGAAGGCTTAAAAATGGTTTTAGAATATTATAAAATCAAAGAAACACAAGTCGTGCCAGTTGGGGAACTAATATATTATGATAATTTCACAATTAACATACAGGGTACGCAAATAAAAAATTAAAGGAGAAAACAAATGAGTTATGAAATGTTGAATAACAACAAGGTTTATTTACAAGGTGAAGTGGCAGATGTTCCGAAATATAATCATACAGTTTTAGATGAAAATTTTTATTCTTTCAATCTGATAGTACCCAGACTGAGCGGACAAAATGATATTTTGCCAATCACAATATCTAGCAAATTAATTGACGAAAATCAATTAAAAGTCGGTGATAAGATTGCATTGCGAGGACAGTTTAGAAGTTATAATAAACTAGAAGAAGGAAAGAGTAAACTACTTTTATCAGTATTTTGTAGGGAATTATGTGAATGGGATAATAGTGCCAATTCAAATGTAATTGAACTTAGTGGCTATATATGTAAATCACCCATTTATAGAACAACGCCATTTTCACGTGAAATCTGTGATATATTGCTGGCTGTTAACAGGAATTATGATAAATCAGATTATATTCCATGTATAGCATGGGGTAGAAATGCACAATTTGTTAACAAATTACAAGTTGGCACTAAATTGGAAATTGAAGGGCGAATACAAAGTAGAGAATATAACAAACATTATGAGGGTGCTGATTTGCCTGTCACAAAAACAGCCTATGAAGTATCTATAATTAAATTAGCAACGGCGGAAGATAAGACTGCTTTATAGCAAGTCTTTTTTTTATTGATTTAAACAAATATTTTGTAAAAAATAAAACATACGTTCGAACAGAATGTCATTTTTTATCGAAAATTATGACATTTTAATGTAGATTTTTGTAAAAAAGTGACGTATCTGCTTGACTTTTCGACAAATGGTAGGATATACTTTTTTTTGTCAGGGGAGATAATAATGATTGATATTTATGATAGTGAGGCGATTGTAAAAACATATCGAATGTTGAATAAAAAATGTGAAGCAATTGATAAATTTATTAACAATCATGCTTTTTATTTTGGGCCAACCACTTCGGATTATGGCTCGTTAGATGTATGTAATAATATTATAGACTTAATTGAAAGAAAAAATCAACTAATTAATTTAAAAGTTATAGTTGATAATGCAATTCGGTCGTTAGACATAGATGATAAAAAGATTTTATATATCAAAATGAAATATTCTATATCTATCTCTGAATTGTGTGGGATACTTGAATTAAAAGAGCGAACTGCTTTCCGTCACATTGAAAGAGCTTTTGCTCATTTAACCGATGCTTTGAATAATTCAAAATATATTGAAAAATTAATGAGGATTTTAGATTCTGAAATATGGATATCTGATATCAGAGAGGAAATTAGAGAAAGAAGAATGGCATTTAAACGTAAACAGCCACTTACTGTTTAATTGAATTAATAGTCTTTAATTTCTTTGTTTGATTTCCTACCGTCTTTTGCTATTAATTTTCCACTTTTTAATATCATGAATACAAATATAATCGCAGGAATAGTGAGAATTGCAATTACTATTGCTGTGGTTTTATTTTCTATGGGCAAACTGTTTTCCTGGGCGTTAGTAGTGTCAAAAGATGGAGCTGATGTATAACTGACTTTTTCTGTATTTAGAGGAATTTCATTTACATTAAATTCATCACAAAAGTCGCTATATACGTATCCATAATAATCTTGGTCTGCTGAATATTTACAGTAATACCATATATTTGTTCTTCCATCTACTAATTGTTCACCCTTGATTGTTCCATAGTAAGTTAAATTTCTGGAATACAAAGGGATATATACTATTTGACTTGAACTACCACTCAAAGTGCTAGGTTCACTTCGCATATCTCTGCTTTGCTCAGAATAAACTCTGAAATTTTGATTTTCAAGGTATGGTGTTATTGGTTTGCCAACAATGGTTTGAACTGCATCTTTTTTGACATAACCGGTGAATGATAGATAATTTACTTTATAAAATTGATTATTGCTACTTTCTAATAGTTCTACAAAATAGGTGCGAGGCAAAGAAAAATAGATATTTGAATAATCTTCAACTTCAATTGGTGCTTTATATAAATAAACCTCATCATACATAATGCGTGCATAGTATGTATCAAATGTACTAGCAGATACATATAACATAGAATTTTGTAAACTAAATATCAATATTAACAACAAAATCATATTTTGATTTTAGCATAAAAATTACGAAATATTTTGACAAGTTTAGGATTAAATGAACGAGTTTTGGTGTAAATTATCGTGCAAATGGAAGTGATTGAAAAAATTTTAAAGATTGAACAGATTCAAAGAGAGAGAAAAGAAAAAAACAAATTAAATCAATACAATACTGGTGAAAAGATTCACAAAAAACAACTTGCATTTCATCAGTGTGAAAAAAAGAATAGATGGGTGTTTGGAGGAAATCGTTCAGGTAAAACAGAATGTGGGGCGGTGGAAGTTATATATTTTGCTCGTGGCTGTCACCCTTATAGAAAAATAAATGGAAGCACATCGGGTTGGGTTGTAAGCTTATCTACACAAGTACAACGAGATGTTGCACAAAGTAAAATTCTGCATTATCTAAATCCTGATTGGATAGAAGATGTTGTGATGCTTAGTGGAAGAAAAGATAACTATTCAAATGGGATTATTGATTATATCTTAATAAAAAATATTTTTGGAGGAGTGAGCAAAATTGGATTTAAAAGTTGTGACCAAGGCAGAGAGAAATTTCAAGGTACTAGCCTTGATTATGTTTGGTTTGATGAAGAACCTCCTTATGATATTTATTCAGAATGCAGAATGCGTGTTTTAGATAAAGATGGAGATATATTTGCTACAATGACCCCGTTAAAAGGTATGACATTTGTTTATGATGAAATATATTTAAATAAATTTAATGACCCTAATATATGGTACGAATTTATGCAATGGGACGATAATCCATTTATTAGTGAAAAAGCTAAAAACAGCATGAAACAGAGTCTATCTGAGCAAGAACTAAAATCTAGACAATTTGGAGAATTTTTAGATGTGGGTGGACGAGTTTATCCAGAGTTTGATGAAAATATCAATGTTATTGAACCATTTCCTATTCCATATGAATGGCAAGATAAGTTGTCTATCGACCCAGGATTAAAAAATCCACTTTCTTGTCACTGGTATGCAGTAGATTATGATGGAAATATATATGTCGTGGCAGAACACTATGATAAAGAAAAGGACATTGGATATCATAGTGAAGCGATTCAAAGAATTAGTGATGAATTGCATTGGCATAGAAATTCAAACGGAATGATAGAGGCACTAATTGATAGTGCAGCAAATCAAACCACACTTGCATCAGTTAGAAGCGTGGCTGATTTATTTTATGACCATGGAATCTTAGTGAACACAAATGTAAATAAAGACGTATTTTCTGGTATTCAGAGAGTGAAAGCATATCTAAAAAACAGTCTTGGAGAAAGTCGATTGTTCATTTTTAATACTTGTAAAAATATGATTCGTGAATTGAAAGGTTATAGATGGGGTAATGGTGATAGTCCGGTTAAGGTTGATGACCACAGTATGGACGAGTTAAGATATTATATAATGTCACGCCCTGAAAATAAACGTCCAAAGGAAGAGATGAGTATCATTCAAAAAGAGAAGGAAAGACTAATTCGTTCATTGAATCGTAGAAGATAGGAGGTAGATGTGTTATAAAATCATATAAAATTGACGAAGCAACTCTAAAAGCTATTAAATCTTGTCTACTTGGAAGTGCAACGACCGAAACGACATGTGAATATGTGTTAGATAGTGAAACAAACGAGATGAAGTTGGTAAAAAAGAAGGTAAATGAAAAATCGCTTCCACCTAATATAGATTTGATAAAAATAATATTACAACAAATCAAAGAAGATGATGATAAAAAATACGATTATGACAAAATGAGCGATGAAGAGTTGGAGCAAGAAAGACAACGTTTATTAAAAGAATTGAAGGAGATGAATAATGATAGTAGAAAAGGCAAAAGTTCGAGTAAAATGTGATGCTAGCGGCTGTAATAATTTATGTGATTATGTAATAGTTAACAAGAAATTTGTATTTGATGGAAGTGTGTATCTTTGTGAGAATTGTATGAAATCTTTATACGCAGAAATAGGTAAATTTATGATACCAAAAAATGTTAAGCCAATTTATAAAAAGGGAGGAAAGAATGAGTAAACCAAACCAAAAATTAATTGAAGAAGTAAAAAGAGATTATATTGAGAGAAGAGAGGCAAGAAGGAGTTTGGAGGCACAATGGCAATTGAACATAAACTTTATGATGGGAAATCAGTATAGTTATATTGCATCAAATCAAACTATAAGAGAAGACGAAAAAGAATATTTTTGGCAAGAAAAAGAAGTGTTTAATCACATAGCACCGATAGTTGAAACTCGTATATCAAAAATTTCTAGCAATACACCAAGTGTGACTGTTGTCCCTGCAAGTACTGACGAATCGGATATTGAAAGTGCAAAATTGAGCAAAGAAATTTTAAATTCAGTTGCAAATAGAATAAATTTGACGGACCTTGAAAAGACAGCTACTACTTGGAGCGAAATATGTGGGACGGCTTTTTATAAAATTGTTTGGAATACCGATACTGGCAGAATGGTTGCCACAGATGAATTGGGAAATGCAATTAGAGAGGGTGACGTTCAAGTTGAAGTGGTTTCTCCGTTTGAAATTTTTCCAGATAATTTGGCATGTGAAAGATTGGATGACGTAAAAAGTATCATTCACGCACGTGCGGTTGAAGTTGATGAAATCCGTTCACAATGGGGAATAGATGTTAGTGGTGAAAAGGTGTATGCATTCACACTAGATAGCCAAGCGGGCAATATTGGTGGACTTGGCTACGATGCGCATATTAATAAAGTCGCAAATGTAGAACTAAACAATCATTGTGTGGTTATTGAAAGATATATTAGACCAACAAAAGAAAGACCAAATGGGAGATTGACGATTGTTGCAGGTGACAAGTTGCTTTATGATGGAGAACTCCCTTATATCAATGATGAATTGAATAATCGCACTTTTCCATTTGTAAAACAGATTTCTAATTATATGCCAGGTAGTTTTTTTGGAGTAAGTGTGGTTGACAGATTAATACCATTGCAAAGAGCATACAATGCTGTAAGAAATCGCAAACATGAATATTTTAATCGTTCGGTTATGAATGTTTTGGCAGTGGAAGATGGCAGTGTTGATACTGATGCGTTAGAGATGGAAGGACTTTCACCTGGTAAAGTGCTTGTATATAGACAGGGAAGTAAAATTCCTGAAATTATGCAAAATCCAACTTTAAATTTAAATTTTGATGAAGAAGAAGAGAGATTATTATCAGAATTTAAAACCGTATCCGGAGTCAGTGATATGATGACTGATAGTTATGCAAACTATACTAATATGTCTGGTGTGGCACTTGAATTGTTGGCAGAGCAGGATATAACTCGTCTATCAACAGCCATTGACTCAACAAAGTTAGCTGTTAAAACACTTGCAAAATATATATTGAGATTATACAAACAATTTGCTGTTGTGCCTAGGTTGCTTAAAATCACCGGTGAAGCGGGAGATGTACAAATGTATTATTGGGACCAAAATGAAATATGTAGTGACGATGTCGTATTTGATGCTTCTACAGATACAATGGATAGTCTTGGACAAAAGAGAACAATGCTCTTAGATTTAATAAAAGAGGGATTGATGTATGATGAAGATGGCAAATTTTCTCAAAGCATGCGAAAAAGATGCCTTGATTTATTAGGATTTGGGATGTGGGAAAATGCCGTTGATATTCATTCACTTCAAATTAATCGTGCAAAAGAAGAAAATATATCTCTAACTAATAATCAAGAACTAAAAATACTTCCGATAGATGACCACAAGATTCATATAGATGAACATACTGCATACATATTAGGTGGAGAGATAAAGAAAAAATTAAATAGTCAACAAATGATTGAAAAATTATTAAAACATATAGAAGAACATAAAAAATTTTTAAAAAATTCAGAAATAAATGAAAATTTAGATAAAAAAGGAGATTAAATATGGAAGAATTGGAACAACCAAAACAAGAAATTAGTTTAGGCTCCAATGAAAATTTCGGTAAATTCAAAGATGCAGAAAGTTTACTAAAAGCTTACAATAATTTAGAAGCAGAATTTACCAAAAAAAGTCAAAGGTTGGCAAGTTTGGAAAGTGAAAATACAAGACGTGAGAATGAGACCAACAAAAGACTTGAAATTGAAAAGAAAGTGGACGAGTTTGCAACAAAATTTGAAATAATTAAACCTTTTAGTAGCGCGCTAAAAGAAAGTTTAATTCAAGATGAAAGTCTTAACTTTGAAGATGAAGTTATGAAGGTCATCACAAATAATTACAAACGAGCGGAAGATTATGTGTCAGACGGCGAATTTTTGAACAACTATATTTATTCAAATAATGAAATAAAAGATAAAATCATTAAAGATTATATGAGTAAGATAACTCAGACTTCTCCTATACGCATAGAGACAGGCTCTAATTCGATTCCACTTTCTCCACCAAATGTCCCTACTACAATTCAAGAAGCGGGACGATTAGCTAAATCAATTATAAAACAAAAATAAAATAGGAGTAAAAAATGGTAGATTTATCGACAGCACAAAACGCATTGAAAGATGCTTATTTGGTTGCGGCATGCAATCAGTTAAATACTAAAACAAATCCTTTGTTTGCAAAAATCAAACAATCATCTACTGATGTATATGGCAAACAAATTATCAAAGTTGCACCAGTTGGTTTAAATGGTGGTGTAGGTGCAGGAACTGAAACAGGAAAACTTCCTACTGCTAATGAAAATAATTATGTACAATTCAAAACTACATTAAAAAATTTGTATGGCACTATTGAAATAAGTGATAAAGCAATTAGAGCAAGTAGCAATAGTAATGGAGCATTCATTGATTTGCTTAATGCAGAGATGGAAGGACTTTTGACTGCTTCAAAATTTAATCTTGGACGTATGTTATATGGTGACGGTACTGGTGCGGTAGGCAAAGTGACTGCTTATGCAGATGGCGTTGCAACAATGGACAGTGTTAAAAATCTTATGGAAGGCATGGTGATTGATGTCTATGAAGCAGCTGGCACAATTACATCAAACGTTGGATTGAGAATAGCATACGTAGATAGAGTAAATAAAAAAGTTTCATTTACAACCACTCCTTCTGCAATGACTCAAAATGATGTTTTCTATGTTCAAGGAAGTAAAGATAATGAGATTACTGGACTAGGAGCAATATTTGACACTACAAAAGCAATATATGGTTTGGATAGGACATCAAATAAATGGTTAAATCCTTATACAAGCACTACTAGTCAAGAAATAAGTGATTCAGTTTTACAAAGTGCAGTAGATTTCTTAGAAGAAAATTCAGGTTCTACAATTGACTTCATTTCTTGTGGTGCAGGAGCGAAAAGAGCATATCAGCAATATCTTGCTTGTTATAGAAGAAATATCGATGTGACGGAATTGTCTGGTGGATATAAAGCGATGACCTTTAATGGAATTCCAGTTGTGTCAGATAGATTTGTCCCAGATGATACAATTTATTTGTTAGATACAAGCAAATTCACACTTCATCAACTTTGTGATTGGGAATGGATTGAAGGAGAAGGCGGCAAAATTTTACGTCAAAAGGCGGGATATCCTGCTTATACTGCTACACTTGTTAAATATGCAGATTTGATTTGTGACCTACCAAGTGGACAAGCAAAATTCACAAATATTAAATCAACTGTGACTAATCCATTTACAACTGTAATAGAAAATACGATTACAGAATAAACAATAAAAAATAATTAAGGAGAGTTATGAAAATCAGAATTACACATGATGTATATGAAATTGCAAAAAGAATTAGATATATTGATAAAGATTATTACATAATTTATGATACATCAAAAAAGGTTTTTGAAGTTCATAATTCATCACAATTAGACACGACATATTGTTTAACTATACCTTTTAATACACTAGATATTCGTACATTAGAATATGTGTATGAAAGTATGAGTGCAAATATTGATAAGATAATAGAGAAAATAGAAAATGATAATCAATTAAGGGAGAACGCAGATAGACGATGCGTTCTCTCTCAATTTAATGACACTCTTGAAACGGAGATGGAAAGGAGTTAAAATGAAAATTATAGATATTATGAAGAATAGTGCAGAACTTTTGGGTTTGAGTAAAGAATATGAGATACTTAATACTACAACTAGTTCAAGTGAAGAAACAGCACTTGAAAATGCAGAAATAAGTAAATTGTTTAATTTAATAAAATTTTCTATTCAAGAGTTGTGTACGCATTATGTACCAGTCAGTACTAGTCAAAATATTACTACAACAAATAAAAAGAATGCACTTAGCAATCTTAACAATTTCATTCGTATTAATAATGTTTTTAAAGATGGTCAACCCGTCAAATTTAAAATTATCAATAGAAATTTGGAATTTGCAGAAGACGGAAATTATACTGTCAATTATATGACATATCCAGAAATTAATTCCATGTTTGATGAAATAGATTTTTTATCTAATTTTAGTCCAGATGTAATTGCCTTTGGACTATGTTCATATTATTGCTTGTCTAGCGGGATGTTCGAAGATTTTGAATCATTTTATGATAGATATATTTCAAAAGCTGAAAGTCTAAAAAATTTAAAAATTTTTGAATTGCCCGCAAGGAGATGGGAATGAAGACAAAAAAACAGATAGAAATAAAAAATTTTAATAATTTTAATACATCAGATAAAATAAATACTGAAAAATTTTATAATTTTTTACCAACAGAGAATCTTGAATCATCGTTGGGAGTAGCGGTCGCTAAGTTTCCAAATACATATGAAGATACAACGGAGGTTGAACTAGGTATAGATAATCTTGACATTAATTCGGTTTGTGGAGTCACTTATTTTAAGATGTATTTCCCAACCAGTCAAAATACACAACATAGATTGCTCATTTATGGTGATGATAATAAGGTCTATATCAATCAATTATTTAGTGGTTCACCCATTCTTTTATGGTTGTTTAATTTGCAATTCAACAGTCCGCCTGTTAGTTTATCATACAAGACAGATGATACGGATTCAATTATTTTGACCAGCTCGGATAAAATGATTGTCTGGCATACTAATTATTCACCATATGAGATTGAAGATGTGCCAATAATTACTAGTATGTGTATGAATGATGAAGTGTTGTTTTGTACAATAAAAGACCCTGCCTTTAAAATTTGGTATGCAACAAATCTTGATGCAGAAAATGTAGGGCAGGTGACACCGGAATCTGGATATATTTCATTGGAAGATGATTTAGGATATTGTAGAAAAATTTTAACATTTGATGAAGATATCTATGTTTTTAGAGATTATGGAATATCAAAAATCAATTATATTAAAAATGATATTACAGTCAGCCAAATATATTTGTCAAATACAAAAATCTATACTGACACTGTCAGCATATGTGGCAATGTAATTATGTTCATGACAAAAGATGGCATTTATTCATTCAACGGTGTTAAAGTGACAAAAACAGATATTGATATCCGTAATCTTCTTCCTGATAGTAATGAACATACAGCCGCTTCTTCTTTGGGACAAAAATATTATTTGGCTCTTAGACTAAACTTTAATGATGATAAATCTATTCTGTGTGAAACAGGTAGTTATATAAATAATGCTTTGGTTGTGATTGACATCACTGATTTTTCTTATCAAATAATTCGTGGAATAGATGTAAAAAGTCTACTACCTGTAAAAACCGAAGTATTTGAAAAGATGCTATTAACATTTAATACTATGAATGATTCAAAATTAGGACAGATTGTAGAAAATTCATCATGCTTTGAAACGAGTCTACCTAAATACTGGGTTAGCAGTGAATTAAGTGATTCATACCATACAAAGCTGTTTACCAAATTATCTATAAATGCTAGTGAGAATGTGACGTTTAATTTGTTGTATGATGATAAAAATATATCCTTTTCAACATATAAAGATGGATTAAATGAATTTTGCTTTAAAATATTATGTAAACAAATTAAATTGGAAATATCATCGAATGAAACAGATGTATGTGTCAAAGATGTTGTGTTAGATTATTATGAATATTGATATAAAAATTTTAAAAAAATTCAATATCTATTTTCAATATTTGTGCTCTATAAATAAATTTTTAGTTTTTGAAAAAATTTCAAAAATAGAAAAGGAGCAAAAATGAATTGGAAAAAACGATTGACTAATTACAATTTTTGGATTTCAATAGTCAGTGCGGTTTTACTTATTTTGCAGGCGTTTGATATTAGTTTTGATATTGCTTATATCAATGAAATTGTGACAGCAGTATTAGGTTTACTAGTTGTAATTGGAATAATAAATGACCCAACAAAAACAAACAAAGATAGTACAACGAACAATCAATCGTCAAATAGTAATACCTCATTGACAAATGAAAGTTCACAAAATGATGAAAGTGAATTAGAGATTGAATCTAATCAAACTGAGGGCGATTTAAATGAAAATTCAAATGTGATTGAAACCGAAAAGCGTGAGAATGTTGGAGTAGATAATATACCCAATGAAAGTGAAGATGAAGATAATATTCGTGATAGCGAGAATAATTATGAAGTTCTTGTAAATAAAATCTATTCAGATTTAAATGAAATGAGAGCGAACTTAGAAAAAATTTATTCTTCAAATAAAATTGATATAACAAAAGAAAATTTGGAAAATGAAGAAAATAATATAAATATTCAAGAAAATACAGCAAAATTTCAAGAAAATTTGAAAAATTTAATTGAAATTAATTCAAATTCAGATAATATAATTTCGTCAAACGAAGAAGAAAAAATTTCAAACAATGAAGCAAATACGATTGACTCTAATGAAAACATTGATGGCGAAGGACAAAAAATTATACAAACTGCATTTAAAATTGTAAATGACTAGAAAAATTTTTTATAAAAAAACCGAGTATAATTCTCGGTTTTTTTATTTGCAATGATTGTATTTATCTATCAAATGTTAAATAAATTGGCTGGGGTAGGTAGATTCGAACTACCGCATGCTGGATTCAGAGACCAGAGCCTTACCGCTTGGCGATACCCCATTGAACTTTTATATTATAGCATAATTTTATTTTTTTGCAACAAATATTTTGAAATTATTAAAAAATCAATCGACAATTGCTAAAATTTGAATTAATTTAATACTTGACAATTTTCGAGTTTCTATTTATAATCATCTCAAAGGAAAAGATAATGGATACATCAAAAAAAAATATATTAGTAAATATCAATAAGGGATATGTTAGACATTTCCTAGCCATGATTAATTCACTGGCAATTAATAACCCATCAAGTCAATTTGACGTTTACGTTATGCATACTGACTTGCAAGATGAAGATAAGGGCTATATTCGCACAATGACTCAGGCGAATATTAATCCTATTTATATTTATATGGATAGTGCGTTGTTTAAGGGTGCACCCAAAGTAAAACGTTATCCATATGAAATATATTATAGAATATTTGCACCTATTATGCTTCCTGAATCAGTAGATAGAATTTTATATTTAGATTCAGACATGATTGTGCATAATAATATTGATGAATTATATAACATGAATTTTGAAGGGAATTATTTTATTGCATGTACGCAGATTCGTAGTTTCATGCAATGGTTCAATAGAATTCGTTTAACCGTTGGTAAAGATTATTATTACATAAACACGGGTGTTATGGTAATGAATATTAAAGAATTGCGTAATGTTATTGATACAGACAAAATTTTTAAATTCATAAAATCTAACGGTTGGAGAATGTGTTTATATGACCAAGATGTAATTTTCAAATTTTTTGGAAACAAAATTCGTCTTGTTGACCCTAGATTTTATAATCTTTCAGATAGATACATAATGTTTTACAATATGCGCAAACCAAAGCACAAAATAGATGCCGATTGGGTTGCCAATAATAATGCAATTATTCATTATTTAGGGAAAAATAAACCTTGGAAGGATAATTACAAGGGAATTTTGAAAAACTATTATCATACATATGCAGTGAAGAAATGAAAAAATTATTTAAGATTATTTTTAGTAGAATGACTATTGTTATAATTGCAATATTATTGCAACTAGGTATTTCTATCTTATTACCTTATATAATCAATCATTTTTATCCGATAGTATTTAATCATTATTACATTCAAATAGATTTGGTTATTAACTTAATAGGTATAATTCTTTTAATTCATATTATTAATACTGATATGCATATTGAAGGACAATTAACATGGGCAATTTTGTTGCTAATGGCACCTATTTTTGGAATAATCGTCTATTTTTTATTTGTCAGAAGACGTCCACCAAAAAGACATAAGAAATTCTATGACAAGGTGGCACAAGAAATTAAACAATATCAAGTAAAATATAAAGAAGAAGATGAAACACTAAAACAAAATCTTGGTCAATATTATGGCCAGTTTCAATATATATATAATGCAACAGGACTAAAAACATACGACAATACTGATGTAAAATATTTGCGTTTAGGTGAGGTGTTTTTTGCAGAACTCTTGGAGGAATTACGTCTTGCTAAGAGATATATTTTTATGGAATATTTCATCATTGAAAAGGGTGAAATGTGGAATGCTATATTGAGCATTTTACGAAAAAAAGTGAAAGAAGGTGTGGAAGTTAGAGTAATGTATGATGACCTTGGAACAATCAACAAACTTCCGAACAATTTTGCAAAAAAATTAAATCAAATGGGTATAAAATGTGTCAAATTTAATTCGTTTATTCCGATTATGTCAGCAGTCCACAACAATCGTGACCATAGGAAAATGACTATAATTGATGGTAAAGTTGGTTTTATGAGTGGATTAAATTTGGCAGATGAGTACATAAATGTTAAGACACTTCATGGGCATTGGAAAGATTCTGGTCTTAAAATTACTGGCGATGCAGTGAAAAATATGTTGTTTATGTTTTTACAATTATATGATGTTCAAAATCAAAAATTAGAAGAATTTGGTTCATATCTACCTAATGAAGTGACAGCAGTGAAAGCCAGCGGATATGTATGTCCATATGGTGATGGTCCCAAATATTTTTATAATGATTATGTGGCAGAAAATGTTTATTTGAATATAATCAATCAAGCACAAAATTATATATGGATTACAACGCCATATTTAATAATTGATAATAAACTTATGAATGCGCTTTGTTCAGCGGCGAAACGAGATGTTGATGTTAGGATAATAACTCCGCATGTTCCTGATAAAAAAATTATTTTTAGTTTGACTCGTTCAAGTTATAAACCATTGAAAAAAGCAGGAGTAAAAATATTTGAATATTCAAAAGGTTTTATTCATTCAAAGCAAGTCTTATGCGATGATGTTTTGGCAATAGTTGGTACTATTAATTTTGATTATAGAAGTTTGCTTCACCACTATGAGTGTGGAACTTTGATGTATAAAACTGATTGTATAAAGGATATGAAACGAGATTTTGTACATCTCTTTACAATATCAATAGACATGAAAGACTTCAAACAAAATGCATTGGTTCGCTTAATGTGTGCCTTGATGAAGATATTTACACCTATGTTATAAAAAATATAGATGAATATAATTAAAATAAAAAAATTAAGTTAATTTGTAATTTATTAAAAAATTTTTTTAAAATTAATAATAAATAATATCATAAATAAAAATAAAATATTATTTTAAACTTATAATAAATACTTAATAAATAATTATATATTAATAATAAGATTAAATAACAAATGAATTTTTATAATAACTATATAAATTTTTATATCAATTATTTAATATTATTAATAAAATCAAACAAATTTAAATAAATTTTATTAATTATAATAAATATTTGTTTGACTTTTTATTTAGTTTTTTTATAATTATAAAAATAAAGGTTTTAAGGAGAGTATATATGCAATCACAACATACAAGCTCGACTGGGAAAATCGAATTTCAAGTTTTTAGTGGACGTTTAGGAAAAATCTTTTCAAATCTTTCAATAGTATTTTTGATATTGTCTTTTTGTGGGATACTTTCTTTTGTGACTACAGCATTTGTAATACTTATTGGTTTTACACTTATTATTTTGTCCATAGGTACTATTTTTGTATTAATTCCTAATTATTGGAACAATTTAATGACTGCTAGTACAATTACAGTTAAGATAACCGAATTCTTTTTTGAAAATTTTTTGATTTTTATTAGTTGTGTTATATTATTTTCAATTTTATCTTTTATATTTTTGAAATTAGACAAACAAGAAAAACATTCATCAAGAATTATTCTTTCATCAATAGTAATTGTCATTACTATTATTAGTATTATTGTTTTTGCATCAGGGGTGATTAAATGAGAAATGTTAAGTTAAAATTTGTTGGAATAAATTCTAATTTTCGTCCTGTTATAAAAGTAGATGGTCAAATAATAAAAGCAAAGAAAAATGAATTTGGTTCGTATGAAGCGGACTATAATACAGATAATGATAATGTAGAAATTTCTATTGAAAGAAATCTTGAATTAAATGCTAAATTGTGGTGGTTGTATGTAATTATATCTTTTATCATAAGTATTTTTGGTCTATTTGAACCACCATATGATAAAAGGTGCATTGTCATTGATTGTAAATTTAATGTTAAGCTTAACGATACAAATGAAATTAAATTAAAATTTAATACAATGAATTCACAAGGAAAAGCTGTTGAGATTGAAACTCAAAATCAGGTTGATGAAATTAAAAATGAATATTATGTAGATAAAAAAGCCAAGACAAAAAGGAATATCATCACATTAATAAAGATATTAATTTGGCTTGTATTAATCATTGGAATAATTTTCTTTATTTCAGAAAAAATATAAGGAGGATAAATGAAAGTATATATTAAAAATAAATTTTGGTCATGGGGTGGCGGTTCGTCAGTAGTTAATGAAAATAAAGAACCTGTTTTTCAAGTTAAAGGAAAAGTTTTTTCTATAACTAGAAAAAAATATTTATGTGATTTGGATGGGAATAGATTATATACTATTAGAAACAAATGGTTTAATTGGTTTATTCATAAAGCTTTTATTTATGATTCCAACAATAATAAAATTGCTACTGTAAAAGACAAATGGTTTAATATTAAAAATGAATATTTCATTGAAGACTATAAAGATGAAATTAAAATTGATGGACAATTCTTTTCTCTAAGTTCAACAATATTAAAAAATGGCGAACCTATTGGCACAATTAGACGACGAATAACTTTTATTAATGATGCCTTTGAACTTGAAGCGAATGAACAAGACATGCCTTTCTTAATTGCTCTCGTTATTGCTATAGACAACATTACTGATAAAAAAAGAACATTATAGAAGGAGGATTTATGAAAAAGAAAATTTTAAGTTTTTGTCTGGCATTTGCCGTTATTGTTCCTGCAATATTTTTGCTCTCTGCTTGTGGAGATAAAACACCACAAAAAGTACTTTCAAATATGGAATTTGTTAATGAAAACGAAAGTGTAATTTATGATTTAGGACATTATGAATATAGCAATTATTTAGATATTAACCCAACTGAAAATTTATATGTAAAATTATCTTATTCAGATGGTTCAACTGAAAAAATTAAATTCGGAGATAGCAAATTAAATGTGACTTATAAATATGCTGACTCATTTAACACTATTGAAGAAACATTAACAAGTTTGCCTAGTTCTACAGAATATAAGGTTGGTAATTATTATGTCTTTGTTAAATATGATAAACAAGAAATTAATATTCCTTTCTTTATAGAAAAGGCAAAAAGTGGACTAGAGTATACATTTGCTTTTTCCGATGATTTTGTAGGTTGGGATTATGTAAATTTCCCTTCTCATGATGAATTGTATGATTACATTGAAATCAAAGAGAACAATCAAATTGTCAATGCAGATATAAGTAATATTTATTATATTACCAAAGACGAATTTAACGAATTAAAATCAAATTTAGGAATTGAAGATACAAATAATTCATTACCAAATACAGAAGAAATTCAACAAGCTTTAACAGATTTATATATGGATACTTATTCAGGATACTATCCAATTTATCCTGGTGAATATGTATTCTTTGTTAAAATTAATGAATCTGATAATTATGTTTCACAATACATTACAGTTGGAGCACCAATTTTAGTTGAAAAAACAAAGTTATTTGTATCTAACGATACTAAAGATTTAGATTATGCAACAATTAATTTAAGGTACACTAGTTTAGATGAAATAAAAAATGGAATTTTGTTAGATGAGTTTAATTCATATTTTTATACAGAAAATGATATAGTCATAACAGACAAGTATAATAACACTTTTTATGATATCTCTAATTTTGCATTTACTGATTGGAAATGGCAGATAGATGGAGCAGCTCCAGAATATGTAAATTATACCACAGATGATAATTCATCTTATGAAATAGGTATTAATTTTACTGGCTCTATTCCTACAGACGATCAAGTATATTATGATTCTGAAGGTTTTGATTTTAGTGAGTTATTTGTAAAAGTTAAATTAAATATAGGGTATGTTTCAATTAGTTTGAATACAGGTTCATTGCCCAATCTTTCTGCTGCAGAATATAGATTAAATAAAAATTCTTTGTCTTTAAATATTGAAGTTAAATCTATTTCAGATGATTTTCAAGAAAATTTAATAGACTTAAATACTAATGATTTATTAGAACTTTTAAATATATCAATAAAAAATACTACTACTGACACTGTTTTATTGGCATCCGATTACAATTTAGTAAATTCATCTCAATTGTATCATTATATTAATTTGAATGAAGATGTTATAATGCCTGCAGTATATAAGGTTATTGTTCAAAATCTTAATCCAAATTCTTCTATAATTA
Organism: uncultured Clostridia bacterium; assembly: GCA_944377485.1. Lineage (GTDB taxonomy): Bacteria > Bacillota > Clostridia > Christensenellales > UBA1242 > Onthoplasma. The sequence continues at coordinate 9,958 of CALWFB010000009.1, read as the reverse complement.
CTGAACAGAATATGTCTTTTGAATTATCTGCAGTTTCATTAGAGTTAGAAAGTGATTATCTTAACAATGTTGTTATCCAGCCAGATGGCTCAATAACTGCACAGTTCTATTTATATGCCAGGGGCGGCACATCTTATCCAACTAATGTATTTGAATCAAATAATAATACTTTAACCGCTCAATTATTAGAGACAAGTGAAAGTGGTGAAATGTCAACCGTTGAATTGAATAACATAAACGTTTCATATGAAATTTTAGATAATGAAATTCAGAAAACAGCTATTATTATTACCGCAAATTTATCAACTGTTTCTGATTCATATTATAGAGCTGTTTTGCACATACAAGCAAGTAGTGATAATCTTGATTATAATGATATAGATGCTGAAATTTCATTTGCAATATCAAAATATAATTTAACAGATAATGATTATATAAAAGGAAAAGATGATACCATTTATAATGGTAAAGAAGGAACTTATAAGTTATCATACGATTTATCCGAGGGAGAAAGTTTCAAATTTAGTGAGATATTTGATATGTCAACAGTTAACAATATGTATGGTAGTTGGAAATTACAACAACGTCAAGCAGACGGAACATACGAAGATATTAATTTTGATACAGCAATAACAAAATCAAATTTATCATTCAGATTGGTTTTTGTTCCTAAATTTGAAGATTATTGTGAAATTCCTAATGATATTGACATCATTTTAAAATTAAATATAAATACAAATGTATAGAAAAATGTTAATAATTTTAATTCATTCTTTTAATTAAAATTTTATAATAAAAAAATTCCCTAAAGTAGGGAATTTTTTGGTGGACGATCAGGGACTCGAACCCTGGACCCACTGATTAAGAGGTGCCTTTGGAACTTCTTTTTTAATAGCTTTTTATGCCAGCAAATCCCTTTAAATCCCTTATTTTCTCTACCAAAATCGTGTTATTCAAGTTTATCTTTTAATTTTTGAAATTGTCTAAAATTATTTTAGTTTTTACGGTTTTCTTTTAGACATTTATAGAACAAATAATTTTAGAAAGTTAAAGAACATATAAATAAAATTTTGTAAAAACTTATACAAACATGGAGAAAGTATGCTATAATCACTATATAATTAATTTTTTGTATAGAAAGGAATTTTGATAATGGTTAAAGTATTATTATCATAACTGAGTTAATACAAAAGCAAAGGAAAATTTGAATATGGACTTAGCAGAAATAAACCAGGTTTGCAAAGACAAACTTTCTAAACTTGAAAATTATGAGTTGATTGAAAAGGTTCTTTTTTCACAAGATGAAACAATCGAAATTGGTAAAAAGTTATCTCATATTTCAAGTTATATGACTTGGGGACAAGTTTATGATTTAAAAGAAACAATAACAATCTTTCTTGTTAGTATAGCAAAATATTTCTACAACGACAAAGAAGGTGGATTTTGGCAAGCAGTAGAAAGGCTGACAAACATATCACAACCAAACAAAAGAGAATTACTAGTAAAAGCATTTGATAGAACTGTTTCCCTTTATAATTTAAATAGTTTTAAAAACTTAAAAGAAGATAGTTATAAAAATCTCGCCCCTATAATTGCTCATTCTGGACTTCCAAATAACCTTATAAATAATTTTTTGGATAATCTCGAACCATTACTGTCACAAGAAATTTCTTATAACGATTTAGCTGATGAAACATTATATACATTTAGATATTCCACTAAAAATGTAAAGAGATATGTGGACTTATTAAACGAAAATGGATTATTGGGTGATTTTGTTTTTGAAATTATTGGCGCAATTAAGGAGAAAATTGAAAATATAGATGAAACTTCTATCTTGCCAATACCTTTTCAAGAAGGAATTATAAATTGGTGTAAGAATAGAGAAGATAATGACAATAGGTATATATCTTCAAGATATAAAAAGCCGACATTGAGATTTGATATAAATAGCAATAAAGTTGTTATAGATACGCCTGAAATGACGATGAATGATACCGTTTTTTGTATTTGGGAAATTTATAGTGATGATAAAGTTGTTCAAAGGAAAATTTATGGAGAGAAGTTAAACGATGAATATTTCTTTAGAACTTTAACTATAATTCTTAATCAATTTGATGAAATTAAAATAAGATTGTTAAATGATATCAACTCCCTATTATGTGAATATACTATAAAAAATAAAGATGATAAATACTTAACCTTTAATAATTTTGGACAACTTAACAAATCAAAATTTATTTTAAACAATGGAGCATATATTTTACTTGATGAAAATTACGAAGCAGAAGACAATACTATCGAACTAATAGACAATTATAACGGCTACAATATTTACTATCAAGCTCCAACAACCGATAAAAGAGAAGTTGTATTTAAATCAGAAATAGATACTATTAGTATAAAAATTAAAAGACCTTTTGAATTAATTAGCGAAAACAAATTAATAAGTGATAATTGTTATTTTGAGGGATTAGAAGCATTTAGTTGTATGCCGAAAATAAGGGTTCCTTTTAATGGCCAATGGCAAGTAAAAATCAGTGTAGATGAAAATAAAATCATAGATGAAGAAGTTGTTATTGAAGATTTTGTTTTTGACATGTCTAATTATATTGGGAGAATAAGCTTTGGGAAAATTGGGTTAAGATTTTACTTCCCGGAAATTGGATATAAAACTTTTAGATTTTTATATTTACCTGAAGTTAATATTGATTTCAGTCAATACTATCCAGGAATTAGCGGATACAAAAATTCATATATAGTTTTTAAGTCATCTGATAAATGTAAAATATTAGATATCAATCATGAAATAATAAACAGAGTTGATATACCAAGTTCTTGTGATATTTTTAACGGATATTATGTTTATAATGAAAAAGAGTATAAGTTTAAATTTGTTATTAAGCCATATAAATGGACAATTGAATCTAATAACAAATTATTTGGACAACCAAACAAAAAAGCGTTTTTATCTGTTAAAGATTTAAAAACTGATGGAGATTGCCTGCTATCTATTATTAACAATACAAATTCCGATATTTATGTAAGGTTTAATAACAATGTTAATCAAAAATCTTTAAGAATAAGAAAATCTTCAAAAGCAATTATCAATCTTGTAGAATATATCGAATTTATAAGTTCGGGAGAAGATTCATGTTTGATTTCACTTGAAGAAAACTTCGATAAGATTTGTGAAATTTGCGAGATTAGAATTAATATATCTGTAAGAAACTTTTTTACAAATAAATTAGGCGATACATTCATATTTCAATGGGACGAAGATGGTTCTTGCAAAAATAGACAAATGGTTTTCAGATATTTGTCAAAACCTTACGAATTTTTCTCTATACAAATTAGAGATAATACTTTAATGGCGTATATAGATGATAATGATGAGAGACTTAAAGATAATTGTGTTGTTGAAATTGTAAGCAATAAGGAAAAGAGTATTTTTTCAACAAATGAGAAAAAAGATTTGATTGATAGCAAAAATACTACTGTTTTGTGGGTTAAAGATAATGATTTTTCACAACTAGTATTTCATAATAACAACATAGATGACTTAAAGCATGCTATTTACTGTTATTTATTTTATAGATTTAATACCAACTTTTTTCAGTCTAAAGAAGAATATTTAAAGGTCGTAAAATATTTAATGAAATATATTTTCAATAACAGATTTAACTTTGGAGATGAAATTATATTAAAACTATTGTTTGAATATGATTTAAGCAAAGAACAATTTGATAAAATAGCAAATGAATTGGTTTTGTATTTCCCAATAACAAAAAAAGAAAATCAAATGGATAGAGATGTTCTTATAGAATTATTAGATTATAATAAATATCTTTACTTTGTATATGTTTGTTTAAAAAATAATGATGAACTTTTAAAAGAAATAACGGATAACAATTTAAAATTTCTAGACAACTTTACAGACAAAGAAAATTTTCTATGGGCAAAAAAATATTATTTATTCCCAGAAGTAGATAAAGTTGACTATATTCAACAAAAAATGAAGATGCTTAAAGCATTTTCTGAATTTTCAAAATATAAAGAAGAAAAGCAAATTTTGATGATTATAGTTGATTTGATATTAAATCAACACGATATACAAAACAATATTCCTTTGTTAGTAAAAGTATCAAAATATATAAAAAATTTATTGAAAGATTTTCCAAAAGCCTTGCTTTCTGAAATATTAAATCAATCATCACATAAAAAGGAGATATAAAAATGGCACTAGACCCGATAAAAACATTTAACCAATTAAACGAAGCATATAAAGACTTCCTTGATGCGCAATTTACATTTAGAAATGACAAAATTAACAAAGCAGCAAAGGATGCCTTGTCCAAAGAATGTCAATTGTTAAAAGGGCCATTTATACAGGCAAGTATGCCGTATAAAGGAACGCATTCATTAAAAGAATTGGTTAAAGAAGGTGTGTTAAACAAAAACATTAAAAATGCTTTTACTTATGATGAATATGCAGTTTATAAAAGATATAATCATCAAGAAAAAGCCATAAGATTGGTCAATAATAACAAAAGTATTATTGTCGCATCCGGAACAGGTTCTGGTAAGACAGAATGTTTCTTTATTCCAATAATAAATGAACTGCTTAATGAACTTGATAATAACATCCTATCACCAGGTGTTAGAGCTCTTTTAATATACCCAATGAATGCACTAGCGAATGACCAAATTGGAAGATTAAGAGAATCTTTAAAAAATTTGCCACAAATAACCTTCGGCAGATATATTGGTGAAACTCCAGAAGGCAATAGAGAGAATATCCAAAAAGGCAGAAAAGAAGCAAATGAAAGATATAAAAGAGTTAATGGTAGTGATGCTTTAGACAATGAACTGCTTACTCGTGCTGAAATGGAAGCAAGACCGCCACATATTCTTATTACAAATTATGCAATGCTTGAATATATGCTTTTAAGAGCAACAAGTCAAAAAATTTTTAAAGGTAAATATAGCGATAAATTCAAATTTCTTGTTTTAGATGAAGCACATACATACAAAGGTGCACATGGAACAGAAGTCGCAATGTTGATAAGAAGATTAAAGGAAGCAGTTTTTGGAAGAATTGACAATTGTCTAACTTGTATTGGAACAAGTGCTACACTTGGTGGAGAAGAAGGCGAAATTGAAAAAGTTGTAGATTTTGCAAAAGATTTATTTAATGAATATTTTGATAAAAATTCAATTATTCAATCTGACAGATTGCCATTGTTGGAAGTAAGTGGACAAATTAAAGATTTGTCTTATTACCAACAACTTTTTGCTGAATACCAAAATTATAATAAAGATGATAAATCTGCAAAATTATACAGCATCTTATCGCAAGACAAATTCGTTTATGAAATAAGAAAAAGAATCTTGCAAAAGACTATGACCATTCAAGAATTGTCGGATGAATTAAAACATGATTTAAAAATTATAGATACAAATTTAGAAGATACAATAGCAAAAACCATTGAACTTTGTGGAGAAGCAATCTCGCCAACCGATGGAAACCCATTAATAAATGCTAAATACCATGTTTTTGCAAGAACACTAGAAGGCGGTTTTATAACTTTTGCTGATGATGTAAAAATCTTTACGGATAGGAAAAAAGAGTATAATGGTTATAAAGTTTATGAATTATTAAACTGTATGAAATGCGGACAAGAATATATAGTTGGCTCTGTTGATATAATAAATGGCGAAGAATATCTTATACCAACCGAAGATGATAATAATGACCTATTTATGCTTTCTTTATCCGATGGAGAGATTTCTATTGATGAAGATGATTCGTTAGATGAATTTACCTACTCCGAAGAAGACAAACAGGAATATGTTATGTGTCCAAAGTGTGGCAAACTTTTCCCAGCAAAAGTTCCAGAAACTATTTCTTGTTGTGGAATAGATGCTACTAACTTTATAAAAATGACAAGAATTCCTGCAAAAGCAAGAAAAAATAACTGCTATAAATGTGGAAAGTTTAATAAAGGAACTATAAGAAAACTTACTACAAGTGAAGATTCTGCAACGGAAATGTTGACACGAAAACTTTACCAATTATTGCCTGAAGAAAAAACTAAAAAAGAAGAAACAAAAACGGATAGCATTTGGGGAAGTGTAAGTAATTTAGAAGATGAAAATGTAAATGGCAGAAAATTATTGGTATTTTCAGACAATAGACAAGATGCCGCTAAATTTGCAATTTTTATACAAAACAGATATAACGATTGGTTATGGAAAAATATTATCTACAATGTTATTAAAGATATGAATGAAGAATCTATAAGTTTTAATTTGCTATCAGAAAGATGTTTTAGAATAGCAAATGAACATAAATTGTTTTATGATATAAACAATGACGATGATAAAAAAAGTATTGCTAAACAGCACATTATGCAAGAAGTTATCGAATTGGATCCAAGAATGTCTTTAAATAGACTTGGTATGATAAACATTAAAATAAATTCTTTGGATAAAATTGATAGCGACATAATTGACTATTTCTGTGATAAATATGAGATTTCAAAAGATGAATTTCTTAACATAATTTATATGTTGTTTGACAGTTTAAGAAGACAAGGTTGTGTGCAATTTCCAGAAGGTGTTAGTCCCACAGATGATGCTTTTGAGCCTAAAAATAGAAATGCATATTTTAAAAGTCAAGGAGGAGAAAGAGGAAAAGATTACCAAGTTTTTGGATTTAAGCCTTCTGACAAAAGAACAAATAGTCGTTTAAATTATTTACAGCATTTCTTTGAACACAAAGGCCTTAATCAAGTAGAAAGTAATGAAAAGGCTCTAAATTTTCTTGATGAACTTTCAAATTCGCTTAATGAGAATTATTTCTTTACAAAATTACCTATTTTAATTCGAGATAAAGCAAATGGTTATTATCAGTTAAGATTGGATAATATCTCTTTTGAAAAACAAAAGGGCAAACTCTATGTATGTGATAAATGTGGAGAAACTGTAAAAATCAATCTTTTCGGAATATGTACAAAGACAAATTGCGATGGAAATTTAGTTGAAATAAATGAAAATGAAGATAGAGGAGATTATTATCGCCAAAGTTTTTCTAACATTCAATTGATACCTATGAATGCTAAAGAGCATACAGCACAAATTTCAAGCCAAACAGCAACCGATTTACAAAAACATTTCAAGGAAAATGAAGTCAACATTTTAAGTTGTTCAACAACATTTGAAATGGGTGTTGATATTGGTTCTCTTGAGTCCGTCGTTTTGAGAAATGTTCCCCCAGAAACATCTAATTATATTCAAAGAGCCGGGCGTGCAGGAAGAAGAGGTTCATCTGCGGCGTTCATATTGACTTTTGCAAAGAGAAGGTCACACGATTTAACTTATTATAATGACCCTGTCAAGATGATTAATGGCATTATACAAGCACCTTACATAGAGTTGAATAATGCCTATCTTGTTAGAAGACATATTCATTCGATTATTTTTAGTTATTTAAGTTATATAGGATACAACCTTAAATCCGTGAAAGATTTGTTGGCACATGATAATCATCCTAATTTGAACATTGAATTATATAATATTTTAAGCAAAAAACCGCAAGACCTTTTTAAATCAATCAATATTATTGTCCCGGAAGAGATAAAGAAAGAACTTGGCGTTGACAATGATTGGGCATTTGTTAAAAAATTGGTTGATAACAATAATCCTAACAATGAAGATGCTTGTTTAGATAATGCAATCAATAATTTTGAAGCTTCTATAAATGAATTATCAAATGCAGAAGAAAAATATTCGGAAGAAAAGAAATATTCGGAAGCGGGCAAATTAAAAAGATTGATAGGAACATACAATTCAAAAGATTATATCGCATTTCTGGCAGAAAATAATGTTCTTCCAAGATATGGCTTCCCTGTGTATGTTGTGCCATTAGATTTGAACACAAGTGATATTGTTAAAAGTTCAATAGATTTAAACAGAGATTTGAGAATGGCAATTACTGAATACGCCCCAGGAAGTCAAGTCGTTGCAAATGGAAAATTTTGGAAGCCTTATGCTTTAAAGAAACAACCCAACAGAGAATGGCCTACTTATGATTTCGCTATATGTGAAAGTTGTGGGAAAATATATTTTTATAAAACAGCATTAGGCGTAGAAAGTCTTAACAGAGAGCAAACATGTTGTCATAGAACATTAAAATATAAGCAAATGGTTATTCCACAATTTGGTTTTATCACAAAAGACTCTGATAAAGAATCTGTAAAATTAAAAGATGAAGTTAAATATTTTTCAGAAACATTTTTCAATGGATTTGAAAAAAATGCTAAAATTGAAGAAAATGATATTGTCTTAAAAGATAAAGTTATACATTCTGTTTATTCACCACACGGAGAAATGTTTGTTATCAACAGAGGAAAATATGCTTCTAAAAATAGAAATATCGGATTAGCATTTAATATTTGTGAAAAATGTGGTTATGTTCAACTTGGTTTGACAAAAGCTGGAACAACATCACATGAGCATAGAACTGCAAATAATTTCCCTTGCACAGGCAAGTTAGTGAGTTGTTATTTAGGGCATCATTTTACATCTGATGCTTTGGTTTTACATTTGCCACAATATAAAAATCCTATGGCAGAATATGAGTCCATACTTTATGCTATAATTGAAGGAGCATCAAAGTTTATGGAAATAGATAGAAGAGAAATTGGCGGTGCTGTTTGGAAAAATGGAGATACTAATGGATTTAGTGTGACATTATTTGATACAGTTCCAAATGGTGCAGGACATGTGAAAAGAATGCTTGGACATATAAAAGAAATTTTAGTTGAAGCATTAAAGAAAGTAGATGGTAAATGCGGCTGTGGCGAAGAAACTTGTTGTTATGGTTGTTTGAGAAACTATGACAATCAAGCATATCACGATACTATGTCAAGAGGTTGGGCAAAAGAATATTTAACATGGTTATTATCATAAAAATTATTTTTAGAAAAAATCTTAATTATGCTATAATGATTTTATGAAATATTATGATGATGAATATGGATATGTTGATGTGCTAGACCTAAAAAAGATAAAAGAAATAAGACAAAAAGAGCGCATTGAACAAAATAAAATTAAAATTGAAGATAAGAAAAAAAGAAATAAAACATATCTTAAAGGCCAACGTGGTGTAAGAAAATATTATGACTACGATAAGCTAGAAGAATTAGGTTTTAATGAACTAACTAATAAAGAGCAAGACAGACCAATAAAATGTATTTATAATAAAAATTTACGCCGAGAAAAACTATTTGCTTATCTTAAATACTTAAAAGGTAAAAAAATTTCTGTTAGAGATTTGGCCTGGAAATTTGCCGTTACTGAAAGAACAATACAAAGTGATTTGAAATTTTTTGTAGATAATGGGTTTATAGAACGAAAAGTAAATAAAACACATATTGGTAGAATGACAAAAAATTCATATATTGTAAATAAAAACAAAGAAAAGGATTTAGAACTTAATGATCAATTTCTTTTTGTTGTATTTATTACTAAAAAAGACGATAAATATTATATTTTAACAAAAACAGATTATGATGAAAGTAATAAAACATTTTATCAGCAAAAAATTGAAGATTTTGAGTTTGAGCTACCGAATATAAAAATAGGAAACAGTAAAAAGATTGATGATATTCCTAAAAGAATAGCCGAAGACATTTTTAGCAAAGATTTAAAAGATGAATATAAATCTATAATTTACTCAATTATCGTTAAGGGTAAATTTGAAGAAGTAGATGAGTATGGTAAAACACAAAATGAGTGGTGGAAAGAAAAAGATTATTTTGTGCTTTATCTTTTGAAAGAAAAATATGATTGTGCTTATGGTTACAAATGGATAACATTAAATGTTGCTCCAAGAAGAATAAGATCACATAATCAAAATAAAGGTTTGAAATATATAAAAGATAACATTTTGGGG
>CALWFB010000008.1 GCA_944377485.1 uncultured Clostridia bacterium | reverse complement strand
ACATTTATCTTTAAATAAAGTTAAAAAAATGTTAATAAAAAATTTAGTAAAAAAATTAAGAGTTAATAATGATTTTGTTCGACCTAAATTGTTTTATTTTGATATTTTGAATTTTAATTTTTTACAATCAAAATATAAAAATATTGGTAAATCATATTTATCTTTTAGCTTTAAAACAAATCATGGCATAAAAGATATCAATTTTTATAATAGGGAAGTCTTGATTAGTTATATGATTAATGATTTTGCTTCTGGAATTGAAAAAAAATTAAGACATGAAAAAAAATTTGTATATTCTGCTGAATATTTTATTAGTTTTGGAGAAATGGATTCGGTAGCAAATATAATAACTGAAACAGATAAAAATAACGTTAATGTGATTATTGAAACAGTGGCTGAATATATCAATGAATTAAAGGAAAAAGGTTTTACTTTAGAACAATTAAATCAAGCAAAACGAAGACTTAGATTTTCACATGAATCTAAAAATATAACTACTAAATTTTTGATAAATAAATTATATCAATTTAGAAGATTTGGGAAAGTATTAGATGACGAATTTTTATATAAAACTGCAATGAATACCACTTTAGACGAATGTAATCAAATGATTAAAGAGATATTTGATATTAAAAATATCGGTTGTTCAATTTATGGAGATATCAATAAAACAGATTTAATGAAAGAAAAAAAGTTCTTAGAATTATATAAAAATTAAATATCTATAATTTTAAATATTTCATTTAATTAATGAAATATATAAGTTTTATATATTTTTTTGTTTAATATTTATAAATATTTATTTATTTTTTATAATACGCTAAAAATTTACATATAAAAAGTTTTTAATTACAATAATTAATTTATATAATTATTATAATAAATTTTTTATTATATATCTTAAAATAAAATGTATATAATATTTATAGAAAAGGAATAAAATTTGCTTGACAAACCATTAATTTATGTTATACTTATTAAAGATTTAATTTGTAGTGCAAGTGCTTAGTCACTTTGATATATAAATTTAATATTTTTAATGTATTATTTTTTCGTGCACTTTTTGCACTAATTTTGTAATGAAATAAGGAGATTTTATGTTAGATAAATTAATGACGAGTGAAGAATTTGATTCCTCAATTAAAACAAATAAAGATTTAAATCCTAATATGAATAATTTTCATAAAAAAGATTTTAATCAAAAACATTATGAAAAAAATCAGAATGTAGAAAAAACCAATTCGCAAAACGACGAAAAGCAAGAAGGTTTAGATGCTCAAATTGAAGAAAATTATGAGTCAATTTTTGAAAACGAAGATGACATTGAACAATATGGTATCAAGCAAGGTAAGACGAGAGCCAATAATTTAAAAGTTATGTTTTTAGGCGGTATTGGTGAAATTGGTAAGAATATGACCGTTTTAGAATATGGAAAAGATATTGTTGTAATCGATTGCGGAGTTATGTTCCCAACAAGCGACATGTTAGGAATTGATTTAGTTGTTCCAGATATCACATATTTAGTTCAAAACAAAGATAAAATTAGAGGATTTTTAATTACTCATGGACATGAAGACCATATTGGTAGTATTCCATATGTTATAAATGAAATCAAAGCACCAATTTATGCTAGCAAGATGACATGTGGTTTGATTAAGAAAAAGATGGAAGAACATAAACGTGTTGAATATAAAACTATAGCAGTCAAAGCTAAACAAAAGATTACATTAGGTTGTTTTGAAATTCAATTTATTCATGTCAACCATGCTATACCAGGTGCATTTGCTTTGGCAATAAAAACTCCTGTTGGAATGGTTGTTCATACTGGTGACTATAAAATTGATTTGACTCCAATTTATGATGAAAAGTTTGATTTGCACACTTTTGCTGAACTTGGCAAGCAGGGAGTGTTGTTGTATATGTCAGATTCTACAAATGCTGAACGTGAAGGATATTCGCTTTCAGAACGAGTAGTAGGAGATACATTAGAAAAATTATTTATAGAGAATAAAGAAAGAAGAATGATTGTTGCTGCATTCGCTTCAAATGTTGACAGAATGCAAGAAGTAATCAATCTCGCTGAAAAATATAAACGCAAAGTAATTTTAACTGGTCGTAGTATGATTAACGTGACTGACGTGGCTACTCAAATCGGAGAGATGAAGATTAATAAAGACAATATTATCGAAGTGGATAAAATGAAAAATTACAAAGATAGTGAGATTTTAATTTTATCAACGGGTAGTCAAGGTGAGCCAAATAGTGCATTGTCTAGAATGGCAGCGGGAGAATTTAAAGGCATTGAAATAGGAGATAATGATATCGTAATATTTTCAAGTAGTCCAATTCCGGGCAATGAAAAATCTGTAAATAACATAATTAATAAATTGATTATGAGAGGAGCGAAAGTTATTTATAGTCAGCTTGAACAAGTGCATGCATCAGGACATGCTTGTAAAGAAGAAATGAAACTTATGTTAAATCTTGTTAGACCTAAATTCTTTATACCAGTTCATGGAGAGCAAAAGCATTTGTTAGCGCAAAGAGAAACTGCTGTTATGGTTGGTATGGATAGACATAATATATTATTGCCAATGCTAGGCATGAGAGTTGAAATAAACAAAAATTTCATGAAGTGTACAGGTTCTGTTCCTTTTGGTAGTAGATTAATTGACGGTGCAGGAATAGGAGAGATGGATAGCAACGTGCTTCGAGAAAGAAAACAACTCAGCGAAGATGGATTGTGTATCGTGATATTAAATGTGAGTGCAAAGCGTGGAGAATTGAATTCAAGACCTGAAATTGTGTCTCGTGGATTTACTTACATGGGAGAAGCTCAAACTTGGCTTGAAGATGCAAAAAATACCATTGTTAATAGCATAGACCAAGAGAGTTTACGTTCACGTGATTATGTAAATATTAAAATAGCATTAAGAAAAGCGCTTACAAATTATTTAAATAAAAAATTAAAAAGAAAACCAATGATAATTCCTATTATTATTGAGAGCAATGACTAATGATTAAAATCGATGAGCAATTAAAACAATATGGCAAAAATCACAAGGTGCCTATTACATTAGATGACACCTTGGATTTTTTAATCAAAACTATCAACAAATTTAATTCAAAAGAGATTTTAGAAATTGGGACTGCTATTGGATATGGTAGCATTGCAATGGCGACAAATACAAACTGTAATCATATAGATACAGTAGAGATAGATAGTTCAAGATATGAAATTGCTATGCAAAATATAAAGGCACATAAGTTAGATAAAAAAATAGATTTATTTAATGTTGATGCAATGCAATATATAAAAAATACGGATAAAAAATATGATTTTATTTATCTTGATGGACCAAAAGGTCAGTATATAAATTACCTTCCATATTTAATCAATATTTTAAATCCAAAGGGTATAATATTTGCAGATAATTTGTATTTTCATGGGATGGTGACGGGTAAGATACCTGTTTCAAGGGGTTGTCGGGCAATGATTAAAGGTCTACATAAATACATTGATGAAATTAAGTCTAATCCTAAATTAGCTACTCAAATTTTAGATATTGGAGATGGAATAGGTATTAGTCAAAAAAAATAAATTTGTGCAATGTCATTTCTGTGTATGAAATTTTATTATATTAAGATTAATAATACTAAAAAACTCTACTTTTAAATAGTAGAGTTTTTTGTTGCTGGATTTGATGATAAGTAATCTACAAGAGTAGCAGAAGCTTTTGCTGACCTATAAATTTCTAAGTAATATCCTTTTTCTTGAATTGATTTATCAAGTAGATTTACGAATGAATGAGTCTTAGTCCATTCATGGTCTTGGCAGGTTATATGCATAAGCATTTTGCCAGAAGAAATAACTTTTGAGTTTTTGCTGTCATATGATTGGATTTTTTTGAATTCAACTTTTAGACCACAATATTTTCCATCTTCATCTAAAAATGCTATAACATATTTAGATTTCGAACTATTATTGTTTGGTATTTGTATCATGACATCATCTTGTAGAAATGTAGCAATGTTGGACTTATTTAAACTTGTCAGACAACCATTTTTTCTACTTAATTTATTTTTATCTCTGTATGTAGCAGAACGATATACCAAGTTGCCACAGTAAAAATTTTGTGTAATTTTTTCACCTTTTCGTACGTGTTTTTCTATATCGTACACATAAAAATTTTCTACATTTTCATCATCACAATATATAATATAATTCATAGTGTTTGTTGCTCCTAAAATTTCAATATTAATTTAATTGTCTGTTTGAAAGACAAAGCATTCTATCACGTTAATAATAAATTTTCAAGTCCTTTTTTAAAAATGGTTGAAAATTTTACAAATTTGTTTTATAATACAATTATGGAATTATTAGCACCAGCAGGAGATAAAGATAAATTAATTATGGCAGTAGAATATGGCGCAGACGCAGTATATCTTGCTTCGACAAGATTTGGCCTGCGTACTTTTGCTGGAAATTTTGATTTAGATAGTTTGAAATGGGCTGTCGATTATGCACACAAGAATGGAGTGAAGGTTTATATTACAGTTAATATTATTCCACACGAATCTGATTTAGAAGATTTGCCACAATATATTTCATATTTAGACAGTATCAACGTAGATGCTCTAATTTGTGCAGACTTGGGTGTAATCAGTATGGTCAGAAGAATCGCACCTAATATGTCTATACATGTTAGCACGCAAGCAAATATAACAAATAGTGAAGCGGCTAAGGTGTTTATTAATCTAGGAGTTAAAAGACTTATTTTGGCAAGAGAAATGACACTAGATGAAATAAAGAGATTAAGAAAAAATATTCCAGAAGATATTGAATTGGAAGCTTTTGCTCATGGAGCCATGTGTATTAGTTATTCAGGTAGATGTCTATTATCCAACTTCTTTACTGGACGTGATGCCAATAGGGGAGCATGTGTTCAAGCTTGTAGATGGGAGTATGCTATAAGAGAGATAAATAAAGAACAAGAATATCCTATTGAAGAGGATAGTCATGGAACATATATTTTAAATAGTAAAGATTTATGTATGATTGAATATTTGGATAAATTGCGAGATGTGGGTGTAAATTCCATCAAAATTGAAGGTAGAATGAAAACCGAATATTATGTTGCAAACATTGTGAATGCATATAGACACGCATTGAATTATCTAGATTCTCACAAAGAATACAATTTACCTGATGAAATTAGAAATGAAGTTTACAAATCAAGTCATAGAGATTATTCATGTGGATTTTATTTTGGCAATCCAAAAGAAACATTAGATACAAGTTTACCTGAAAGTGAGTATGATTTTGTTGCAATAGTGTTGGAAGACACAGAAAATGGATTGACAAAAGTCGAAATGAGAAATAGATTTAGTGCAAATTCTAGTTTAGAATTGTTGTCTAAAACAAAAAATAATGTTATAATAAAAGTCGAAAAAATAATTGATTTGGAAGGAAATGAACTGTCTGAATGTAAAATTCCTAAACAACAGGTCTACATTGAATCCAATCTTGAATTGAAAAAATATGAGATATTAAGAAGGAAAAAATAGCTTGTGAAAGAATATTCTACTATCTTGATATTATATAATCCAAATGCTATGCGGGGAAGGATAGATGAATTTTTGCCAGCAATTAGAAAACGATTGTTGACTAGGTACAAGGAAGTAGATTTAATGGCTAGTCCAAACGAATTGGGCGTGGAAGATATGGCTAATAAAAATGCAGGTAAATATGATATTATAATAGCTTGTGGTGGAGATGGCACTGTACATCAGACAATTAACGGAGTGATGAAGAGTGGTTTTCGTCCCTTGGTTGGTATTCTTCCTTATGGCACTTGCAATGATGTCGCATTCACGTTGGGTATTCCAAATGATTTGAATAAAGCTATTGATTGTATCTTGCGTTTGAATACAACAAAATATGATTTAATGTATGACGGCACAGATTATATTACTTATGCATTAGCAACAGGTTATTTGACAGATGCTTCGTATTCAGCAGGTAAAAATATAAAGAAAAAGTTAGGTAGATTAGCATACGTTTTAGCTGGAATAAAATCATTTTTCAAAATCCCTGCATTGCCAATGACAATAGAATGTGATAATGAACGTATTCATGGGAAATTTACTTATTTCATGCTGATGAATGGATATCGAGTTGGCGGATTTAAAGTAAATATGAATGAAAAATTGGATAATGGAAAAGTAAAATTAGTTTTGATTAAAAAATCGAATGGTTTAGTGACATTATTTAGATTTATAAAATTGTTTTTACGTGGTTTGAAAGCATTTAAAAGTGATAATAAATATGTTATTATTAAAGACATAGATAAAGTTAAGATTGAAAATCATTCAAATACACCTTTCACATTAGATGGTGAAAAAATTGGATTTTTGAAAAAAACTATAAAAGTTAATTCTTCAATAGATTTAATCACAAAATAGAAGAGACCAACAATTGGTCTTTTTTCTTTTTTAATTTCGAAAAGGTTATTTTATCAAGACAAATTTAATAATATAAAATATGAGTTTGTCCGAGGTTAAATTAAATGCGCAGGCTGTGATAAAAGAAATAAACATAGCCGATACAAAAATTAAAATCCGTTTAATGGAATTAGGGCTGAACATAGGTACAAAAATTGTTGTAAAAAATAAAAGTATTATGAAGAAAACTATGTTGGTTGTTTTCAACGCAACCTGCTTTACATTGAAAGATAATTTGGCAAAAGAGATAGTGGTCAATTATGCGTAAAATATTAATTATAGGTAATCCAAATGTTGGAAAGTCAACACTTTATAATAGTCTAACAAAATCCAGTGAACACACTGGAAATTTGCATGGAGTGACTGTTGAGGAGAAGCATAAAGTTGTAAAATACAACGATGAAGAAATTGATTTTTATGATTTACCCGGATTATATTCTCTAAATAGTTTTTCATTTGAAGAAGAGATTGCAAGAGATATAATATTAAAAAATAATGCTGAAAAAATTATGCTTGTTGATGCAAATAGTCTTAGAAAAAATTTATATTTATGTTTACAATTTTTAGAATTAAATATTGATTTTAAAATATATATTAATAATTATGATTATTTTAAAAAGTATAAAAATAATTTAAATATAGAAAAATTAGAAAATAAATTAAATATCAAATGCCAAATAATCAATGTAAAAAAAATAAAAATTAATGATTTAGATTTAAAAATTAGTGAAAAACATAATAATTTTATTGATTTTCAAAAAAATTCTATTAATTTATGCAATTATTTATCAAAATATATAAAAATTATAAAAAATAAATATAATATAGACGAAAAAACAATTATCTTAGCATTAAATGGTGTTTTTAAAGATTTAAATAAAGAACAAATTGATTTTATAAAATCATTGTATCCTGATTTGATATTCGATAGATACAGAGTTATTGATGATGTTTTACAGGACGTGATGACTATTCAAAAAAATTTTGTCTATGGGCTTAATCGTGCAGATAAAATAATATTGAAACCAGTTGTAATGACGGTTGGATTTTTGTTATGTTTTTTTGCCAGTATTTATTTAATTTTCTTTTTGATTGGTCCATTGATAGGTGATGGGCTTTCGTATCTAGTTAATTTTCTATTAATAAATCCGTTTATGAATTTTTTGTATTCTGTCAGCAGCAATATATGGTTAATTGAATTCTTTTCAAATGGAGTATTTAGTTCAGTTTTGACCGTACTTAGTTTTTTACCGCAAGTGTGTCTGTTGTTTATATTTTTGACGTTGCTAGAAGATAGTGGTCTTATATCTAGAATGGCATATGTATTTGATGATTTTTTATCAATTTTTGGATTGAATGGAAAGGCAATTTACATCATGCTTTTGGGGTTAGGTTGCAATACGGTTTCAACTCTTGCTACTCGCAACATGAATGAAAAAAATTTAAGAATTAAGACTGTGCTTTTAAATCCTTATATTAGTTGTATGGCGCGTCTTCCTGTTTATGTTGTAATTGCCTCTGCATTCTTTGGTGCAAAAGCTTACTTTGTTGTGACTGGATTATATTTGGTAGGACTGTTAGTTGCTTTAATTGTTGGATATGTTTTAAATAAAACAATTCTCAGAACCGAAAATAATTCATTTATATTAGAATTTGCACCTTTGCGTTCTGTTGACATTAAGCATGTATTGAATGTTGGAAAAGAAAATGCAATTGATATGATGAAACGTATTTTCTTCATTGTCTTAGGTGTTGGTGTGATTGTTTGGATTCTTTCCCATACAATGTTTAATTTGTCATATACTTCCACAATAACGGATAGTATTTTGTTTTATCTTGCAGATAAAATTTCATTCATATTTGCACCAATTGGATTAAATAGTGCGGGAATAGTTTCAGCTTTGATAGTTGGTATTATGGCAAAAGAACTATTGGTGTCCACTTTTTCTATAAGTAATAATGTTTCTTCTATTGGTGCGTTGATAACAAGCCTCTCAATTTCTACCAGTGTTGTACATTTTAACTTAGCAAGTGCCATTTCATTTTTAGTCTTTACATTGTTATACTGCCCGTGTGTATCTAATTTGGCTATTATAAAAAAAGAAATCGGAACATTCTATATGTGGTTCGCAATAATTAGTCAGTTTACGATTGCTTATTTATTAAGTTTTATAATATACAATTCTATTGTTAATAGTTTCTTCTATGCAATTATTGTAGTTATGGCAATAGTGCTGATTTTGTCGTTGGTTATTTATTTAATAAAAAAAATACGTTCAAAAAAAATTGCATGCATGTTTTGTTCCAAAAATTGCAAAAAATAATTATATTATATGATTGATATAACAGATATAATAATAGATATAAAAAAATGACCGTTTTATCGGTCTGTTTTAATGAGATTCTGTATGCGCTAAATAGAGGTTATAGTTTCTTCTATATTAGTAGCATTTTCAATGGCAACATTCAATTTTTTTGACAACTTCAAAAGTTTTAAGAAGATTTCTCTACACGCATCAAAATGCTGATAGTTGAAATGTTTTGCACATATGCTATTAATTCTTTTGAATTCACTTTCTAAGTGAGAAAAAACTTTTTGAATATAAATTGTATTATAATTATGTTTAGATAAAATTTTTTCTAAATCGTTTAATTTGTTTTGCAAGTCAATCAATGAAATTTCTACATCTGCTACATTTTTGATAGTCATAATTTTCCTCCTTATATTATTCTTACTAAAATTTAAGGTAATAAATTATTTTTATTTTCTAATATAATATATAATTAAACTTAATATAAGTTAAAAGTGACATTTTGTCAATATAGTTTTTTTAAATACTTGAAAATTAATATGTTTTTTGTTATACTGAACAAAATATTTAGTAGGTGAGTTATGAAAAAACCATTAGTGGCGATAGTTGGGAAACCAAATGTTGGAAAATCAACGTTTTTTAATAAAGTTGCAGGAAGCAAAATTAGTATAGTTGAAGACATTCCTGGGGTGACTAGGGATAGAATTTTTGCAAATGCAGAATGGTGTGGTTATTCTTTTCAAATAGTTGATACAGGCGGATTAGATTTCAATAAAGAAGATGAAATTAATAAACGAATTATTGAACAAGCAAATCTTGCAATTGACCTTGCTGATGTTATAGTTTTCTTTGTTGATGGCAAAGAGGGCTTAACTGCAAGCGATATGGAGGTGGCAAATCATTTAAGGAGAGCAAAAGCACCAAAAATTGTGGCGGTAAATAAATTAGACAATTTCGAAAGAGAAAAGACATATGAATTTTATGAATTGGGATTGGGAGAACCTATTCCTATATCTGCCGAGCAAAGTAAGGGCATAGGCGACTTGCTAGATGAAATTGTTAAATATTTAAAAAAACTTAATCCAACTGAGGAAGATAATGATATTAAAATTGCATTAGTTGGTAAACCTAATGCAGGGAAATCAAGTATAACTAATAAGTTATTAGGTGAAGATAGAGTTGTTGTTAGCTCGGTGGCTGGCACAACAAGAGATGCAATTGATTCTCCTTTTAAATGGAATAATAAAGACTATTGTTTGATTGATACCGCAGGACTTAGAAGAAAATCAAAAATCGAGCAGGGCAGTATAGAGAGATATAGTGTAATAAGAAGTCTCAATGCAATAGAGAGATGTGATGTGGCTGTATTGGTGATTGATGCGAGTCAAGGGATTACAGAACAAGATGTCAAAATAGCAGGGCTCATACATGAACAAGGTAAGCCAAGCGTTATTGTTATCAATAAATGGGACTTGGTTGAGAACGCAGAAAAATCAAGAAAAGAGTTCGAAAAGCAATTAAATGATGATTTAGCATTTATGAAATATTATGTTGTTCTCTTTGTGTCATGTGAGACAGGGCAAAGGATTGGAAAAATAATGGAGACGGTAGATATGGTTTTGAATAATGCAAAAAGAGAGATTCCTATGGCATTATTTAATAATGTATTAACCAACGCAATTACTGTGACAGAACCTCCTAGCAAAAATGGAAAACGTTTGAAAATTATTTTTGGAAAGCAGGTTGCAGTATGCCCACCTACATTTAATATCTATTGTAATGATGCTAGTTTAGTAGAGAATTCATATATAAGATATCTTGAAAATAGTTTAAGAAGAGCATTTGATTTCAAAGGAACTCCGGTTAAAATCCAGTTTAAAAATAAAAGCGATAATTAATATATCGCTTTTATTAATTATAAAAACTAACTTTTAATAAAACAAATCTGAATTTGACGATTAATTTAAATTTGATGAAGTAATACTATCAAGATTATGGTCAATTACTTCATCTTTTGTTTTTGAAAGAGATTGTTTTCTTTGTCCTCTTTTATGCATCATATCTAGAAATCTAAAAATGTGTTTGTTATAATCTTCTCCATACAACTGATTTAAATACATGAACCAGTGACGTCTAAGAATGCGATTTTCTTCACTTAAAAATTCATATTTTGGTTCAATGTAAGAAATTCTATAATCATATTTTGAACCTTCGATTTTTATAGTAAAAGATTGACGTTTTTTATTTTTTATTGTAATTAAGATGCAATTTTTATTTTCATCTCTCAATATACTTTGAATGTTAGATTTTAGTTTTTCATTTACAAATTCATGTAGTTTGTCATCTTTTAAATCTTTGATATTAAAAGTCATTGTTGGTTTATATTCTTCTAAATTTTTCATTTTATCTCCAAATTAATTATTTATTGATAGACTTTGCTCTTTGTTATTATTATAATCTTGCAATGCTTTTAAATAAGGTTTTCCGAGTTTTGCGAAAATAAAACCTTGCCATCTTTGTGGGATTTCGTTCATAAAAGACATATCGTCTTTTGTCAATGGTGAACGATTAATCATAGCAAAAGCTGTATAATCTTTTAAAACCACATTAATTTGGTCTAATTTTGAATAACAAACAATTTGAATATTGTCATCAAAATGCATAATTTGTCCAACAATCAATTTTAACTTGTCATTTATAAATTTTGATATTTCTTCATCCGTAAAATTTTTAATTGGTTCATCATAATTTAATTTTTTATCCATAATTTATCCTTTTGTATTATGATGATATTTTATCATATATATAGATATTGTCAATATTAAAACAAAAATAAATTTAATAACTTTCTCAAAATAATGCAATAAAAAAAGAATTACAATTCAAACCTTTCGTTCATATCTTGTACAACAAAACCAAAGTAATTCTTTATTGAGATTAATTAAATCTAAATTTTAATTTATCCGATTTTATTCTAAAAGTCAATAGGTCTAGCAATAGATTGATATAAATTAAAAATTGGACAAAGTATGATATATTTTTATTATTAAAATCAAAAACTTTTATAAATAAAAGAAAATTTTGTTAGAAATCAATATTTTTATTAAATTATTTGATTTATTTTTGTTTAGATGTTATTATGGAAAAAATTAAAGAGAGAGAATATGCAATATTTGTATTATATTATTTTAGGAATTGTTAGTTATTTTATCGGTAATATAAGTGGTGCTAGGGTTGTGTCAAAAATAAAGCACGGAGATGTGACAAAGTCAGGTAGTGGGAATCCTGGCACTTTGAATGTATGGCGGACATTTGGTTTTTGGCCTGGTATAATGACTTTTGTTTTAGATATGCTGAAAGGATTGATTCCTTGTTTGGTGGCATATTTGACTTTTGGTTATATTGATTGTAATCCGGAAATTGCTCTATATGTTGCAGGATTTTCTGTCGTGTTAGGACATGTATTTCCAGTTGTCTTCAAGTTTAAAGGTGGTAAAGGTATTGCTACCTCTATTGGTGTATTCTTAGTAGCTAATTGGTGGGTGGCATTGATTGTATTCGTAGTAATGATTATCGGTATGATTTTCATAAAATATGCTTCAATCTTTACTATTGGATTTGTCATAGTTATGTCTATCGTTGAAATATGTTTGACGAATCCCGCCAACTGGGTCAATTATATCTTTATCAGTATGATTTTAATATTAGTTATGTATGCTCATAGACACAATATAGTAAAATTATTTACAGGTAAAGAAAATAAGACAGAATTATTGAAGATGCTGAAAGGTATTATAAATAAGAAAAAGAATCAAAACGAACAAACGCAAGTTATTAATAATCCTAATGAATTATCAAATATAGATAATAGTAATAATACAGATTCATTGAATCAAAAAGAAGAAAAATCAACAATTAACAATGATGATGTAGGTAATGATACTTAAAATATTTTACTGCTTTATATTCAGGTAAAAGTTATTTTAATTAAGTTAAAGAGTTTTTATGATTGATACACATTGCCATCTAAATGATAGCCAATTTGATAATGACTTGGAAAATGTTATCAATAGTTTTTTTGTGTCGGGTGGAGATTCAATAATTTGTGTCAGTGCGGATTATCCGTCAAGTATAAAGGCTAAACAAATTGCTGAAATTAATGACAATATATATTACACAATTGGAGTGCATCCAGATGATTGTAATAGTTATGATGAGACAGAATTGGAAGATTTAATAATCACAAAATCAGATAAATTAGTGGCAATAGGTGAAATAGGATTAGATTATTTTCATAATAAATTGAATAGAGCAAAGCAGATAGAAGTATTCACCAGTCAAATAAATTTAGCAATTAAATATCGTTTGCCAATAATTATACATTGTAGAGACGCATATCAAGACGTTTTAGAAATATTGAAAAAATATTCCCCTCTTGAAGTTGGAGTTGTAATGCATTGTTATAGTGGCAGTTTAGAGTTTGCAAGAGAATTGATAAAATTAGGCGTAAAAATTTCATTTACAGGTAATGTCACATATAAAAATTCAATAAAAACAAAAGATGTGGCAAAAAACATTCCATTAGAGAGCATGTTTTTTGAGACAGATGCGCCATATTTGACACCTGAACCAAATAGAGGCAAGCGAAATGAGCCAAAATATGTATTTAATACTGCAAAATTCGTGGCAGAATTGCGGGGCATAGATGCAGATGAACTTATAAAAATCACTGATGAAAACGCTAAAAAGTTTTTTAACATTTGACTTATAATGATATTTTAATATTGGATTTGATAAAATTACTCTGAAAAAAAAGACTTTTTGATATATTTTATATAAAATTAAACAATCAGACATTAATTTATAATTATAGAAAGGTTTATATACATTAGTGTCAAACTCTAAAAAAAATTTAAAAATGGGTATTGACAAATTGTTTTTTGATGTTATAATGATAGTGTCAGCTTGGTCAGATGGTCGCAAGTTGGGTATAATGCTCAATTTGAGGAAAGTCCGAGCTTCACAGAGCAGGGTGCTTGCTAACGGCAAGTCTAGGCAACTAGAAGGAAAGTGCAACAGAAAATAACCGCTATACCCCTGAGTGGTTAGTAAGGATGAAAAGGCGAGGCAAGAGCTCACCGCAAAGTTGGCGACAACTTTGGTCCATGTAAACCCCACCCGAAGCAAGGTTAAAATATTCGTTATGGTTGCTCGCCAGAATATTAAAAATACCGCTAAATTTATAAAGCAATTTATAAATTAGATTGATGACCGTCAAATACAGAACTCGGCTTATAGACCAAACTGCCACCTAAATGCTTTCATCCTTTTGGATGGTGGAGAATGTTAATCATTCTCCATTTTTTTATTCAAAATCAAAAAAATAGTAATATATTAAAGAAATTTTTAAAAATTTTATAAACAATAAAAAAATCATATAAATTTACTTTACTTTATATGTTAATTATGATATAATAATAAATATAAATAAACCTAAGGAAATAAATTTAATGACCTTAGGTTTTTTGTTTATTAAATTACATGTGAAAAATATCGCCGTATTCTTGAAATTCTTCTTTTAAAATAGATAATGCCTTGCTTTCGATTCTTGATATGTAGCTTCTACTAATATTCATAGAGTTAGCGACTTCTTGTTGAGTATGTTCAATTCCATCATTTAATCCGTATCTTAGAGATATTACATTATATTCTCTTTCACTCAGGCGAAAACGCATAACTTCTTTTATTTCTTCTAGTAAAACACGTTTTTCTACTATTGTATCTGGGTCTAATTCTTCTTTTTGTGGAATTATATCTTTAACAGTCAATTCACTTCCGTCTTTATCATAACCTATGGTTTCATCTATGCTTATACATACTTTATGTTTTTTATTTGCTCTTAAAAGCATGAGTATCTCATTTTCAATACATCTACTGGCGTAGGTTGATAGGGAAGAACCTTTTTCTGGTCGGTAAGAATCTATTGCCTTCATTAGACCTATTGAACCAACAGAGATTAAATCATCCGCTTCAGTTGCTCCATTAAATTTTTTTGCGACATGCGCAACTAGACGCATATTGTGATTAATTAATTTTTCACGTGCTTTTTTGTCACCTTCAATCATAAGTTTAACATATTTTTCTTCATCTTCTTTGCTCAATGGTTTTGGAAAACCATTATATTCGTTGACATATCCATGGAAAAACATAAGTTTAGACATAAACTGTCCGATTGTTTCATAAACCATATTTACTCTCCGTTAGTATATATGTCGAAATCAATCGAATTTTGTTTGTACAATCACATTTTGTAATATTAAAATTTTATACGTCTTGATTTGTGTTAATTTTTCTAATATAAAGAAAATGTCTATCTTGACCAATTTATTAAATGTACTATTATTAACCAAAATGAGATGATATTAAATAAATTAACTACGTTTGTAATTGTGATTTTGTTTGACTTAGTATTCATAAGATGTTATATTAAAAATATTAAAAAGTTAAATTTATATAAATCAAGATTTTTATTATTATCAATTTTGTTGTTGACAATTATATTGATGTCAGGTTGTTTTGGCGGAGAAGTAAAGGATGAAAAATTTACATCAGTTCATGGATATGAAATTACTCTTAATTCAACATTTTATGAATCATATACAGATATCGAAAACTCTGATTTGTATTTAGAGAGTTTGAATGTAGTGGTTTCAGTTGTACGAGAGGATTTTGGAGTTGTTTCAGATGCATGATATAATCCTTACGTGATGACAACTGATCAATATGCTTCTATGCTAATCGATACTCTATATGATAGGGGTATTTTAGTTAACTATTATAATGATAATTATGATGAGAATATAGAAATTTTTGATTATACATATTATGCAGAAGGAGAAACCTTTTATTATTATACAATAGTGAATAAAGGAACAGATGCATTTTGGACTACACAATTCATTTGCATAAATAATGATAAAATAGATTATTTAGAAGATATTGCCAAGTGGTCAAACACAATTGTTATTCCTTAATTTAATTTGATTTAATAATTGAGATTACCTTTGACAATAATCTAAAATTATTGTATAATTTACTTATGGATAGACAAGAAAAGATACGAAATTTTTGTATAGTTGCACATATTGACCATGGGAAAAGTACACTAGCTGATAGATTGATGGAATATACCAACACAGTTGCTAAACGTGATATGTCAGAGCAAATGTTAGATAGTATGGACATTGAACGTGAACGTGGGATTACAATAAAATTGACTCCTGCGTGTATGAAATATACGTTAGATGGAGTTGATTATACATTGAATTTAATTGACACGCCTGGGCATGTCGATTTTTCGTATGAAGTGAGCCGTTCACTTACCGCCTGTGAAGGTGCTATTTTGGTTGTAGATGCGACACAGGGAGTGCAGGCACAAACTTTGGCAAATGTTTATTTAGCACTTGATGCTAATTTAGAAATAATACCTGTTATTAATAAGGTTGATTTACCAAGTGCTGATATAAGTGGAACCAAAAAAGAAATTGAAGACATTATTGGCATTCCTTGTGATGAAGCATGTGAAATAAGTGCTAAGACTGGATTGAATATAGAATCCGTTTTGAAATCAGTCATCAAAAATATTCCTTCACCTAAGGGAAATGAAAAAGCAGCGCTAAAAGCTTTAATATTTGACAGTTATTACGATTCATATAAAGGTGCTGTGAGTTTGGTTAGAATTTTCGATGGAAAAGTGAAAGCGGGTGATGAAATATTGTTTATGCAGACCAACAAATCATTTATGGTCACAGAAGTAGGAATATTTACTCCGCAGGCTGTAGCAACAGATTATTTATCTGCCGGAGATGTTGGATATATTGCTGCATCAATAAAAAATGTATCAGATACCAAAGTGGGAGATACAATTACATTAAAATCAAACCCTATTGACAAACCATTAGATGGCTATAAAGAAGCAACAAGTGTAGTATTCTGTGGAGTTTTCCCACTCGATGGAGATAAATACCAAGAATTAAGTGATGCGTTGGAAAAATTAAAACTTAATGATGCTAGTTTACATTTTACCAAAGAGACATCTCTTGCACTGGGTCATGGATTCAGGTGTGGATTTTTAGGTCTTTTGCACATGGAAATAATTACTGAAAGATTAGAAAGAGAATTCAATCTTGATATAATAACAACTGCACCAAGTGTAGAATATAAAGTATACGACAATAAGGGCAATGTCTATGATGTGACAAATCCTACCGAGATGCCTCCAATGGCAAATGTCTCAAAGATGGAAGAACCTGTGGTCAAAATGGAAATTATTACTCCAAAAGATTATTTGGGCGGTATTATGGATTTGTGTGCTGACAGGCGAGGCATCTATCATGATATGCAATATATTGACGCAAATAGGACAAAATTAATATATACTATGCCATTAAATGAGATTGTATATGATTTTTTTGACAAGATAAAGTCTATCAGCAAAGGATATGCTAGTATGGATTATGAATTGTCAGGATATCAAGATAGTCAGTTAGTAAAACTAGATATTTTGCTAAATGGTGAAATTTGTGACGCTCTTTCGATTATTGTGCATAAAGACAAAGCTTATCAACGAGGTAGAGCCTTATGTGAAAGATTGAAAACAGTTATTCCTAGACATTTATTTGAAATTCCTATTCAAGCAGTAATTGGTGGTAAGGTAATTGCGAGAGAAACAATCTCAGCGATGCGTAAAGATGTTCTCGCTAAATGTTATGGTGGAGATGTGACAAGAAAACGAAAATTATTGGAAAAACAAAAAGAGGGTAAAAAACGTATGAGACGTTTGGGAAGTGTTGATTTACCGAGTGAGGCATTTGTCAGCATTCTAAAACTTGACGATTAATAAAAAAATTTGACAAATTATTAGGAAAAATTTTTCATATAGGTTATAATATTAATAATTTTAGGGGTGAATTATGGCAGTTGATGAAAGTAAACCTATGGGTTTATATATCCATATTCCGTTTTGTGGCAGGAAATGTGATTATTGTGATTTTGTATCATACTCTATGGATTATAAGGCACAACAACTTTATCTCGATGCTCTTTTCACAGAGATAGATATGGTCAAACGAAATTTTTATGATAGAACTTTTGATTCAATTTTTATAGGTGGCGGTACACCTAGTATTGTTTATGAGGGTTATATTGCTAGTCTTGCGAGAAAAATTTATAGCAGTTTTCATTTTCTTGATAAAACCGAATTCACAATAGAAGTTAATCCATCATCTTTTACGAAAGAAAAATATTTTGAATACGTCCAAGCAGGAGTTAATCGCATTAGTGTAGGAGTGCAATGTTTAGATGAAAAATTGTTAAGAGAGCATGGCAGAATTCAGAGTATGGAGAATATAGATGAAACATTTAAATTATTAAAAAATAGTGAATTCCCAAATGTTAATAGCGATGTTATGATTGGATTGCCGGGGCAAACAAAGAGTTCTGTAATGCAGACAATCAATTATTTAATGAAACAAAATGTTAAACATATTTCTACATATACTTTACAAATTGAAAAGCATACAATGCTTTATAGTAAACTTAAAAAAGGTAAAATCTCACCAGTGAAAGATGAGGATATGGTAGATATATATAATAAAATCAATAAAACATTAACAAAAGCCGGTTATTGTAGGTATGAAGTTTCGAACTATGCAAAACCAGGTTTTGAATGTAAGCACAATTTAAAATATTGGGACGATGAATCTTCTTATCTTGGTCTTGGGGTTGCAGCTCATAGTTATATAGATGGATATAGATACTATAATACAAAAAGATTAGACACATATATTGATGCTATGAATGAAGGTAAAAGTGCAGTTTATAGTAAAGAATATGTTTCTAATGAAGAACATAGAATAGAACGAATAATGTTATCTTTGAGGACTCAAAAGGGGTTAGATTTAGATAAGTTCAAAAAAGATTTTAATGAAGACATATTGCGTACTAGAGCGGAAGCAATTAAAAAGATGACAGAATTAGGAATGATAGAAATAAAAGATAATTATTTAAAAATAAAAGATGATTATTTTGCTGTATCAAATTCGATTATTGTAGAATTAATATAAAATCCTTTTAATTAAGGATTTTTTTATTTTATTAAAAATATAATACTAAAACTTGTTGACAATTTTTTAATAAGTGATAAAATCTACCGATAAGGAGTTTTTAATGAAAGTAAAAGACGGAATTCAAGCAGTACAAAAAGACATATTAGTTCACATTAGGGCAATACTTAGCCTTAGAGATGATTACGATACAATCAGCAAAGAATTAACAATGGATTACCTTAATGCTAAAACATTAGATGCATTCATAATCAAATGTATTATTAAATATCATATTCATTACAAGGATTTACCAGTTGATTATTATAATAATGTCAATTTTTTGGTAAAACTTTGCAAACAAGATTTACAGTTCTTAAATGAGTTAGTTAATTGTAATATCATGCTAAATGTTATAAAAAAATTAAATATTAGTACAGAAGATATGAAAATGTTAAAACTAAGCACAAGAAGAGAAATTAAGCGTTTGCAAAAAGAGTTTGATTTGGAAGAAGAAAATAAAAATTTAAATAATTAAAATTTATAATCTTTACTAGATTATATTTTTTACTTTATAATAATATACTATATATTTTTAGTATGCTTTTATTTACTAATTATTTATATTAATGTTAGTCATAGAGATATTCCTTTTTAAATGCTTATCTAATATTTTATCTTGTTTTATAAAAAATTAAAAAATTTTAAAAAAGTTGGCAATTTTAGTTGACATTTATTAGCAATGTGCATAAAATAGAGTTAGCAGTCAATAATATAGAGTGCTAAACTTTGGAGGCGTAGATTGTAAATGAGGTAGAATTGTGAAAATAGATGAAAAGAACAAAAGGAAACATGAAATAGTTTTAGTTGCAGTCGATGATTTTATCAAAACAGCACAACCAATTACGAGTGGTGGACTGAATAATCATTTTAAAGACATCAGTTCGGCAACGCTGAGAAACGAATTAAATGCATTGGAGAGTATGGGCTATTTTAAACAGTTGCATACGTCTG
This sequence comes from uncultured Clostridia bacterium, assembly GCA_944377485.1. Classification (GTDB taxonomy): domain Bacteria; phylum Bacillota; class Clostridia; order Christensenellales; family UBA1242; genus Onthoplasma. The sequence continues at coordinate 48,073 of CALWFB010000008.1, read as the reverse complement.
GTGGACGTGTACCAACAAGTCTTGCATATAAGGAATATGTGAACACTATACTTAGCAATGATAAATTGAATTATGAATCAATTAAAAATGTACTCAGTTCGTATGAAAATCGCTCAGTTAGCTTAATTAGCACATTATCTACACTTGCAAAGAGGTTAAGTAGAGCAACAAATTGTCCAACGGTTTTGGTTCAACATGGACTTCAAAATCTAACAATTGAAAATATTCAAATTATTCCATTAATACAAAAAGATGCGTTGCTATTGGTTGAAACTAATGCAGGAATAATTGATGATAATATGTCGTTAGACCCAAATATAGATAGAAATTCATGCATTGAAGCAAGTGACTATTTGACCAAGCATTTTAAAGGGCAAACAATAAAATATTTAATTGATAATATTAATGATGTATGTTTCAAAGCAGGTGCTCAAATTATTCAATTCAAAAACCTTATTGATAGTGTTGCAGACGCGTTAATAAGTGTAATCAAAACAAAATGCGATGTGTCTAATGAAAATCCTACTAAATTATTAGATGGATTGAATAAAAATGAATATGATGATGCCAAAAGTGTATTTGAGTTTTTATCTAATGAAGATAATGTAATAGATGTAATTAAAACTGAAACTAACGATTTGAATTTTACAATTGGAGATGAAAAAGAGCAATCCAAATTAAAAGGCGGAATGATGATGAGTGCTCCTATTGTTATCAATGGAGTACCAATTGCTAGTCTTGCGCTCGTTGGTCCTAAACGTATAGACTATGCAAACGTGGCGGCTGCTTTAAAATTCATTGTAAATCAAATCGACAACCAAAAAGGAGGTAGCGAGTGAAAAAAAACAATAAAGAATCAGAAGAGAATTTAGAAACAGAATACCAAAGCAGTGAAGACGTGTTTTCTGATAATAGCAATGAGGAAAGTACAGATTTAGAGAAAGAGAATTGCGAATGTGATTCCAATTGTCATTGCAAAAAAGAGTGCAAATGTGATGATTGCAACTGTAATGACGATTGTGAGTGCAATGAAGATTGTGATTGTGACGATGAATGTAAATGTTGCTCGGAAGAAAAGTGTAGTGAAAATTGCCAATGTGAAAATAAACATGAGGAGAAAAAGGACTATCTAAGTGATTTATTGAGAGTTCAGGCAGAATTTGACAATTATCGAAAACGTATGCAAACCGCTCTTTCAGATGCTAGACAAGACGGCTTTATAGATGCGATTGAACAATTCATTCCAGCTTTGGACAGCTTCAAAATGGCTACTGATATGATTACTGACAAAAATACACTTATGGGTATAAAATTCATTGAAAAAGGAATTTTGGACACGTTGAATAAGATGGGAGTTGAAGAGATTGATGCAACAGGTAAGTTTAATCCAGAATTACATCAAGCAATTGATACAGATGACAGTGCAGATGTTGAGTCAGGAATGATTACAAAAGTTGCATATCGTGGATTCACCTATAAAGGCAAAGTAATACGATATGCTCAGGTGGTGGTCAAAAAATAATGAACGTTCATACATTGAAGGTCAAATGGAAAGAAGGTGAGTTAAATCAAAATACCTATGTGGTTGAAAATAATCATTGCTGTATTTTAGTTGATGCAGGAGTGCCAATATCTGAAATAAAAAAATTTATCAATAAACCTATCAAGGCAATATTCTTGACACATGCTCACTTTGACCATATAAAATATATTGAAGAATATAATCAAGAAAACATTCCAATATATGCTTCAATTTATGCTGACAAAACAGCAAAAGAACCAAAACTTAATGTCAGTATAATGATTAGTCCGAAAGTTTACAAGATTAGCAAAATCAATGTCTTGAAAGATAATGAAACTGTCAACATTGATGGAATAATAGTGAAATGTCTATATACCCCCGGACATTCACTAGATAGTGTCTGTTATCTAATTGACGATAAATTATTTAGTGGCGATACATTGTTCTCTGTTGCGATTGGTAGGACTGATTTTATTGATTCTAACGAAAAGGATATGTTAAATAGTCTTTTAAAACTTGATAAATTAGATTATAGAGAATTATATCCTGGACACGGCAGGGCAAGCAATAAAGTAGAACAAAATCAAAATATTAAACAATGGCTCAACATTTTAAAATAAATTTTATTTAATAAGGAGAATTAAATTATGGGAAAAATTATTGGTATAGACTTAGGTACAACAAACAGTTGTGTTGCTGTTATGGAAGGTGGTCAACCTACCGTCATTCCTAATAGCGAAGGCGGAAGAACTACACCTAGTGTGGTAGGCTTCAAAGACGGAGAAAGATTAGTCGGTCAGGTGGCAAAACGTCAAGCAATCGCCAATCCTGATAGAACAGTCATCTCAATCAAACGTGAGATGGGTACGGATTATAAAGTAAATATTGATGGTAAAGCTTATAGCCCAGAAGAAATCAGTGCTATGATTTTATCTAAATTGAAACAAGATGCAGAAGCTTACTTGGGAGGTCCAGTCACTCAGGCGGTGATTACTGTGCCAGCATATTTTAATGACAGTCAACGTCAGGCTACAAAAAATGCAGGTAAGATTGCTGGACTTGAAGTTTTGCGTATCATCAATGAACCAACTGCGGCAGCATTAGCTTATGGACTAGACAAACAAGATAGAAAGAATCAAAAGATTTTAGTATACGACCTTGGTGGCGGTACATTCGATGTATCAATCCTTGAAATCGGTGATGGAGTATTTGAAGTACTTTCTACTAATGGTAATACTCGTCTTGGCGGAGATGATTTTGATAATAGAATAATGAATTTACTGATTGAAGAATTCAAAAAGGAAAATGGAATTGATTTATCTACTGATAAATTAGCTATGCAAAGATTAAAAGAAGCAGCAGAAAAGGCAAAAATAGAACTTAGTACACTTGCTCAAACTACAATCAGTTTGCCATTCATCACAGCAGATGCAACTGGTCCAAAACATTTGGAATATAATCTAACTCGTGCTAAATTCGAAAGTATGATAGCAGATTTGGTTGAACAAACTTTGGTTTGTACTAGGAATGCATTAAAAGATGCAGGTCTTAACAAATCTGAAATCTCTAATGTAGTATTAGTTGGTGGTTCGACTCGTGTTCCATGCGTAGTTGATGCACTTGCAAAAGAAATTCCTGTCACTCCATTCAAGGGTATAAACCCAGACGAATGTGTAGCAATCGGTGCAGCGATTCAAGCAGGAGTATTAGGTGGTGAAGTGAAAGATGTATTGCTTCTTGATGTGACTCCTTTGTCTCTTGGTATTGAAACTCTTGGCGGAGTATGTACAAAACTTATTCCAAGAAATACTACAATTCCAACCAAGAAGAGTCAAATATTCAGTACAGCACAAGATAATCAACCAGGAGTTGAAATCAATGTATTGCAAGGTGAACGTGAATTCGCTGCTCAGAACAAATCATTAGGTAGATTCCAACTTACAGGCATTCCACCAGCTCCAAGAGGAGTTCCACAAATTGAAGTGACTTTCGATATTGATGCTAATGGTATAGTTAATGTCAGCGCGAAAGATTTAGGAACAAATAAAGAACAAAAAATTACAATTACTGCTTCAACAAATTTAAGTGAAGATGAAATCAACAAGGCAGTGAAAGAGGCAGAGCAATTTGCAGAAGAAGATAAGAAAAAACGTGAAGTGATTGATGCTAGAAATAACCTTGATGGAATGTGCTTAAATATTGAAAAGGTCATGAAAGATAGTGCTGATAAACTTAGCGAAGAGGATAAAAAATCACTCACTGATGCAGTTGAAGAAGCTAAGAAACATTTGACAAGTGAAAATCTTGACGAAATCAAGAAAGCACAAGAAGCTTTGACTAATGTATCAAACACAGTATTTACAAAGATGTATCAAAATATGAGCAGTCAAGCACAAACAGAGCCAAACAACAACGCACAATCAAATGACAAAAAAGATGATGGCGACCCAGAGGTGGTAGTTGAATAATCGAGCAAAAGTATTGATAGTTGTAGATATGCAAGCGGGGTTCAAAACAGAATCTAACAAGCATATCTACGATAATATCAATAAAATTAATTTTCATGATTATGAATATGTTTTTGCAACAAAATTTCAAAATAAAAAGAGTAAGAATCCGAATTATTTTGATGTGTTGCAATATGATTACATGACAACAGATGAATCCACGAAAATTTTACTTCCCAAAGATGTCAGTCACATTGAAGTAAATAAGACCTCGTACGCTTTGCCTAAGAGTACATTGAATAAAATATTGTCTATCTACAAAGCATCTACCGATAAAGAAGTGCATATAATAGGTGCAGACTATGATGCTTGTGTCCTTGCTATCGGTTTCCAACTATTTGATGCTGGATTAGTTCCGAGGTTTTATTATGACATGATTGGGTCTCACTCAAGTTATGGAATCAAACTAAAAGATTTTAAGACTGTGTATACAAAAAATTTCGGTAAAAATTGTTTTATAAATGAAAGGTAATTATGGCGAATAAAGATTATTATGCGACACTAGGAGTAAATAAGTCGGCGAGTGATGATGAAATCAAGTCTGCATATAGGCAACTTGCTAAAAAATATCACCCCGACTTGAATAAAACTCCGGAAGCGGCTGAGAAATTTAAAGAAATTAACGAAGCATACTCTGTGCTTAGTGATAAGCAAAAGCGTGCCAATTATGACCAATTTGGAAGTGCAGATGGTCCACAAGGCTTTGGCGGTGGGCAAGGTTTTTCAGGCTTTGATTCTAGTGAAGGCTTTGGTGGATTCGAGGATATTTTCAATATTTTCTCTAATTTCGGTGGTCGTGCTCGTTCTCAACAAGTGCGAGAAGAAGGCGAAGATATCAATATTAATCTTGTTATATCATTTGCAGAGGCAGCATTTGGGTGCGAAAAAGAAGTGACGGTCACCAGGAAAGAGCGCTGTGATAGTTGTCATGGAACGGGTGCAAAAACGGATAGTGATTATGTGACATGTTCAGAATGTAATGGAACTGGTCGTGTGACGTATACTCAACAAACATTGTTTGGTATGACTAGAACTGTTGGTACATGTAGGAATTGCGGTGGTAAAGGTAAAATTGTAAAAAATAAATGTCCAGATTGTCGTGGTACTGGTTTAAAAACTGTCACTGCTAAAATTAAAGTAAAAATTCCAGCAGGAATAGACAATGAGCAAACATTAAGGATAGAAGGGCAAGGCAATCAAACAGCTAGTCCTAATGGAATCCCTGGCGACCTTAGAATTTCAATTACTGTTCAACCACATTCATTGTTAGTGAGAAAAGGCTTTGATTTGTATGTAGATGTATATGCTCCAATTACTACATTAATGCTAGGAGGGAAGGTAGAGATTCCAACTTTGAAAGGAAAACAGACGATAGACGTAGCACCTTTAACTCAATCTAATACAAAATACACTTTAAAAGGTAAGGGAATTAAATACTTAAAAGGATTTGGTACGGGAGATTTAATTGTGACGTTAAAAGGTGAAATGCCAAAAGATATTGATAAAAACACAATAAAATTGATAAAGGATTTGCAAAATTCAATATCAGAAAAAGCTTATCCCAAAACAAATAATTTCAAAAAGAAACTAGGTGATTAGACTAAAAGTATGCAATAGACATATTGCATATTTTTTTATTTACCTAAATAAAATATGTTTTTTCTAAAAATTAATTTTAGAATAGGACACAATAATTTAGGAGCTTTCCAACAATATATTTTCATACAATAATATATGATGCTAAAATTTCTTTTGTTAAATAAGTATTAGATTTTTATTAGTCAATATTTTAAAAGAATACAATTTATTAAATAAAAAAGCGATAGTTTTGATAACTACCGCTTGAATTAACTAATAAAAATTATTTACTTTCTTTTTTCATTGTTTTTAGGCAACGAGCACATACATTTTTCTTACCTTTTTTACCATCTATTTCTACATCAACTTTTTGAATGTTGGCTTCAAATGTTCTCTTTGTGTGACGCATACTATGACTAACGTTGTTGCCAGATGTGCTACCTTTTCCACATACTTCACATACCTTCATAAGTTTACCTCCGATTGATTTTCTCTAAAACGTATGTATATTATCATAAATTTATGGAAAAAGCAAGTATTTTTAAAAAAATAAGTAAAAATGTTTGATTAATTCATAATAATATTATATAATGTTTTCGGAGAGTGAAATGAAACTAACCACCTTTAACTCATTTGGCAAGATTAGTATTAGCAAACGTGCAATCAGTAAGGTTGCAGCTGTTTCCGTTATGGAATGTGTGGGTGTAGTTGGTTTGGTATCAGAGCGAAGTTTTTTCAAAGGTAATGCTTTGACCACCGCTCACAAAGGTGTGGTAGTCACCACTCTTGAAAATGATAGTATGAATATTGACGTCTACGTAATTATGCGCCATTGTGGTGTGTCTGCGTCCGCCGTTTCTGAGTCTATTAGACAGAGTGTAAAATACTCAGTAGAACGTTTTGCGGGTATGATTGTGAAAAATGTTATAGTACATATTGTAGACGTTAGAGTATAGGAGTTTAATAATTATGGGTAAGACTATTAACGGTTCTACGTTAAGAAAGATGTTTCTAAATGCTTTTTCGTTAGTGGAAGAAAATAAGAAAAATATTGATGCTTTAAATGTGTTCCCAGTGCCTGATGGTGACACTGGAACAAATATGAGTTTAACTTTAAAAAGCGCAGTTAGCGAGATGAATGCGTGCGAATCTAACACGATTGAGTCTATTTGTGTGGCATTCAATCGTGGTGCTTTGAAAGGTGCACGAGGTAATAGTGGTGTTATTACCTCACAAATTATCAAAGGGATATGCTCTGTATTGATGTCAAATGAAACCGAAATTACTTTGAAAGATTTTGCAAAAGCGATGCAAAATGGTTCGGATATGGCATATAAAGCAGTGACTGTTCCAAAAGAAGGCACTATTTTAACTATCATCAAAGCTATGGCAGAAAAGGCTAAACAAGCTGCCAAGTCAGCTAAAAGTTTTGAAGATTTTCTTAATGAGATTATAAGTCATGGCGAAACAACATTACAGATGACCCCTGATATGTTGCCTGTATTAAAAAAGGCGGGAGTAGTAGATGCCGGTGGTAGAGGTTTAGTATTTATATTCAGTGGATTCTACAAAGCCCTTACTGGTGAGATGGCTGATGTTCAGTTCGTTGATAATGTAGAAAAAGATGTGACGAGCGAAGATATACATGTTAATTATCAATCGTTGGCAGATATTAAATTTGCGTATTGTACAGAATTTTTTGTAATCAATATCTATGAGAAGACTACTGATGCAGATATTAATACCTTGCGTTCTCGTTTAATGGAGATAGGCGATTGCGTGTTGTGTATTGGTGATTTGCAGTTGATTAAAGTACACGTTCATACTAATGAGCCTAATAGAGCATTGGGATATGCACTTCAATTAGGTGAATTAAATGGCGTGAAAATCGAGAATATGTTAGAGCAAAATCGTCAACTTAGAAAACAACAAGAGAAGGTTCCAGATAAAGAATTTGGTATGATATCAGTCGCCGCAGGAGAAGGTTTAAGCAATGTATTTAAAGATATCGATGTAGATTATATCATCAGTGGTGGACAGACTATGAATCCTAGTGCTAATGATATTGCCACTGCCGCTGATAAGGTTAATGCAAAAAACATATTTGTTTTCCCAAATAACAAAAATATTATTATGTCAGCAGAACAAGCAAATGATATTACAGATAAAAATTTAATAATTATACCGACTAGAAGTATACCAGAGGGTGTTAGTGCAATACTTGCATTTGACCCTAATGCATCAGTCGAAGAAAACAAATCTAATATGTTGGATGCTATCGCTAATGTAAAATCTGGTTCGGTCACTTATGCTGTTAGAACAACTAATGTTGATGGCTTAGAGGTTAAAGTTGGCGACATCATGGGACTAGATGAGCATTCTGTTTTAACAACAGGAAAAGATGTTTTGGATACGACAATAGACCTTATTGATAAAATTATTACATCAGATTCTAGTAATATAACATTGTTCTATGGAGAAGGTATAACAGAAGAAGATTCATCTAATCTTCAATCAAAATTGGAAGAAAAATATCCAGAAGTTGATATCTCTATGGTATATGGTGGACAGCCAGTCTATTATTATATTATCTCTGTTGAATAGGATATATAGTGTAATTTATTAAATTTATACCCATTATATGGGTATTTTTTCTTTTGTCTAAATTTGTTAAAATATGTATTTTTTTAAAAAATTTGCTCATACTAAGGTTGTAGGCAACTACATAAAAGGAGTTTAATTATGTTTGGTAAAAAGAAGAAAGAAATGAAGTCAGCTACTGATGTTTCTAGTGTTTCATCAGATAGTAGTAGTGCTAGCCACACAAGTAGTTCTTCAAAAGCTTCTACAAAAAGTGCATCTACAAAATCTTGTAGTACAAAATCATGTGGAAGTAGAAGTAGTTCTACAAAGGCAACTGGAAGCAAATCTGCCAGTTCAAAAAGTTGTGGTAAATAATTTCTATTTCAAACAAAAATTAAATCTAAAAAAGGGGATTATCTCCTCTTTTTTATTTTATTTATTTTAAAATTTTAATAAAAAATTGTTGACATAATATTTTCTTTATGATATATTTATATTGCAATCGCTTATGTATGGGAGATTAGCGCAGTTGGTAGAGTACCTGCCTTACAAGCAGAGGGTCATAGGTTCGAGTCCTATATCTCCCACCAATTCAAACGATTGTATTTTCTTTTAACAATATTAATCCGTTTGAATATATTTATAATATACCATTTAGATATTTAATTTTATAGTTATGCGGGAGTGGCTCAGTGGGGAGCAGTGTTAAGAAACAGCAATAGTTTGCTGTTTTAGCGTAGCGAGTGGAGCGTAGGCGACAGGAAGAGTGTTGCCGAGGCAATGCGATTAATTAAATTTAATAATTGCAATATCTTAATATTTTGAATGATTATGCGGGAGTGGCTCAGTGGTAGAGCGTTGCCTTGCCAAGGCAAATGTCGCGAGTTCGAATCTCGTCTTCCGCTCCATAAACACAATATTTTGTGATTTTAAGATGACTAGGTACTACATTTTGTGGTGGTAAACCTAGTCATTTTTATTTTTTACTAGAATAAAAGACTCTTTACTATTCATTAGTTGTTAAAAAATATAGTTATAATCTATGTTTACACCATTTTTATATAAATTTTATTTTTAAAATTAAAAAATATTGACTTTTTATTTTTAATGTAATATTATCATAATATGAGGTATCATACTATACTAGCATACGTTGAAGATTAGTTTAATGTTGCACTGAGATAAATGCAACATAATTTTTTACGATGATTGTATGGTATGATTTTTTATATCATTCTGTACTTCAAAAATTTATTTTAAGAGGTAGATTATGATTATTTTAGATGTTAATAAAGTTAGTAAATCATTTGGATTTGGAAATATATTAAACGAAATATCCTTTTCAATAAATGAAGGAGAAAAAATAGGTTTAGTTGGAAATAATGGTACAGGGAAGTCAACATTATTAAAACTAATAGCACACATTGAAAAACAGGATAGTGGAACCATCAGTATAAAAAAAGATTTTAAAGTTGAATATTTAGAACAAGGAGATGTTGCTGATAGCAAATCAGGAACATGCAGAGATATATTATATTCTGCATTTGAAGACCTTAATCAAATTGAATCAGCATTGAAGAATTATGAGAGTAAAATGTCTAGCATTACAGATTCCTATGAACTAAATTCAGTTATTGAAAAATATAGTAATCTTTTAGAAAAATTTACAAGACTAGGAGGTTATGATAAAGATATTCAATTAGATATTGTGTTAAATGGATTAGATATTGATAGAAATCTTTTAAATAGAGAATTTTCTACACTTTCGGGTGGAGAACGTACACTTATAAATTTGGCTAAAATATTACTTTCAAAACCTGAATTATTGTTGCTTGATGAACCGACTAATCATTTAGATATTAGTCGCATTGAATGGTTAGAAAAATATATAAGAGAATACAAAGGTTCTGTGATTATTGTGTCACACGATAGATTTTTCTTGGACAAAACAATTCAAAAAGTGATTGAATTGGAAGCTGGAAAAACTAAAATATACTATGGAAATTATACTGATTTTGTAATTCAGAAAGAAAATGAGGAAGTAAAAGAATTTCAAATTTACAAAGTACAACAGCGAAAATTTGATGAGATGGAAAAGGCAATAAAGAGGCTCAAAGAATGGGGTAAAATGGCAGATAATCCTACATTTTTTAGACGTGCAAAAGCTATTCAATCTAATTTGGATAGGTTAAGAGAAAATGCCATAGAAAAACCAAAAGAAAAAACAGAATATCCTATAAATTTCAAATCATTTGGTCGAGGTTCGAACGAAGTTGTAAAGATAAAAAATTTGACGCTCTATGCGGGAAATAAGCGACTATTAGCTGATTCGAATTGCCTGATTTTAAATGGCGAAAAAGTAGCAATTATTGGGGATAATGGTACAGGCAAGTCAACATTAATAAATGAAATAATTTCTAATTCAAATTCTTCTATTTTCGTTGGCTCAAATCAAAAGGTTGCTTATCTTTCACAAATTATTGAATTTGAGGATAGGAAACAGAGTTTGCTTGAACATTTTATATCGGAGACTGGGCTTGATGAAGTTGTCGCACGAAGTGTACTCTACAATTTTCAATTTCTCAAAAAAGATGTATTAAAAAGGGTGGGTGTGCTGTCTGGTGGAGAAAAATTGCGATTAAAATTAGCAATTATGCTACAAAAAGAAATTAATTTATTAATCCTTGATGAACCTACTAATCACATTGATATTGAAACTAGAGAGGTGTTGGAAGACACTTTATCAAAATTTAAAGGAACATTGATATTTGTCAGTCACGATAGATATTTTATCAATAAAATTGCAAATAAAATTATAGAAATTTATAATCATAAATTGTATACTTTCCAAGGAAATTATGACGATTATTTGAATATAAAGGAGAAAATTCATTCTATAAAGTAATGAAATAAGTAAATCAAAATATAATCACTATATGTAAAATTAATCAAAAATAAGTTTAGTTTCTGCTAGACTTATTTTATTTTTAACAAAAATGAAAAACTTTCATAAAATATGTTGCAATTTTCTTTTTTTTCATATATAATAATATAGTCTATGTGGCACCATCGCCAAGTGGTAAGGCTCGGGTCTGCAAAACCCTCATCACCAGTTCGAATCTGGTTGGTGCCTCCAATCATTATTTATTACAATTATGATTGATGATAAAAAAGACAAGCCATCAAATTAATCAAACTATGCCGGTGTGGCGAAATGGCAGACGCACAGGACTTAAAATCCTGGGGGCTTAACCGCCCGTGTCGGTTCGACCCCGACCACCGGCACCATTGAAATGCCTATTTTATAGGTATTTTTTTAAATTTAAAATTTGTTTTCAAAATATTATTATTAAAAAATGCCTTTATTTAATAATTTGATGTGAAATATATTTGTTTTATAAATTTGAAATATATTTAGTAAAAAATATTAAAAAAATTTAGTAGTTATATATAAAATAATTGATTTACAATTAATTTTTTGTTAGAATGATACTAGGAGATAAGGAGATAAAATGTTAAAAATAGAGCATTTGACAAAAAAATATGGAGATAAAATTGCTGTTGATGATTTAAATTTGACAGTTGAAGATGGTCAGATTTGTGCATTCATTGGGCACAATGGAGCAGGTAAGACTACTACCCTTAAAGCAATTGCAGGAATAATGGGTTTTGATAACGGTAAAATTTCAATTAATGATATAGATATTCAGCATGAACCTATGAAAGCGAAAATGCAGTTGGCGTATTTACCAGACAATCCTGATTTGTATGAACATTTGAAAGGAATTGAATATTTGAATTTCATTGCAGATGTGTTTGGTTTAAGTGTTGAAGAAAGGAAGAAAAACATTGAAGAATTTGCTAACAGATTAGAGATATATAAAGATTTAACAGAACCGATTTCTTCATATAGTCATGGAATGAAACAAAAAATTGCATTGGTATCAGCTTTAATTCATAAACCTAAATTATTATTGCTTGACGAACCTTTTGTTGGTTTGGACCCGATTAGCAGTCATCAATTCAAAATGATTTTACAAGAGCTTGCAGATAATGGTGCAACAATTTTTTATTCAACTCATGTATTGGACGTAGCAGAAAAAATTTGTTCGCATGTAGCAATCATTAAACAAGGTAAATTAATCGTTCATGATACAATGGAAAATGTCAAAGGCATGAGCAGTCTTGAAGATATATTCTTGGAGTTAGAGAATGAAGAACACAATTAATTTAACTAAGATTTATTTTAAGGAAAGCCTTAGCAATTCATTTAATAGCACAAATAAACGTAGCATTGTTAAAAATGTGCTATATTTTATTTTTCTTTTTATATTTATAGCCTTATGTTTAGGATATTCGTTATATAATATGGCAATTGCTCAAATGCAATTGTATGGTAGTGCGTCAAGTATAATTTTAATTGGTTTATTAATGTCTACAATTATGGTTATTATGATGACAGCATTTGATACTCAGGGTTATTTTTATAAATCCAAGGATTATGAAATTTTGCAATCTCTTCCAATTAAGACTACAAGTGTTGTGACAGCAAAGTATTTAAGTTCATATATGATGTCATTTATTTACAATGCTATGATTGGCATTCCTACATTTGTAGTATATTTTTATTTTGAACAAATCAGTGCCTTAGCGATTGTTATTGCAGTTTTTGGTTTGATTTTGCTTCCCGCATTTACACAATTGATTGGTAGTTTGTTGGCATGGGTAATCAACATTATTTCTAGTAAAATGAAAAATAAAAATATAATGAGAAGTATATTGACTATCTTGTTTTTGATTCTATTATATGTTTTTATATTCTCGGCTGACACCACAAGTTTTACTGATGCATTTGTTGGGGATATTCCATTAGCAATCAAAATAATTTTGCCACAAATATATTTTTTGTATAACTCTGTTATTAATGTTAGTTTATTGTGGTTTTTAGCTTTTGTGGGGATAAGTTTGCTTTTTGCAATTATTAGTATATTAGTAGTTTCTATTAGTTATAAAAAGATTAATTCTGCATTAAATATTAGTATAAAATCGAAACGCAAAGGTAAAATTTATTACAAAAAAACTACTATATTTTCTACATTATTGAAAAAAGAAGCAAAAACATTTGTATCTAGTCCAGTTTATTTAATGAATGGTATTATTGGTCCAATATTATTAATTATTGTAGCAATAGTGATAGGTTCTGGTATGAAAGGTGTAAGTGGGCTTTCGTTAAATATATATGCCGTAATAACCATGTCGTTATTGACACTCAGTATAGGAATGGTGCCAACAACTGCTGTTTCAATTTCAATGGAGGGTAGTAAACTATTCAATTTAAAAAGTTTGCCTATAAAATATTCAACCATAATATTATCAAAGATTTCATTTAATCTATTATTAGTATTCCCATTTTTATTAATTGCTCAAATTATATTGTGGATTATAAATCCGTTTGAAATAGGTGTATGTGTTTTGTTGTTCTTCTACTATATAATAAGTTTGATTTTATATGTTTCGTTTGGTATGTTAATGAATCTAAAAATGCCTAGATTAAAATGGAGTAGTGAAACACAAGCGGTAAAACAGGGTGGCAGCATGTTGATAACAATGATAGTCAATTTAGTTTTATCATTTTTGCCAATGATAATATATTTCTTGTTTAGCACACAGATTTTATCTATGGGAATTGTATTGTATATGGGATTGATGTTTATGCTTAATGTGGTCTTGGCAATTATTGTCATAAGTTTACTCTTCACTATTGGGAAAAAATTGTTTAACAAAATTCAATAAAGTTAATCTGATAAAATTTAATATTAGATATGCAAATTAAAATAAATATAATAAAAAAACACCACAAATTGTGGTGTTTTTTAAGCAAAGCATTCTTCCAGAGAAAGATATGCAGAGCGTGATTTTTTGTTTACTTTTGTAAAATAATCAAGACCAATCATAAGAGAATAAACTAATTTTTTATCATTTTTCTCACTGGCGATAAAAAGAGAATTAAGAAGCATTGTAAATTCTTCTTTCTCATTCATTTTTAGTTTATAATTGTCAATATTTTTCATAATCATACGAACACATGTTTTTATTTTGTTATAATAGTTCGTTTGATAATCATCAGTATCGACTATAACATGTCGTTTAGAATATATATCGTTAATTGCATTCTTAAAAGGTATTATAATTGCATTGGCAAAATTGTAGAATTCTTTTCCATTATGTTCACCTTCAATCTTATAATATCTAGCAATAAAATCATAAAAATCATATACTTTATTGTCAAATCTATAAAGCAAATTGTAAACAAAAGCTATAATTTCTTTTTCATTAGTAGGAAGAGTTAAAACAAATCCTTTATCATTTTCTTTTGATGCAATAGAAAAGGCTGCATTAAAATCATAATCATCTATGCAAGATGAAATTATGTTTTTGAGTTTTTCATCATCAGCTATTATTTTTAAGATGGAAGCGATTTTGATATCGGCTAATATATATTTACCTAAAATAAATTCATCACAAGCTGTGTTAAATGGAATTAATTCGTGAATACTTTGATTATTCATACATTCTCCTAAATTAATTATATCAAAATTAAAATTCATTAGCAAGGAATTTAACCTCTTTTAAAAAGTTGTAATTTTATAAATAATATTGTATAATTATACCAACGAAGGATAAATTATGGATTTTGTACCTGATAATACTGTAAATAAATTGATATTGTTATATGTTTTAGACAAAATGGAAATTCCTCTTACGGAAAATTCTATTTTGGAAATTTGTTCTAGTCAAAACAATTGGGTTAATTGGATGGATTGTAAAGATTTGTTATCACAATTGATATCTTCTAAGTTTGTGTACAAACCAAATACAGACAGCGATGAAAATAGATATTATATTACGGTTGCAGGTAGAGAATGTTTGTCGCAATTTTATACTCGTATTCCTGCTAGCCTTAGGGATAATATTTCACATTTTGCACAAGAGAACAAAATGCAATTTAAGCGCAATCAGGAGTACGTGGCCAAATCTTATAAAAATGAAGATGGTAGTTATACAGTTGATTTGAAAATCCTAGAACCTTTAACGACAGATTCAATATTTTCATTAAAATTAAAGACGGATACTAGACATAATGCAACTGTTGCATGCAAGCGTTGGCGTGAACTAGCTGCGAACGTCTATGAGTATATTTATAGCAGAATTATTGATAATTAAAATAAAGTATAAAATCTAATTATATAGCTTTATTATTTGTTTTTCTTTTATTTTAAATGTTTATATAAAAAATTATGTTTAATATAAAAAATTTATAAAATTTTATATGGCATATTGAAATAGTTGACTTTTATTTATGATAGAGTGTACTATTGCAATAGTATAAATAATAGTTTAATACTAAAACTAAGATAAAGGAGAATAAATGAACAACGAGAAGGGGAAAAATATTTCAAAAAAATCATCAACTTTACCTAATTCTAAGAATGATAGCAGTAAAAATAATAATTCATTGGAAACAAATAATATTGAACTAAAATCAAATTCAAGTTTAAAGAATTCTAATGATATAAAGAAAGTGAATAGTAAAAACATAAAGCATGAAAAAGAGACAGTAAAATCATCAAAAGATGATTTAACTTTACAAAGTCAAGAAGAAAAAATAAAGAAAAATACACCAAAGAGCAATAAAAGGAAGAAGATAGCAGTAGCGACTACTGCAACAGTTTTAATAGCGACAGCAATCGCAGTGCCAACTGTTCTTTATTTGTCACGAAGGAAATTTGATGTTAATGTTTTAACGAATACGGATATAGTAGAAGAATATACAATAAATGTAAAGAGAGGTGTATATATACGTAATCTAACTGCACAACAGATAGAAGGATATACATTTGTAGGATTTTATAAAGATGCGAAATTGACACAACCATATGGAGAGAATGACCGAGTGCGTGGAGACATGCAGATATATGCTAAGTATGAAATAAATATATACTCACTCAAATTTCCAACAAGTCCCGCATTTACAATAGAGGGAGAAGCAATCGAAGGTAATCAAGTAAATATAGAATATAATACTGAGTATCAGTTTAAAATCAACTTAAATGCAGGATATACTGAAAGTGAGATAACAGTCAAAGCGAATGGGGAGATAATTAAGGCAGATAGCAATGGCTATTACACATTGACAGTAAAAGATGATATAATAATCGAAGTAGAAGGAGTAGCAATCAATACCTATACAATAACGTTCTATGATGAGACAGGCGAGACGATATACAAGATAGAGGAAGTGGCATACAATCAAGATAGTACATACAAAGAGATACCAACCAAACATAGTACACCGACATACAACTATACCTTTGCAGGCTGGGTAGATAAGGAAGGAAAGCCAGTAGACTTAACAAACATAATAGTAGATAAAGATGTATATGCAAGTTTCACAGAAGAATACATAGAATACAGAATAAACAAGATACCGAGCCAAGTAGTAATAAAGAACAGTGAAGGGATAGAATTAACAGGAAGTAATACACTGCACTATGGAGATATAGTAGAGATAACATATAAAGCGAGTCCTGGATACGTGACAAACAGTTTTTCAGTAAGTGGAGCGAAAAGAATTGGCGAAACAAATATGTATCAAGTAATTGATAACATATTAATAGAATACAGTGAAGAAAAAGCTATAAATTTAGATTTTGAGATTAGAAATGGCGTTCTTATCTCTTATTTAGGTACAGAAACAGAAATAGAAATACCAGCTACATATTCACTAGATGAAAGCGGAAATGTTGTGGAAGGTATTGATTATCAAGTTGTATCTATTGGACCGAGAGCATTTGAAGGACAAACGAATTTAACATCCGTAGTATTACCAGATTCAATCGTGATGATAGGAGATTATGCATTCAGTGACTGTACTAATTTAATTAATATAAATATTCCTAATAAAATTATTGATATTGGGATAGGTTCATTTAGTGGATGTGAAAGTCTAACTAGCATAACACTTCCAGAATCACTTGTTTCAATAAGGGATAATGCATTTAAAGATTGTACTGGATTAATAGAAATAAATTACAATGCCATTAGTGTTCTAGATTTAACACCTTCTATGCTCGGAAATAATATATTTGATAATGCTGGCAGAGATGCTTCTGGTATAGTAGTAAATATAGGTGCTAGTGTTGAAAGAATACCAGCATATTTATTTAATCCGTATGCATCAAATTCATGGTCATCAACTAGACCTAAAATTTTGTCTATTAAATTTGATGAAAATAGCAAATGTATTGAAATTGGAGATTGTGCATTTAGGGCATTGGATGAGCTGACAGAAATAAACCTACCTAATAGTTTAATTAGTATAGGAGAAGATTTATTTCGTCCTAATAATAACTTAGAATATAATGTAAAAGATGGTTTAAAATATTTAGGGAATGATATCAATCCATTTTTATTACTGATGGGCATGGAAGATACAACCTTAACAGATGTTATCATTGATGAAAATTGTAGATTTTTATATTCTTCTATATTTAATGGAGACAATATTATTACTGTTTCAATACCAAAAAGTGTGGAATATATTGGAACTAATGCATTTAGAATGTGTTCTAAATTAACAGATGTATATTATGAGGGCATGATAGATGAATGGGTAGCAATATCCTTTAGTGATTCCACTGCTAATCCATTAAATAAAGGAGCCAATCTATATGTAAATGGCGATGAATTGGTGACAGAAATCAATATAGATACAGCAACAACGATTAATGCTTATGTATTTTATGGATGTATTAGTCTCACAAAAGTGACAATAGGTAGTCAAGTGACCAGCATAGGAGAATATGCATTCTATGGCTGTACAGGACTCACTAGCATCACAATTCCAGAGAGCGTCACAAGCATAGGAAGTTCTGCATTTAGAAACTGTACAGAGCTGACAAGCATAACAATGCAAGAGAGCGTCACACGCATAGGAAGTTCTGCATTCTATGGCTGTACAGGACTGACAAGCATCACAATACCAGATAGTGTCACCAGCATAGGAGATTCTGCATTCTATGGATGCGACAACTTAGCGAATGTATATTACGAAGGAACAATAGAAGAATGGATAGATATATCATTTGGTGGTTCTAGTGCTAATCCATTATCTAATGGAGCCAATCTATTTGTGAATGATGATAAACTTGTGACAGAAGTTAATTTTGATTCTGCAACGACAATCAAGACTGGTGTATTCCAAGGATGTAAAAGTCTCACAAAAGTGACAATAGGTAGTCAAGTGACCAGCATAGGAAGTTATGCATTCTCTGACTGTGAAGGACTGACAAGCATAACAATACCAGAGAGTGTCACCAGCATAGGATATTCTGCATTTAGAAACTGTACAGGGCTGACAAGCATCACAATCCCAGAGAGTGTCACCAGCATAGGAGATTATGCATTCAGAGGCTGTAGCAGACTCACCAGTATAACACTTCCAGAAAGATTGACCAGCATAGGATATTCTGCATTCTCTTACTGTACAGGACTGACAAGCATAACAATACCAGATAGTGTCACCAGCATAGGAAGTTATGCATTCTCTGGCTGTAATTTGACAAGTGTGACGATAGAGAGCAATTATGCCTATAAAAATGCTGGCACTGGATATAATCAATGTGGCTATTTATTACAAGATGCAACAGTTGTTAGAGTGTTGACCAGTTGTATTGGAGAGAGCTCAAATAGCTATCTTGAAAATAGTGTAAACTTCACAAAATCTATTGATGGAGAATATACAGTTTATACAAAAGTTAGTTAAAAGTTATTAATAATAAATCTTTTAAATAAAAAACAAAAAACACATGAATTCATGTGTTTTTTTGTAAATTTCTATTTTTAATATAGTGCATTGTATTCTTGGACATTTTGTATTGTTGCCATTTCAATTTTAATATGATACACACTATTGAATCCGCTGATTGCAAATAGGATTAATATCGGCATATAGAATGTTATAGAAGAATAATATATAATTTCTAATACAGAGTAAGTGACTCCACAAACCAGTACGATGAGCATAACAAAAGCAATAAATTTTGATAATATATTAAATATTTTCAAAAAACTTCCTTTCTTATTGTTGGATATTACACTAATTGTTCTAACCGCTTTCCCTGTATGCCTGATTTGATTCATAATATTGATGTTTTTAAATGCATAAAACAATCCTGTTAGGGTAAGAGTTAGAGAAGTAAGCAATACACAAACACTGATTACTAACATTAAAGTAGATAAGGTATCATTGAAATAATTTGTAAACATAGAAATCAGTTGCCAAATAAATATAATAAAAAATAAGCACATAAATATCATTCTATATATAGTGTCTTTTTTTAAAAATGGAATGTCTTTATGTTGATATTCAAGTTTTTTGAACTTCATATAATACCTCTATTATTTTAATTTTATATAAAAAATAAAATAAAGTCAAATAATTTACTAGATAAAAATTATTGCCAAAGGAATTGTAATTATTAAACATAATAATGCTTGTGTTGTTTTTTGTTTTACAATAGTTTTTGTTGAAATATTTAATTGGTTCAAAAAAGATAAGGATTGTAATAATATACTGATACCGCCAAATCCAATTAAACCACTAGCAATTATTGTTTTTAATGTTAAACTGATATTTACATTATTTAATTCGATGATACCTCGTGTGATTTCAAATATTCCGATAATGGAAGACTTTATAGTATCAAAATTTTGAGGACAATTAAATATTGTACAGATAGCATTTGATAGATTATCTATCACATGTAAATTAATTAAAACATCAATAATTAAAAAACTTATTACGATATAGGCACACACCATTAATATTGAGAGCGTGGCATCGTATACACTGCTTGATAAAATATTATCATTCTTTTTCCCAGAATATGAAACCTCTTTTTCTACATATTTATCTTTTCTATATATTAAACCATTAATTAATGCTGCTATAATATTTGCGACTAAAATAATTAATCCGGCTTTGTATGACAAAAAGATATTTACTCCAACTGTACCAATTATAAACATTGGTCCGCTGACAGAACAAAATGACATCATTTTTTCTGCTTCTTTTTTTTGAATAATGCCCTGTTCGTTTAAAGTACATATTAATTTAGCTCCCATAGGATAACCAGAAATAACTGATAACAAAAATATTTTGAAACCAAATTTAGGTACTCTATATATATTATTGAAGAACTTGTCCATTTTGTTGGTTTTGAATTCGGATAAGTTAACAATAATTCTTGTAAAGACAAAAAAGGGAAAAAGCACTGGTAATACTTTTAAAGTCCAGACAGAAATTGCATTTAAACATGACTTAGAATACAACTCTGGATTTAAAATAAAAATAATGCATACAAATAATATTAGTAAAATAATAATTTTGTTTGATTTTAAAAATTTAATCATATATAATTATATTAGATATTGGGGTGGATATGAAAAAATTAGCATTAGTTTTAGGTGGAGGTTCTTCAAAAGGCTATGCACATATAGGTGTACTTAAAGTATTAGAAAAGAATGGTATAAGACCAGATATTATAGTGGGTACTTCTATGGGTGCATTGGTTGGCGGATTTTATTCGGCTGGTTTTTCTATTGAACAACTTGAAAATATGGCGTTCAAATTCAATAATCTCGGACCATTTAGTTTGTATTCTACATTATTTAAAGACAATGTCTTAAATGTTGATAAAGTAAAAAGATTATTAGATAGAGAATTAAAAGATAAAACTCATGAAGATTGTAAAATAAAATTTGTATCTGTTGCCACTGAATTAAATTTAGGTGAAGAACATCATTTTGATTCAGGATTAGTGAAAGATAGTATTCTTGCTAGTATTTCGATTCCAGGAGTATTTCCTAGATTTAAAGTTGGAGAACATATTTATGTAGATGGCGGATTATTAAATAATTTACCAGAAGACGTTGCTAAAAAATACATGCCAGATGCAGTAATTTTATCTGTTGATGTGATTGGTGAATATAGTAAGCAGGTAGAAAAATTAAGGATGAAAACAATAGAAACAATTATGAATGCTTCTACGTTGATGACTCAGACAATTGCTAATAGTAAACCAAAACTTGCAGGTTTACGAATGGCTATAACTCAACCACATGTTAGTCAATTAGACTTTTCAAAAAAAGCTGCCCAAAAGGCAATAAATAAAGGAGTGAGTATCACACGCAAATATTTATCTGAAATAAAAAAATTATTAGAAATTGAAAATGATACAAGTATTAAGGTTAAATCAAAACGAACACAGAAAATTGATACTAAAAAAACGAATAATAAAAAGAGCAATTAATTAGGAGAAAAAATGAAAATAATTGATGAGATTAAAAAGAGAGCAAGCAAAGTAAAAGCAACTATAATAGTTCCCGAAGCAAATATTGATAAGCGAGTGTATGATGCATGCAAATCAATATTGGATAACAAAATTTCAAAATTGATTGTTTTTGGAAAAGAAGATGAATTTGATGATAGTTTCAAGACGAAAAATTGTCAAATTATAGATATTGCTGAATTTAAAGATTTAAATAAATTTGCAAGTGATTTATATGAATTACGAAAAGCAAAGGGAATGACATTGG
Source organism: uncultured Clostridia bacterium (assembly GCA_944377485.1). Lineage (GTDB taxonomy): Bacteria > Bacillota > Clostridia > Christensenellales > UBA1242 > Onthoplasma. Next base: position 26,224 of record CALWFB010000008.1, on the reverse strand, counting down.
ATAAAGCCAATGAGTTGGTTAGAAGAGCAGATTATTTTTCAATGATGTTATTAAAAGAAGGTTTGGCAGATGGGGTAGTTGCAGGTGCTACATGGTCAACAGCAGATACATTAAGACCTGCTCTTCAAGTAATCAAGACAAAGAAGGACAAGCCAATTGTGACAGGCATAACTTTAATGGTGAAAGAGAATGCAGACCCAAAGGTATTTGCTGATGTGTCACTGATAGAAAATCCAACCAGTGAAAATTTGGCAGATATTGCAATATCTGGTGCAGAATTTATAGAAAAGGTATTAAAATTAGAACCAAAAGTGGCAATGCTAAGTTATTCGACAAAAGGAAGTGCCAAGAGTGAAATGGTTGACAAAGTCCGAATTGCAACAGAACTTGCTAACAAAAAATCAAACTATTTAATTGATGGTGAGATGCAAGTTGATTCAGCATTAGATAAATCAACGGCTATAAAGAAAGGTGTGACAAGTAAAGTTGGAGGAGAAGCAAATGTACTTGTTTTCCCTGACTTAAATGCTGGAAACATTGGATACAAATTAGTTGCTCGCATGGGAGGATATACTGCGATTGGTCCAATAATGCTGAATTTTAATAAGCCCGTTAATGACCTAAGCCGTGGTTCTAATGTAGAGGAAATTATTAATACTATTTGCATAACAAAATTATTAGTTTAGGTAAAAATATTAATATCATTTTACTATATCAACTTTTTCCGTGGTAAAATGATATTTTTTTATTTTAAAATTAGGAAAAATGATAAAAATTTATATTAAGATTTGACAAATTTTAAAAAATCATTTTGTTAATTTATATAATTATGGTATAATTCTGATTATCAATATTTAGGAGAGAATATGAAAGTTTTAGTAGTAAATTCGGGAAGTAGTAGTTTGAAAGCACAATTAATGGAAACAGATAGTGGTGAAGTATTAGCCAAGGCATACTGTCAACGTATTGGTTTGGACAAATCATTTATGGAATATAAGACAAATGAAAAGTTCGTTATTGATTTTGATATGCCGAATCATAAAGTAGCATTTAAATTATTTTTAGATACACTCACTAGTAGCGATAAGGGTGTAATAAAAAGTTTAAATGAAATAAAAGCAATCGGACATAGAATTGTAAATCTTGGAGAAAAATACAATAAATCAATTATAATTACAAAAGAAATTTTTGACGATATGCAAAATTATATTCATTTTGCACCTTTGCATAATCCAGCTGCCATGTCAGGTATCAAAGCGTGTTTAGAATTGATGCCTAATGTAAAAAACGTGGGAGTTTTTGACACTGCATTCCATTCTACAATGCCAGAGCAAGCGTATATTTATGCCCTTCCATATGAGTTTTATAAAAATAATGGGATTAGAAGATATGGTGCACATGGAACAAGTCATAGATATATAGCTCTGAAATGTAAAGAAATATTTGGAGATTTGAAGGGTAAGAAAATTATTTCTTGTCATATTGGAAGTGGAAGCAGTATCTGTGCTATTAAAGATGGAAAGAGTATCGACACTTCAATGGGATATACTCCGCTTGCAGGAGTTGTGATGGGTACTCGTTCAGGAGATATTGACCCTGCAATAATAAAAGACATTATGAGCATAAAGAATTGTTCAGTAGATGAAGCTATTGACCTATTAAATAAAAAGAGCGGTCTATTAGGTATTGCTGGATATAGTGATATGCGAGATATAGAGGCAAATATAGATAATAAAGTTGTAAAATTAGCATTTGATGTTATGGTTTATTCAATTAAAAAATATATTGGAGCATACGCAGCAGCAATGAATGGTGTAGATGCTATTGTCTTTACAGCAGGTATTGGAGAAAAAGATGAATTGGTGCGAGAAGCTGTCTGTAAAGATATGGAATATCTAGGCTTAGAATTTGATAGTGAAAAGAATATCAAACTTCACAAACCTTTTGATAAAATTATTGAAATTACAAAACCTACTAGCAAAGTTAAAGTTTACCGTGTTCCAACTGATGAAGAATATATGATTGCATTAGATACTGCAAATCTTGTAAAATAATATATATAGTGTATATTTATGATTATATATACTAGATATATAAAACAATAATCGGTAATTTGGAATCTAAAAGGTATATAAATATAATTAAATCTAATGAAAAATTTGTTAACTTTATAAATTTTAAAAAACTTATCCATAACCAATTGACAAATAGAATTTAATTTGATAAAATTATTCCATATTTTGTCGTGTGCTTAGTTTATTAAATTAATTTAAGTAATATTAGCACGAAATTATTATGGAGGTTATATTATGGCAGTTCCTAAGGGAAAAGTATCAAAGGCAAGACGTGATAAACGCCGTGCGAATTGGAAAGCAACTGTTCCTACTTTGGTAGAATGTCCACATTGTCATGAAAAGAAAGTGGCTCACCAAGTATGTAAAAATTGTGGTTATTATGATGGAGAACAAGTTGTTAATCTAGATAAAAAAGAAAGTAAATAAAAAATAAGGTGAAAGCCTTATTTTTTGTTTATAAATTTTGATACAAAATTGTTAAGTATAGAATATGCACTATTTAACATTTAATTATAAATTAGACTAATAAGGTTATTTCAATATTTACTTGTTAATTAGTTAGCAATTAGTTATAATAAATAAAAAGGAAAAAATATGGAAAATGTAATACAAGTAATCAAAAGAGAAGTAGTAGAACATATAGATAATTTTGCAAAACTTATTCTCAGTGAAACCCAAGCCGAAATTAAAAAAATTATAGTGCGACCTATAAAGATTAAAGATAAATTATTGTTGCAGATTGAGAAATATAAAAATAATCAAGTTTATCATGAAAATGTTGAAATTGATAAAATTTTAGATTTGCAATTTTTTGACTATAAACAAATTTTGATTGAATTAAAAGATAAAAATATTATTTTTAGTAAAAAATCTAATGGATACAAACAAAAAGTGCAATTAAAAGAAGCTAGTCAAGAAATAAATTTAAGCCATAATAAACAAAAATTATATTTAATAAATGAAGGAGATAATGTACCTGCTTTGGTAGATTTAGGCATATTTACAAAAGATGGAAAAATTGTAAAAGCAAAATATGATAAATTTAAACAGATAAATAGGTTTATAGAAATTATTGATGATGTATTCAAATCAATCAAGAAAGACAAAATTACAATTTTAGATTTTGGCTGTGGAAAATCATATTTAACCTTTTTAGTGTACTATTATTTTGTCGAGATAAAAAAAATAAAAGCAAATATTATTGGATATGATTTGAAGTCGGACGTTGTAGATAACTGTAATGATATTGCCAAAACATATGGATATAAAGGTTTACATTTTTTTGTAAATGATGTAAAAAAAGACAAATTATTTGAAGGTGATATTGATATGATTATTAGTTTGCATGCTTGTGATACTGCAACAGACTATGCTTTAGATTATGCAATCAAACGAAAAATTCCTTATATTTTTTCTGTTCCATGTTGTCAGCACGAGATTAATCAGACAATTAAAAAGGGTGGAGATTTTGATATACTGTTTGAAGATGGTTTGATTAAAGAAAGATTTTCTGCACTATTGACTGATGCAATTCGAGTAGAAATTTTACGTTCATATGGTTATGTTGTGGATGTCATTGAGTTTGTTGATTTTGCACATTCACCAAAAAACATAATGATACGAGGTAAATTAACTAAATCAAAAAAATCTTTTTCGAATGTTGAAAATTTAATAAAAAAATATAAATTCAAACAAAAGTTATATGAATTAACAAAAAAATCATAGTAAAACTTCTAAAAAATTATTTTTTTAAAGTATGTTTTAATTTTATTTTTTAGCAAAAAATTTTATTTAAAAGTGATATTTATTTTACATTTTTTATAATTAAGTGTAAACTTTATATATAACATTTAATTAGGAGAGAATATGAAAATTGTTGTAGATGCATTTGGTGGCGATTATGCACCTTTTGAAATAGTTGCAGGAGCAGTAAAAGCTTTGCAAGCCAATGAAAAATTAAATCTAGTTTTAGTTGGTGATAAAGATAAAATTACAGAGATACTTCAATCTCTTGTATTTGTGTCAGATAGGTTAGAGATTGTTCATGCACCTGATGTTGTCACAATGGACGATGTTCCTACTGTCGCAATTAGAACTAAAAAAACTTCTAGTATAGTTGTTGCATATGATTATTTAAAACAAAATGATGATGCTATGGCATTGGTGAGTGCGGGCAGTACTGGTGCTACTCTGACAGGTGCTGTTTTAAAACTTGGTAGAATTCCAAATATTAGTAGGCCAGCACTTGCTCCAATACTTCCTACTGTCAATGATGGAGGAGTAATGCTACTTGATTGTGGTGCTAATGCTGATTGCAAACCAGAAAATTTACTTCATTTTGGTATTATGGGTAATGAATATATGAAGGCTATTGGAGTTAAAAAACCACGTATAGGACTTTTAAATATTGGCACAGAGGAAGAAAAAGGAAGCGAAACTGTAAAAGAGGCTTATCAATTATTAAAAAATTCCAATCTTAACTTTGTAGGCAATATTGAGGCACGTGACGTTTTAAGAGGGAACGTTGATGTCGTAGTTAGTGATGGTTTTGCTGGAAATGTTTGTTTAAAAACAATCGAAGGTACAGCTGAAATTTTGTTTGGCGAATTAAAAGATGCTATGACATCTTCGTTTAAAACCAAACTGGGTGCATTGCTATTGAAGAAGAAAATGAAAGGAATAAAACAAAAGTATGATTATACAAAAGTTGGAGGCGCTCCACTTTTAGGCGTGACAAAAATTGTTTTGAAATGTCATGGAAATAGCAAAGCAGATAGTATTGCAAGCACTATTGAACAAGCATTTGTTTTGGCAAATAACAAATTGATAGAAAAGGTAAAAACGGCTGTTGAAAAAAATGAAGAATAGATTTTTAACTCTATTTGAAAAATGTAGTGATGAGTTGAAAGAATTAGCGTTTACTCATTCTTCTTTTGCTAATGAAAAAAAGATAGAGAGCAATGAAAGAGTGGAATTTCTAGGTGATAGTGTTTTATCTACAATTGTATCTGACTATTTATACAAACATTATCATCAAACTGAGGGTAAAATGTCCAAAATACGTGCAAGTTTTGTTTGCACTGAGAATTTATCAAAATTGGCAAAGAGTTTGAAAATTGAAGATAGAATTCATTTCGGTAAAAGTTTCAAAGGAAATGACATTTCCGATGCGATTTTAGCAGACACAATAGAAAGCATGATTGGTGTTATGTATTTATCGTTCGGCATGCCATCAATTGCTAGTGCTGTTATAGATGCTCTTGAAATCAAAGAAAATTTAAAAACAGGATTAAAAACTATTGATTATAAATCTGAATTGCAAGAATTGGCTCAGGAACTAAGATATAAACTTGAATATAAAGTCGAAAAGTATCAAACAGAAGGTGGACAAGAGAATTTTCGTGCAAATGCCTTTATTGATGGGAAATTTGTAGCCTTCGGACAAGGTTCAACCAAACGTGAAGCGGAACAAAATTCCGCTAAGAAAACTTTAACAAAACTAAGGAAACAATAAACTAATATTAAATTATATTTATTGGATTATTTTAATATAATTGTTATAAAACATAAAAGGAGTAAATATGAAAGAATTAGAATTATTTAAGCCTGTTCTTGATGCAGATGAAGAGATTTTAAAGGTATATAAACCCAATAAATTTCGCACTTATTTTGGAACGGTTTTAGTCTGCATTTTCATAACAGTTTTATTTATGATTCCTATTATTGCATCATTTTTAGATACTGAAACTTCAATTGCAACAAGCATTGGTTTTATTGTTTTTGTTGTCGTATTTGATGCATTGACATTACTATTGATTGCTTTGTGGTATAATAAAACAATCTTCGCTGTGACTAATAAGCGAATTTTGATACGTACTGGTTATATTGGAGTTGATTATAAAGGTTTAGATTATGATACGATTGGGGCATTGACTGTCAATGTTAATTGGCTAGACAAATTGCTAAAAAAAGACACAGGGACACTTTCGTTTGGTAGTATGGCAAGTCCTATGATTAATACCGCTAATTATAAATTTTCATTTTTATATATAAAAAATCCATACGAAGTGTATAGAGAAGTTAAAGCTATTATTGATGCAAACAAACCAAAGAAATAATTTTATTTGATTTGACAAAACAAATGTATGATGTTATAATACAAGCATATTAAAAGGAGCAATTATGTTATTTGAACCACCTATTGATTTATTAGTTGAAAGAGTAGGTTGTCGTTATGCTGCGGCAGTAATTGTTGGAGCGAGAGCAAAAGATTTGGAAAATAAAATACCTACATTATTAAACGGAAGTGCAAACTTGGCTATTGATTATGCTGCTAATGAAGTAGCACGTGGCGAAGTTATTGGAGTTCAATCAAAATAATTAATGTTTGCTAATGTTATTGTCGACATCTCCAATGATGCAGTAGACAGAGTGTTTGATTACGTTGCATTGGACGACACGAAAGTAGGTATGCGTGTTAAAGTACCATTCGCTGGTAGAACGGTTTTAGGATACGTTATAGGTCTTAGCGAACATACCGACTTTGATGAAAATAAAATTAAACCTATTATAAAAAATTTAGAAAGTGTTCCTAAAATTAAACCAGAAATATTGCAACTATGTTTATTTTTAGCAAAACACTTTTTTTTACGTTTAAGTGATTGTATCAAATTAGTTATTCCTTCATGTGTTAGACTTGATAATCAACATGAAATGACTGAATATGATTTAACTTTGTTATTAGATATTGATACTGCTATAAATCTGATAGGCAAGCGAGCAAAAAATCAACTAGCACTTGTAGCAACACTGAACGAACAGGGTAGTATCAAATATCAAAAAGCGATTGAAATATTTGGAAGAGTTAGTGTTAATACTTTAATAGAGAAAGGTATTATACTAAAAAATGCATATAGAAAAAATCGTTATCAGTATGATAATAGCGATGTTAAGATACAAAAAAATATTTTAACCCCTGCTCAAAAAAATGCGGTCAACACTATTCAAAACCAAAATGAAACTTTTTTACTTCAAGGGGTGACAGGTAGTGGTAAAACAGAAGTTTATATGACAATCATAGAAAACTGTATAAAGGATAATAAAACTGCTATAATGTTAGTCCCTGAGATATCTTTAACACCACAAATGATGGATAGATTTAATTCAAGATTTCCCAATGATGTCGCCGTATTACATAGTGGACTTAGTGAAGGAGAGCGTTTTGATGAATGGGAGCGAATATTTAATGGACAAGCGCATGTTGTGTTAGGTGCTCGGTCAGCAGTATTTGCACCAATAGAAAATTTAGGAGTAATCATAATAGATGAAGAACATGATTCTTCGTATGTCAGCGAAAGTAATCCACGATTTATCACTCATGATGTTGCTATATTTAGAGCACGATTTAATTCATGTCCATTGATTTTAGGTAGTGCGACACCGAGTATTGATAGTTTTTACAAGGCAGAAAAGGGTGAATATAAATTAGTCAAATTACCAGAACGTATCAATGGTTTGGAAATGCCAAAGATAGAAATTATTGATATGTTAAATGAAGTAATGGATGGAAATACCTCGCCATTTAGTAGAAAACTGTTGTCAAAATTAGATGACTGCATAAAGCGTGGAAAGCAAGCAATATTATTTATAAATAGAAGAGGATTTGCTTCATTTGTCATGTGTCGTGAGTGTGGCTACCGTGCAAAATGTGATGACTGTGAAGTTAGCCTTGTCTATCATAAAGAAGATAATGAATTAAAGTGTCATTTTTGTGGCAAGAGGTATAGAGCATTGACAAATTGTCCTAATTGTAATAGTACAAACATTAAATATGGAGCGTTAGGTACTGAACGAGTTGTTAACGAATTAAAAAATATATTTCCAAATGTTCCAATATATAGAATGGACAATGATACCACAAGAAGAAAAGATGGGCACAAAAAGATATTAGAAGAATTTTCAACTCATAGTCCTAGCATTTTGGTTGGTACACAGATGATAGCAAAAGGACATGACTATCCAAATGTTTCATTTGTTGGAATTTTAGATGCAGATGTGAGTTTATATAATAGTGATTACAAATCCAATGAACGTACATTTCAACTCGTCACGCAGGTAGCAGGACGGGCTGGTAGGAAAACGAATGATGGTTATGTTGTATTGCAAACTTATGCTCCAAAGCATTATGTGTATAGATTTGCGATGAATTATGACTATAATGGCTTTTATGAAAAAGAAATTAATTTGCGACAAACAACAGGGTTTCCTCCGTTTAGTACAATATTGCGTATATTAGTGACAAGTGTAAGTGATAATAAAGCAATAGAAGTGACAAAAAAAATATTTGATAAAGCGAATGAATTAAAAACAAAATATGGGAAATCTATAATATTCTTGCAAGCGATGCCATCTCCTGTAAAAAGAATTCAAACAAAATATCGTTATCAAATATTGACTAGATTCGTTCCAGATGATAAAATAACATCAGACTTTTATAATATTGCAGATATAATTGAAAAAGATGTATCCATATTTGTAGAAGTCAATCCAAATAATTTGAGGTAAATTATGGCAATAAGAGAAATTGTTCAATATACAGATAATTTTATTAGAAAACAGAGTAAACCTGTTAAGTTTTTTGATGAAAAACTTTGGGAACTATTAGATGACATGTGGGAAACTCTTGATAACCGTATAGGCTCTGGTCTTAGTGCAGTACAAGTTGGTGTATTGAAGAGAGTTTTTATTTTAAATATTAACAATATGAGAATAGAATTTATCAACCCTATCATTACACAAAAGAGTGGAGAGCAATATAAAAAAGAAGGTTGTTTAAGTGTCAATCTACCATTTGGATATGTAAAAAGACCAAAAACAGTGACTGTCAGTGCGTATGATAGATTTGGAAATAAATTTACATTGACATGTGAAGATTGGACGGCAGTATGTGTTTGTCATGAAACTGACCATTTAGACGGTATATTATATATTGATAAAATTATTACTCCTCCAAAAGGGAAGGAAGATATATAATGAAGATAGTTTTTTTTGGAACAAATGAATTCAGTGCAACTATTTTAAAAGGATTATTAGATGCCAATAGAAATGTAGTTGCCATTGTTTCACAACCTGATAGAATTAATGGTAGAAATAACAAGATAATTTTATCTGCTGTAAAAAAGTTGGCAATTGAAAAAAATATTCCAATTTATCAATTTGAGAAACTAAACAAAGAAGGGGAAGAGATATTAAATAGTTATACTCCGGATTTGTTTATTACCGCAAGTTATGGTCAGATAATAAAGCAAAACATTTTAGACATACCAAAATATGGAACCGTTAATGTACATGCTAGTTTACTTCCAAAATATAGAGGACCTGCTCCTATACAGTGGGCAATAATAAATGGAGAAAGCAAAACTGGCATCACTATAATGAAGACAGATATTGGTATGGATACTGGTGATATATACTTTGAAAAAGAATTAGAAATTACAGCTATTGATACTGCTACTAGTGTATTTGACAAACTTGCTACACTAGGTGTTGAATGTATAAACGAATTTTTGGATAAATTTGATTATTACAAAGATAGACATTTCCCACAGGATAATTCACAAGCTTCATATTATCCAATGATAAAAAAGGAAGATTATTTAATCAATTTTAACACAAATGCAAAATCTTTGTGTGACAAGATTAGGGGACTAGAAAATTGTTATTTTATCTACAATGGCACGAGATATAAAGTTCAATTTGCATCTATATCAGAATTGGAGGGAAAACCTGGCGAAATTTTGGCATGTGATGGCAAAAATGGTTTAATCATAGCAACTGCTGACAAGGCGATAGAAATTATATACATTCAGCCAGAAGGAAAACAAAAGATGCTCGCATTATCATATATGAATTCAAATAAGTTTAAACAAGGAGATATAATTGAAAATTCTTAGCGATTATTCGTTAGATGAATTGTATAATATTTTGGCAGACTATAAAAAATTTCGTGCCAAACAAATTTTTGATTCAATAATTCAAGGAAAAGATTATAATGAAACGAATCTCCCTAAATCAATGATAGATAATTTGAAATCAGAATATATTTTAAAGCCTATTGAAATATTTAAAGTTTTAATTAGTAAAGATGGCACAAAAAAATATTTATTAAAATTACATGACAACAATTTAATAGAATGTGTATTTTTAAAACAAAATTATGGTAATACAATATGCATGTCTACACAAGTGGGTTGCAGAATGGGTTGCAAGTTTTGTGCTTCTACTCAAAATGGATTAATAAGAAATCTCACTCCTGGTGAAATGTTGTCAACAATCAGCATTGTCAATGCAGACAATGGAAAATGTACGGATAGAAACTTTACTAATATTGTCCTCATGGGAAGCGGTGAACCGTTTGATAATTATGATAATGTGGTGAAATGGTTAGAATTGATAACCGATGAAAATGGTTTTAATGTTAGCGAGCGAAATATTTCACTTTCTACATGCGGATTAGTTGATAAAATTTATGAATTTGCGGAATTAAAATATAATATAACATTGTGTATTTCGCTTCATGCAACAGACGATGAAACGAGAAAGATGATTATGCCAATAGCTAATAGATATACAATTCAAGAGATTATAAAAGCATTGAAATATTATATCAGCAAAAATAATAGACGAGTTGTATTTGAATATTGTCTTATAAAAGATACTAATGATAGTTTTGAAGATGTTAAAAAATTGTCTGTTTTAACTAAAGGATTAAATTGCCACATTAATGTAATTTGTCTTAATCCAAATGGTGGCTCATTGAAGGCGACCACAAAAAAAGAAGCATATGCATTTGTGAATAAATTGAATGAATTAGGAGTTAGCGCTACTTTAAGACGCAGTCAAGGTAATGATATTGAGGGTGCATGCGGAATGCTTAGAGCAAAAACATTAAAAGGAAATGCATGATTTATTATCAAAAATTGCAAAATAATTAATTTTATTTTATAATATAAAAATCTTTATGTTATTTTCATTTTTTAATTTATAAAAATTGTGATATAATAAATTTATTAGGAGAATATATGCGAAAAGTTGTTGTTTCAGCATCTAGTTTACCTGCTGGTAGAAATATGTCTAGCCAAATTGATTATTTGCAAAAGGTCAGTAATTTTGGTGCAGATATGTATCATTTAGATGTTATGGACGGAAATTATGTTAAATCTCAAACTATTGATTACACTTATCTTGAACAGTTAAAAGAAAAATCTAGTTTGCTATTTGATACACATCTGATGATTGTTAATCCAGAAAAATATGTTGATAAATACATAAAGAATGGTGCTGATATTATAACAGTACATTATGAAACATTTTCAAATGAAGACAAACTAATAAAAGTTTTAAAAAGAATTAAAAAAAATAAGAAAATGGCGGGTCTAGCAATCGATATTGACACGAAAGTTGAGGCAATTGATAGATTTCTTAAACTCATAGATATGGTTGTCATTCTTTGCGTCAAAGTAGGTAAGGGAGGCCAGGAATTTAATAAATCAGCTTTGGATAAAATTAAGCACGTTCGAATGCACAATCCTGATATTTTAATTGAAGTAGATGGAGGAATTAATCCAACTACTGCTGCACAATGTGTTAAAGCGGGTGCAGACATTTTAGTTAGTGGCAATTATATATTTAATAATGATATCTATGAAGCAATTAAAGAATTGAAGGGGAAGAATGGATAATAGATTTTATTTTACAGAATCAAATGAATCTAAAGTCATATTTTCTGGTCAAGAACACGTTCATCTGACAAAAGTTAGACGTTGTAAAGTGGGAGATAAAATCACAGGTTTCAATGGTGATGGATATGATTATCAACTTGTAATAAAAGATATTTCGAAGGATAAAGTTTATGCTGATATTATAGATAAGAAAAAAAATATTGCTTCTGATGATATAGATATCACAGTATATTTAGCTTTGATTAAAAACGATGCTTTGACAACGGCAATAGATAATTTGGCTGAATTAAATGTAAAAACTGTCAAATTATTCAAGAGTGATTTTAGCGTTGTGACAATAGATGAAAAGAAATTGAATAAATTAAATCAGATATCAATTCAAGCCAGCAAGCAGTGTGAACGTGCGGATATTATGAAAATTGAATTGATTGATAAAAATCAGATAGAAGATGATATGAAAAAATATGAAAATCGTTTTTTTGCATACGAAAATTCAAAAGAAAATATTAAGAAATTTTCGGGCAGTTTTGCAGTAATCATTGGACCAGAGGGTGGATTTTCAAGCATAGAAGCGGAATATTTTTCTCGATTTACAAATTCGATTAGCATATCAAATACCATTCTCAGAGCAGAGGTCGCATGTGTCTGTGCAGTGAGTGCTTTAAAGGCGGTAAACAATGTTAGTTAGTGTAATTACGCTTGGTTGCAAAGTTAACGAATATGAAAGTCAATCAATTCTTAATCAATTAAAAAGTGAAGGATACGAAATAAAAGAAGGATTAGTTAAAGCCGATGCATATATTGTAAACACATGCGCTGTCACGAATACAGCAGAAAGAAAATCTCGTCAAGTACTTTCCAAAATTTTCAAATTAAATCCTGATGCTAAGGTTGCAGTTTGTGGTTGTGCTGTACAAAACAATCCAGCACAATTTTTAAAGAATAAAAATGTAATTGCAATTTTAGGTAATGAAGGGAAAAATGAAATTATTAAATTTATTAAAAACAAAAATAAAGAATTAAAAGATATTATTCATGATAAATACGTTAATACTCTTCGACCGATAGAAACTAGAACAAGACAATATATCAAAATACAAGATGGATGTAATTATTTTTGTACTTATTGCATAATTCCGTATTTGCGTGGTAGAAGCCGAAGTCGAGATGTTGATGATATTATTGATGAAATAAAAAACACTTCTGCCAATGAAATTGTTTTGACAGGAATCAATATTTCAGATTTTAGAATTAATGAGAAATTGGGATTAAAGACACTTATAAAAGAGATAGACAAATTGAATAAACGATTTAGAATTTCATCGCTTGAATGTAATGTACTAGATGATGAAATGCTAGAAATTCTTAAAAATTCAAAAAATTTTTGTCCACATTTTCATATAAGTTTACAGTCTGCATGTAATGAAACCTTAAAACGAATGAATAGAAGATATACGATAGAGGACTTCATAAAGATAGTAGAAAAAATAAAAAAGAATTTTACTCTTTCATCAATTTCAACCGATATAATTGTGGGCTTTAAAGGTGAGAGTGAAGAAGAGTTTAATACGACAGTTGGAAATTTAAAGAAAATTCAATTTAGTTTTATGCACATATTTCCATATAGTGAACGCACTGGTACAGTCGCAACAAGATTGAATGGCAGTGTGAATAAATGTGAACAGAAAAGAAGAGAACATATATTGCAAAAATTAAATAAAGAATTTAAAGAAAATTTTTATAATCAAAATAAAAATACAATTCATAAGGTTTTGATAGAAGAAGTCGTTGACGAAAATTTATCTTTGGGTTATACTGATAATTATATATACACATATATTAATTCTAAGTGTGAAGTAGGACAAATAGTAAATGTAAAACTAGTTGCTCCATACGAAACTGGAATGAAAGGAACTATTGATAATTAATTTGGAGGTTATAATGGAAGATTGTGTATTTTGTAAAATAAGAAAAGGAGAACTGCCTAGTACCATATTATATTCAGATGATGATTTTATGATTATAAAAGATATCAATCCAAGAGCAAAAATTCATTTGGTGGCAATACCTTATACTCATGTGCCTCATATTGAAATGATGACGGAAGAAGGCGCATGCGTTCTAGGAAAGATAATTTTAAAAATTTCTCATTTACAAGAAGAATTGGGGCTTGTAGGTGGATATAGATTACTTATTAATCAAGGGGAGAATGCTGCGGTATCACATGTTCATATTCATATTTTAGGTGGAGAAAAATTAAAAGAATTTTAATAGATTAATAGATAATTTTATTAGTGATTAAATTAATTTTGTTTCAATTTTTTTACATTTGATTAGAAAATTGCAAAAATATGTTGACAATATTCATTTTTTGGTTTATTATAAAATATAGAATTTATAGTAAAGGTGGTGAAAAGATTGACAACAGTTCGTTGCGGGGAAAACGAATCTCCTGAAAGTGCATTAAAACGTTTTAAACGTAAATGTCAAAAAGATGGAATTATCGGAGATTTAAAGAAAAATATTGAATATAAAAAGCCTAGCGTTAAACGTAAAGAAAAGAGTAAAGCTGCTAGAAAACGTGCTATGAAACGCAATCGTTATTAAATCACTAGTTTATACTAGTGTTTTTTATTAGGAAACATTAGAAAAATTTCATTAAACATTAGTTTGCTTATGAATTGATTTAATATATGGATAGATTTAAATATTTATTTTTATTTAATAAAAACTAATTAAAATTTTATTTTAAAGATAAAAACATTTTGTTTTTTCTTTTTATTTGGTATAATTAATTTATGGATTACAAGACATTACTAAACAATGAACAATATAATGCTGTGGTGTGTACAGAAGGTCCAGTTCTTGTCAGTGCAGGGGCGGGAAGTGGAAAGACACGCCTTTTGACGTATAGAATCGCATATCTAATTACAGAATGTAATGTTCCTGCACATAAAATTCTTGCAATTACATTTACAAATAAAGCCGCTAATGAAATGAAAGAAAGGATAGAAAAAATTGCACCAGATGGTGAATTAGTGACAGTCAGTACATTTCATAGTTTTTGTGCTAGAATGCTTAGAGCCTATGCGAGTTTTATTCCAAATTATAAAGAAAATTTTACAATTTATAGTGATAATGACACAAGTAAACTAATGAAAGATATTTTCAAAGAAATGAATATTTCTGATGAAAACATTAAAGATGAATTCAAGCATAATATTTCAGTAATTAAAAATGACAATATGAGTATTGAAGAATATGTAAAAATATTCAAATATGACAGTACAATTATTGAATTTGAACGATTCTATCGAACATATCAAAATGAATTAATCAAAAATAATGCAATGGATTTTGATGATTTGCTAATAAATTTTTATAATTTAATTAGCACCAATCAAGAGGTTTTAGACAGCATTCAAAACAAGTATACATATTTTAGTGTTGATGAATTTCAGGATACCAATAAAATCCAATATGATATAGTTAAACTTTTAGCATCTAAGACGAGAAATGTTTTGATAGTAGGAGATGAAGACCAATCAATATATGGTTGGCGAGGTGCAAACATTGATAACATATTCAATTTTACAAAAGATTTTCCAGATGCAAAAATTTTTAAATTAGAACAAAATTATCGAAGCACAAAGAAGATTTTAGATAGAGCAAATTTGATAATAAAAAACAATCGCAATCGTCTTGAAAAGAAGCTTTATACAGAAAATGAAGACGGAACTGATGTTTTTTATTATCAAGCGATGAGCGAATCTGATGAAGCTGATTTTGTAATTCGTTCAATCATTAGAATGTATGAATCCGGAGTTCCTTATCATGAAATGGCGATTTTAATGAGATTAAATGCGCTAAGTAGAACATTTGAAGAGAAACTACTAAATTATAGCATTCCACATATTATGTATAATGGTTTTAAATTCTTTGAACGTGCTGAAATTAAAAGTGTTTTGGCATATTTAACAGCTATTGTCAATCCAAGTGATGATATAAGTTTTGCTAGAATTATCAATTTCCCTAAACGAGGAATAGGAGAGACGAGTATTGAAAAACTTCTTGAAATTTCGGCTAAAAATAAAATGCCATTAAAAGAAGTTGTAATGAATTATGAAAACGAAATTTTACCAACTGCACTAAAAGATAAATTGAAAGATTTAAAAACTTTATTTTTAGATTTGCAAGAAAATATAGATAAATTGAGCATGTATGAGTTTTTTACTTATATGTTGGAAAAAACCAATGTTTTAAAATCTTTTGATTTAGAGAATGAACAAGATTACGAAAGATATTTGAACATTGGTTCCTTAGTAAATTCAGTCAGAGAATACGAAGAAGCAAATCAAGATGCAACAATAATTGATTATCTACAATCAGTCACATTGTCTAGTGCAATGGATAATGATGATGGTAAAGGGGTCGTAATTGCAACAGTTCATGGTGCAAAGGGTTTGGAATTTGATACTGTGTATATTGTTGGCTGTGAAGAAAAAATCTTTCCAATTTCTCGTGATGATAATGATGATATTGAAGAAGAAAGAAGGCTTATGTATGTTGCAATCACTCGTGCTAAGAAAAATTTAGTTATCACAAGCAGTTCATCTAGATATATGTATGGAAGAAGAGAATATAGTGCAAAATCTAGATTTCTTTATGAATTGGACCTTGTATCTGATAGACAAATAAATTCAAATTATACAACATATAATAATTACAACGGTTATAACAAATATAATAATTCTAATAATTACAATAAATATACAGGAGGAAATATGAATAATTTAGAATCTAATCAAAACAAATCATTTAATTATACATTTAATAAAAATACGATAGAAAAGAAGTCTATTGATTTTTCTAAAATAAAAGTGGGAGCAAAAGTTAATCACCCTAAATTTGGCTTGGGAGAGATAACGGAAGTGACGCCAAATTCAAGCAATCATTGTGTGAAAATCAAATTTGATGGTGTTGGCGAAAAGATGTTATCACTTGACTATGCACCTATTGAGTTTGTTGATTAATAAAAATTTTTTAAAGAACTTTTTATAATAAGGGGTAAAATGGACAAACTAGAACGTTTAAAATGGTTGACTCAGGAAGTAAATAAACACAATAAAAATTATTACGTTTATGATAATCCTACAATTTCAGATGCGGAATATGATAAATTGTATGACGAATTAGTGGATTTGGAAAAAGAACTTAATTTTTCGCTTCCAGATAGTCCTACATCAAGAGTTGGAGATGAAGTCCTGCTCAAATTTGAGAAACGCAAACATGAATTTCCATTGTATAGTTTAAATAAAGTAAAAGATTTTTCAGACCTTGGTAAATGGATTTCAGACATGCAAAAGGAAAGCGGGAAAAGTGATTTAGATTTTTCCATTGAGTACAAATACGATGGATTAAAAATTGTTATAGAATATAATAATGGAAAATATGTGACTGCGACCACACGTGGAAATGGAAAAATTGGTGAAGATGTGACAAAACAGGTCAAGACAATTCGTAGTGTACCAATGGATATACCATTTAAAAAGAAATTGATAGTGCAAGGCGAATGTATGATGACTAATAAGGCTTTTGAGGAATATAACAAAACAGCAGAAATTCCACTCAAAAATCCACGTAATGGAGTAGCAGGAGCAGTTCGAAATCTAGACCCAAGAGAAACGGCAAAAAGAAAATTAGATTTTTTTTGCTATGATATTTCCTATGCAGAAGATTATCAGATAAAATCACAAAAGGATATGCATGACCTTATTGTCAGTCAAGGGTTTTTAACAGGAGATTATTTTAAAATAATCAAAAATATAAAACAAGCAGAAGAAGAAATAAACGAAATAGATAAAATTAAAAATCATTTAGACGTCATGATTGATGGTATGGTGGTAAAGGTCAATGATAGTACGATTAGAGAAAATATTGGATATACCAACAAGTTTCCTAAATGGGCAATAGCATACAAATTTAAACCTGTTGAGTTATCTACTGTACTAAAAGATGTCATTTGGCAAGTGGGAAGAACTGGTAAAATCACACCTATTGCAATTCTGGAACCAATTGAACTATCCGGTGCCACTGTTAGTAGGGCAACACTAAATAATACACAAGATATTGAAAGAAAACAAATCAGCATTAATAGCAGAGTATTCGTTAGACGAAGTAATGAAGTTATACCAGAAGTTATGGGCTTGGCAGAGAAATCTGAAAATTCACATGAGATAGTAGCTCCTAAATATTGTCCTAGTTGTAATAGCGAACTTAAAACTATTGGAGCAAATTTATTTTGTGTAAATCATAAACACTGCTATGAACAAATAGTAGACAGATTGACTCAATTTGTTTCTAGAAACGCTTTCAATATTGAAGGATTAAGTGAAAAAACTTTAAATTTATTATATCAGAAATTTGATATATCATATCCCTATGAATTATTTACTTTAACGGCTGAAATGTTAGAAGGATTAGAAGGATTTAAAGATAAAAAAATTAATAATTTATTAAATAGTATTGAAAAAAGCAAACATATTGATTGGTCTAATTTTATATTTTCATTAGGAATATTGTATGTAGGGGACAAAACAGCTTTTGTACTTAGCAAAAAATTTAATTCAATAGACGAACTAAAATCAGCAAAATTTGAAGATTTAATTAATATCGATGATGTTGGCGAAATTGTTGCTAATAGTATTATTGAATATTTCCAAGATGAAGATAATGTTCAAAATATTAACAAATTATTAGAATTAGGTGTCAAAATTAATTTTCCTAATAATGATATTAAAGAAAATTATTTTACTAATAAAACGATAGTTTTGACAGGTGGGTTAAATTCTTATTCAAGACCAGATTTAACTAAAATATTGTCAAATTTTGGAGCTAATGTGACATCAAGTGTGAGCAAAAAAACGGATTTGGTAATTGCAGGTCTAGATGCTGGTTCAAAATTAGATAAAGCAAAAGAATTAAACATCGAAATAATTGATGAAGATAAGTTATTAAAATTATTATCAGAAATTGGTGATAAGAATGCTTAGTTGTTAAATTATGGAAAATTTATTTAAAAAGATTACTTTATATAAGTAATTTTTTTATTATACTATTGAATTTGATTTGAAATAATCATAATTTTTTGATATAATATATCATATTGAATTACAAAAGATTGACGGTTGTTTGTAATTAAATAATTGGGGTCCAAATGATTACTTTTAAAGAAATAGAAATGGCAGGGTTCAAATCCTTTGCAGACGAAACACATATCAACTTTGATGGTGGTATTACGGCTATTGTTGGTCCAAATGGTTGTGGAAAATCAAATGTCAGCGATGCTATTCGTTGGGTGCTAGGCGAACAGTCTAGTAAGGCTTTGCGTGGTAAGTCAATGCAAGATGTTATTTTTGCAGGTACAGAAAAACGTAAGAAATTAAGTTATTGTGAAGTTTCACTAGTTTTTGATAATACAAATAAATGGTTTAATATTGAATATGATGAAGTAGTTATCACAAGAAAACTTTATCGTAGTGGTGAAAGTGATTATCAAATCAATAGAAAACCTTGTAGATTAAAAGATATACGTGATTTATTATATGATAGCGGTATAGGTAAAGACGGATATTCAATCATTGGTCAGGGACGAGTAGAAGAGATTATACAATCAAAACCGGAAGAGAGACGAGCAATATTTGAAGAAGCTGCAGGAATTGCAAAATATAAAGCTAGGAAAGTGGAAACGGAAAATCGTCTTGAAAGAGTTCGTGATAATTTAAGTCGAGCAGGCGATATCATTGGTGAAGTTGAACGAAGATTGGGTCCATTAAAAAAACAGAGCGAAGATGCTAAAAAATATTTAGAATATCGTGATATATTAAAGAATTTAGAAATTAATGCTTATATATATCAATATGACCATGCTGCACAAACAAAAGAAGAAATTAATCAAAAGTTGCAAGGGTATAAAGATAATTTAAATATTTTAGATAACAGTTTACAGACAGAACAAGCTAAATATGACAAATCATTAAATGAAATCAATCAATTAGACAAAAAAGCAAGTGAATTACACGAGCAAGTATTACATAATACTGTAGCTCTTGAAAAGAAACAGGGAGATACAAGATTATTAAATGAGCAAACAAGATATTTAAAAGAGCAGTTAGATAGATTGAATAATGAGTTAGAAAATTATAGATTAGATTACAATCAGAAGATGGCATTAATTCAATCAGCAACGTCACTGAGAGATGAAGAAAAAGAAAATTTGAATAAATTATATTCTGAATCTCAGTCGTTGTCAGAAAAATATTTGCAATTAATTGATGAATTAACCAAAAGCGAAGGTGAGAAAGAAGAAAATCAGCGTGCAATGATTGATAATTTAGCAAAATTGACAGATATAAAATCAAATTTGTCAGCATATATTGCGAAACGTGACACAATGCGTGAAAATATCGAACAAGATAAAGAAAAGTTGACAGAATTAAACAAGGAAAAGTTAAACGTTGAATCTGAATATTCCAGATTGCAAAATGAAGTGGATTCAATAAAAAAATCACAAGATACAAAATCTGAAAATATCAATAAAATTAATCAAAAGATGCAATCTGTCAATCAGTCAATTGATGAATTGAATTCTCGCATTTATGCACTAAAAACAAGTATATCAAATGATACTAATAGAAAAAATATTTTATCAAATTTGCAAGCTGATTTTGAAGGATATCAATTTGCAGTTAAGCGTTTGCTTCAAGACGGAAAGAACAATCCAAAATTAAATAGTGCAATAAAAGGTGTGGTTGGAAATATTATTACAGTTGAACCTAAATTCCAGCAGGCAATAGAAATTGCACTAGGTGGTAGTATACAAAATATTGTCACAAAAGATGAAAACGATGCGAAAGTTTTGATTAATTATTTAAAAGAAACCAGACTTGGAAGAGCAACATTTTTACCTATAAGTGCTGTAAAACCAAGAAGTTTGTCATCAAATGATAGGAACTATTTAAATAGTACGGGTTGTCTGGGGATTGCTAGTGAATTGGTAAAAACGGATGCAATTTATAAGCCAGTTATAGATAGTTTGTTGGGTTCTACCGTAGTTTGTGATAATCTTGACAATGCAGTAGCGATTGCGAAAAGAAGCAATTATTCATTTAGAATTGTCACCTTAGATGGAGATGTATTATCACCGCAAGGAAGCATGTCTGGTGGTAGCAAAAAGAGTAATGATAGTTCACTGCTTAGTAAAGAGACAGAAATCAAGAATTTGGCTAAAAACATTGAAGATAAAACAAAAGAATTAGAATCTGATGAATCTCAATTACAATCTTATATTTCCGCACAAAACAAATTAAAAGATTTGTTAGAAAATGAAAGTTCTTCTTTGCAAAATCTTAATAATGAATTTTATGCAAAAAATACTAAATTAGAAAGTTTAAAACAAAATTTAGAAGCAATAGAAGAGGACGTATTTAGTTTAAATAGTCAATTAAAGATTGCTGAGAATATAGTCAATGATTTAGACACCAAAATTAATTCTATTGATAAAGTTGAACTAGAATATGCAACGTCACAAGCAAAAGTTGGTGAAATCACCGATGATAGCAAAAATGCGTATGAAGAATTAAAACAAAAACGTGATGAATACCAAGAAAACATGATGCAATCAAAAGTTAAAATTGCATCAATAGAAGAGAAAATAAGGTCATTAAATAAAGACATTGAAAGTTATGCATCAGAATTAGAGAATGTAAAAAAATCAATTGAGCGAGTAGAAAACGAATTGAATGCTCAACAAAAAGTTTACGATGAAGCAATGTTAATGAACAAATCAAAAAATGATGATTCAGAAATTGATGAAATCAAACGTACATTGGCAGATTTGAATACCAAACTTGCACAATTTGATGAATTTAAACAAACTTTAATGAAAGAATTAAAAGATTTGGATGACAAAAAGACTGTATTATCTAATGATATAGCAAGGTTAAATAATAAGATATATCAAGAAGAATCTAGATTGCAAAAAGTTGACCTAGATATAGAAAACATGCAAGAACGTATTTTTGAAGAATATGAAATGACATATAATGATTGTCTTCCATTTAAATCACAAGATGAGGATTTTGACATTAAAGATGTGATGATAAGAATAAATAAAATCAAGAATCAGATAACCGCTCTTGGATATGTAAATATAAATGCTATTGAAGAATACAAGTCAGAAGGTGCTAGATATGAAGAGATGAATGCTCAGATTGAAGACTTGAAGAAAGCAGAAGAAGATGCCGTTAAAATTATTAAAGATTTGTCAGCTGAGATGCTAGAAAAGTTCAATACGGAATTTGTCAAAATTCAAGAAAATTTCACTAAGGTATTTAAGGAACTCTTTGGTGGTGGTAATGCGAGATTGGAACTTTTGCCTAGTGAAGACCCATTGACTGCTGGTGTGGAAATTATTGCACAACCACCAGGTAAAGTTTTGCAACAGATTTCATTGCTTAGTGGTGGAGAGAAGACAATGACGGCAATTGCAATATTATTTGCAATATTAAAATTAAAACCTATGCCATTCTGCTTTTTGGACGAAATTGAAGCTGCTCTTGATGATGCTAACATAGAAAGATATGCAAGGTATTTAAAAAGATTTAGTGATGATACGCAGTTTATTGTTATCACACACAGAAAACCAACAATGGAGCTCGCTGATTCGCTTTATGGTGTGACAATGGAAGAAAAGGGTGTCAGCAAAATTGTGTCTGTTAAACTTAGTGATGCAGTTAAAGTTGCAGATACAAATTCATAGTAATATCTAGTGTATATTGATTTCGATATACACTATATATTTTATTATAAGGAGATATATGGGAATATTTAAAAGATTTTTTGACAAATTAAAATATACATTCAAACGTACTGAACTCAATGATGATTTCTATGATGAATTAGAATCTATTTTGGTTTCTAGTGATATGGGTGTAGAAACAGCGTTAGATATCATGGATGATTTACGCTCAATTTGCAAAAAGAAATTAATTAAAGATACAGAACATGCACAAATTGAATTAAAACAAATTTTGATTGATAGATTGGAAGCTGATAAAATAGAATTTACTTATCCATTGATTATTACCGTAGTTGGTGTTAATGGTGTTGGTAAAACCACATCTATTGCTAAAATGACAAAATATTTTCAAAACAAGAAAAAATTGGTTTTATTAGCCGCCGGAGACACTTTCCGTGCTGCGGCAACAGAGCAATTGTCAAATTGGGCTGATAAATTAAAAGTTAAAATTGTAAAACAAGGCGAGGGTGCAGATTCTGCTGCCGTTGTGTTTGATGCAATAACAAGCATGAAATCAAAAAATAATGATGTTTTAATCGTTGATACTGCGGGAAGATTGCATACTAAGACTAATTTAATGAAAGAGTTAGAAAAAATTAATAATATAGTGAATAGGGAGTATCCAGAAGCAAAAAAATTGAACTTAATTGTGTTAGATGCTTCAATTGGACAAAATTCAATTGCACAAGTAAAAGCATTTAAAGATAGTGTAAATATTGATGGTATAATACTGACAAAACTTGATGGAACGGCAAAAGGTGGAGTAGTATATCCTATAATAAATGAATTAAAAGTACCTATAATTTTTACAGGTTTTGGAGAAAAGGTTGATGATTTAGAAGTTTTCGATAAAGTTAGTTTTGTTGATAAAATTCTAATGTAATTTGTTCAATATAATTAATTTTATTAGAAATATATAAATTATCAAATAAAAAGGATTAAAAATGGATATTAATGAACGTGTAAAAATAGCAATATTGGTGAAATATTATGGCAATATATTAACTGATAAACAAAGTAATATAATCAATATGTATGTTGATAATAATTTATCTTTATCAGAAGTTAGTGAAGAATTAAAGATAAGTCGACAGGCGGTAAAAGATGGCTTGGACAACGCAATTAATTCATTAGAAAATATTGAAAATAAATTGCATTTTATTGCTCGTGATGATAAAATAAAACAACTGATAGAGAATAAACTTCCAAGTCAAATTGACATGGCAACAAGATTAGAATTGATATCAGTTTTGGAGGATAATTAATGGCACTTTTTTCTAGTTTAAGTGAAAGATTAAATCATATATTCAGCAAAATGACAAAACATGGCAAGTTGACAGCTTTGGAGATAAAAGAAGCAATGCGAGAAATTCGTGTGGCACTATTAGAAGCTGATGTTAATTTTTCTGTTGCAAAAGAATTTATAGCTAAGGTAAGTGAGCTTGCTGTTGGTGAAGAAATTTTGAAAAGTTTAACTCCTACACAGCAGGTTATAAAAATTGTTAGAGATAATTTGATAGAACTAATGGGAGGAGAGAATCAAAAATTAAATGTTTCTCCAAAACCACCTACGGTTATTATGATGTGTGGTTTGCAAGGAAGTGGTAAGACTACAATGTCTGGAAAACTTGCTTTGAAATTGAAAAAAGAAGGCAAAAAACCATTACTTGTAGCGTGTGATATATATAGACCTGCAGCTATTGACCAATTAAAAGTTTTAGGTAAGTCTATTCAGGTAGATGTGTTTGAACGTGGGACACAAAATCCTATAAAGACTTGTAAAGAAGCAATAGAATATGCTGAAAAATTTAGTCTTGATACAGTTATAATTGATACAGCGGGCAGATTGCAGATTGACGAAAAATTGATGCAAGAATTGAAAGAAATTAAAAAAGCAATTAATCCAACTGAAATTTTATTGGTTATTGACGCAATGATTGGACAGGAAGCAGTTTCAGTTTCTACTGCATTCAACGATGCACTAGACGTGACTGGTGTTGTTTTAACCAAGATTGATGGTGATACACGTGGTGGTGCGGCTCTTTCTATAAGGTCAGTAATCGGTAAACCAATTAAATTTGTAGGAGTAGGAGAAAAATTAACGGATATTGAACCTTTCTATCCAGACAGAATGGCATCTCGAATTTTAGGAATGGGCGATGTTTTGACATTAATAGATAAAGCACAAGAAGCGGTTGATGAAAAGACGGCGAAAGAATTAGAACGAAAATTCAAAGAAAACAGTTTTGACCTAAATGATTATATTGAGCAAGTAAATTCACTTAAAAAGATGGGAGGATTAAAATCTGTTTTATCTATGATGCCAGGTATTGGCGGCAAATTAAAACAGATTGAAGACCAAATAGATGAAAAGAAATTGGAAAAGAATAAGGCAATAATTCAATCTATGACCCCAAAAGAACGTGCTAATCCTGATATAATTAATGGTAGTAGACGTCAGAGGATTGCAAAAGGTGCAGGTGTTGAAGTTAGTGATGTAAATCTTTTAATCAAACAATTTAACCAAAGTAAAGAAATGATGAAAATGATGAAAAATCCTAAGGCATACGGCGGAAAAATGAAAATTATGAAAAATTTGATGGGTGGTGGTTTCTAATTTGTTTTAGTTTAACATATGCTCATCCACGAAAAAAAACTGTATTTAAGATGTTTTAAATAATAAAAAAATGGTGTGAATTATTACGCCATTTTTTAAGTCTATGTGCTAACAATTTAGTTTTTTATTCTGAAATCTCTTTTTTAACAAAATATGATGCATCATGTAGACATAATGGACAAATGTAGTCCTTAGGTAATTCATCACCTTCATAGACATATCCACACACTGAGCAAACGTACACAACTTTTTTTTCTGATATGTTTGCATTTGGTTTTATTTTTGATTGATAATATGTATATGTCATTGATGGAGTATTGTTTAAAACGATTTCTGCTGTCACATCAGCTAAAAATTCATATTGTGTTCCTAAATCACGCACTTCAACAACTTTTGCTGAGATATAAGAATTTGTACCTTATCGCACGCAATATACAATTTTTCCATCTTTCGTTCTCCTTTGTTTATAAATTTTTTAGTTTATTTTTAATCCGTTGAATTTTCCAAATTTAGTTGTTTTAAAAATGTGATAAATTCGTTTATGTTCATGTTCTTGATTTTAAAATTTTTATTAGTGGAAGAATTCAAAATTAAAGAGTTATCAGCAAGCAAATTTTCGCTATAGTGTTTAATATTTATATTACTTAAATATTCGTTCCAGTAAGGTAAAATTTTCTCATGAACAGATTGAAGATATGGGTGAGTATCATATCCAAATTCTGTACCACTCAAATATTTTTTCAACGTAATGTCCGCGATATTTTCAATAATCGCGTGAGATATATCGTCTTTTTCTAAATATGAGTGAAGAGATTCATGAACAAGGTATACCAGGTCGTAATCTGCGTCTTTTAGTCCGTTTTCGTGTCCCCAAACGATAAGATTATTTTTAAGACTTGTTCCTGTGTTGAGTATGGGTGGAAGAATAATAGCA
>CALWFB010000007.1 GCA_944377485.1 uncultured Clostridia bacterium | reverse complement strand
AATAAAAACCCCGAATTTATCGGAGTTTTAGTGGTAGGATTGAGTGGACTCGAACCACCGACCCCCACCTTATCAGGGTGGTGCTCTAACCGACTGAGCTACAATCCTATATTAAATTTTTCTCGGAATGAGTGGAGTCGAACCACTGTCTCCAACCCCCAAATTTTTTCTTATCAGGGTGGTGCTCTAACCGGCTGAGCTACATCTCTATATAGTTTGTTTTAACGAGTTTAGCAACTCTCGTTGATGTACTCAAAGTGGTCAAATTCACCTTATCAGGGTGGTGCTCTAACCTGCTGAGCTACATCTCTTTGTGGGTGAGAATATATTATTCTTCCACTTTTAGTGTTGAATAAATCCATTCTCCCACATGTGGTGGAGAATATCGGATTCGAACCGATGACCCCTTGCTTGCAAGGCAAGTGCTCTAGCCAACTGAGCTAATCCCCCGCACGATGCAATTTAATATTAACAAGTTTGAATGCATTTGTCAATGAATTTTATAAAATTTTTTTAAATATTTTATATTATGATTTTAAATGCTTGTTCTGTCATAAATTTTAGTATTAAATTTTTCTTTTGGGTAAAAATATCTTTTGGAGGTATATATGGATTTTCAACAATCAAAAACAAAAGAAAATTTGGCAAGGAGTTTTGCTTCCGAATGTCAGGAAGGCGCTAGGTATCAATTTATGGCTAAAATGGCACAAAAGCAGGGATATCAATATATGAGCATGTTGATTAGAACACTTGCACACAATGAAATGGCACATGCACAACAATTTTTCAATAAGATTTCTGAACTTGGTGGGGCGAATGTACAAAATATTGAAATCAAAGCGGGCTATCCATTTAAGAGTGGAGAATTATTAGAAGTATTAAAAAACGAATCTCAAAATGAAGAGATGAGTGCCGATAGTATATATCCAGCTTTTGCGGACACCGCGCGTGATGAAGGATTTAAAGATGTGGCAGACTTATTTGATATGGTGTCAAAAGTGGAAAAGACTCATCAACGAACCCTTGAAAAACTACATGATAGTTTAATGAATAATACGTTATATAAATCATCTATTGGGGAACACGCATTCAAATGTGATGAATGTGGTACAATAATTAAAGCAAAATCAGCGCCAAAAACGTGCCCGCTATGCAAAATGGGTCAAGGATATTATAGAATTGATTTTAGTATGAATTAAAATTTTATTTGGTTTATTTTTTCTTTTATAAAAGGTTGAAATTAAATAATAAAAACAAAAAAAAATTAAAATATCCAAAAAATATTCGAATTGATTGAAATATAACACAATTTTTATATGTTTTTTGATTTTTAAGTTGACAAAAGTGCTTAATTGGTTTATATTTATTATTAATTATAGAGGTGTTGAAGTGCGCAATTTTTAGTAAGTCGATAATAAATTTTTAATTCGTTTTAAAACATTTTGTTTTTGTTGGATTAGAAATTTAGCGACTTACTTTTTCTTTGTTTTTAGTAAATTTATTTAAATATAAATTAAACAAGGAGGCGCAAATGCTAGAATTAAAGAATATTGAAAAGCAATATGCTGATAAACTCTTATTTTCTAATGTGAATTTATCTATATATGATGGTGAAAGAGTTGGAATTGTTGGTAATAATGGGAGTGGAAAATCAACTTTGATAAAAATTATTGCAGGCGATGAAGAAACCGATAAAGGTTCTGTGTATAAAAGTTCGTCAGCTATTGGATATTTAAAACAAATTACGTCTTATTCCACAGAAGATTTTTACAAAATTAGTTTAGACCCAGTATTTGTAAAAGAGTTTTTAGAATTGAAAAAGAAATTAAATATCACTGACAATATTGAATTTACACCAAAAAGATTAAAAACTCTTTCAGGTGGAGAAAAAACCAAATTGATGTTGGCACATATTCTTAGTTTCAATCCAGATACTCTTCTTCTAGATGAACCAACTAATCATCTTGATAGTGCGGGTGTAGAATGGTTGATTAATACATTAAATGATTTCTATGGAACAATCATTGTTGTGTCTCATGATAGATATTTTTTGAATAGTGTAGTCAATAGAATTGTAGAAATAGAGAATGGAAAAGTAAATGATTATTATGGTGACTATGATGAATATGCTAGACAGAAAAAAGCTGAAATAGATAGGCAAAAGAAAATTTACTCCGAACAAGCTTCACTAGAAAAAAAGATTGACAGACAAATTAAAGATTTAAAATCATGGGCAAATAAGGCAGAAAAAGATTCTAGGCGTCAAGGTGGTATGATGTCAGATAGTAGAATTAAAGGTGCTCAAACAAAAGCACAAGTTAGTGCAGGCAAACTTGCAAGTATGGCACAAGCGAAAGTTAGCAGATTAGAACAGGCAAAACAAGATTTTATAGATAGACCATATGAAGAAGGAAAAGTATATTATAAATTAGAACCAGGTAAAATTGGCAGTAAAGTTTTGATTAGGGCAGAAGACTTGACTAAAAAGTTCGATGGGAATGTACTTTTTGAAGATGCCTCTTTTACCATCGAAGCAGGAGACAAGGTTGCATTAATTGGTAAAAATGGTTGTGGGAAAACAACTTTGCTTCGTATGATTTTGGGTAAAGACACAGATTATGAAGGAACAATTTGGTTAGCTCCATCTTTAAAACCTACATATTTAACGCAAGATGTTTTAGATTTAGATGAAAATATGACAGTCATGGAATTGGCAAGTGGACAAGGTGCGGAATATAGAACCAAATTTTTGACAAACCTTGCAAATATGAATATGTCTAAACAAGTCTTTGGTAGAAAAATATCTACTTTATCACTCGGTGAACGTATGAGAATAAAAATGAATGAAGTGATTTTGAGTGATTTCAATTTGCTAATTCTAGATGAACCAACTAATCATTTAGACCTCAATAATAAAATTTTTATGGAAAAAATCTTGTCTGAATTTCAAGGCGCTTTAATATTGGTAAGCCATGATAAAGCATTGAGAGAAAATGTTTGTAATTCAGAATTGGTGTTTGAAAATAAAACAGTAAAAAAAAATTCTTTAACAAATAACCATTTATTATAAAATATTGACAAAAATTTAATTAATGAAATAAAAAATATGTGAATTGACATGAGTTTTATAAAATTTTCACATATTTTTTATTTTTTCACAATTTATTTTGATATCGCCCATCTTTAACAAGAATTACTGTATTTAGTTATTAGTTGGGTTAATTCTAAATATCGTACCACGATGCTCGTGATGGGCACGTCACAAACTACGCCTTTCTAAATTATTTCGCCATGCTCAATAATTTGCATTTATGCTTGTTTGTTCCTTATCCCCACATCGACCTACGTCTTGTGGGGACCCCAGAGTAGATATCGCCCATCTTTAATTTGGGCTGTTATGTTTAGTTAATTGTTGGATTAATTCTGAATATCGTACCACGATGTTCATGATGGGCGATATCTAGACGAATGTTTACATTTGGTATTATATTTTTGCTCTCTAAATAATTTGCTATTGTAGAGATTGCAAGGTTGACAGTATTGCTATGTTCACTGATATGTGATAGTACCACTAGGCGAGTGCCGGAGTGAACAAGGCGTTCAATCGCTTTGGCACAGTTAATGTTTGAAAGGTGTCCTTTTGGTCCATTGATACGGCGTTTCAAAAATGGCGGATAGTTTGGATACGACATAAGCATCTCTGGGTCGTAATTGGCTTCAAGATAGATTAAGGCACTTGATTTAATAACTTCATATGTTTCGTCACTAAAATATCCTAAGTCTGTGCAAATTGACACTACTGCATCTTTTTCTGAAATTTTATATCCTACGCAATACTTACTATCGTGAGGCAAAGGAAAGGGTTCTATATGTAAATCTTCAATATAAAAATCGGTATCATAAAAATAAAACAACTCGCTAGGAATATGAATTTGATGCTTAATAATTTCACTAATTTCAATGTGGGCATAAACTTTTGTATTGTAAGAACGGGCAAATTTCTCAATTCCTTTTATATGGTCGCTATGTTCATGAGTAATTAATATTGCAGAAATTGTTTCAGGTGCAATTTTCAGTTCGTTTAGCGCATTGAAAATATAAGATAAAGGTTTTCCATTATCAATCAAAATTCTAGTTTTTTCACTTTCAATATATGTACAGTTTCCACTGCTTCCACTTGCTAAATTACATACACGCATAAATTCAGTTTAACAAAAAAATGTAAAATAAGCAATAGTTTTTTATTTTCAATTTGATTTTTATTGTAGGTAATAAAATATAATTAATACTTAAAATAAAAATCATTATTTTATTTTTTTCTTGACATGCCATAACCTGATGTGTAAAATATAATCAATCTAGGTGGGAGATTTGCAGAGTGGATTTTCTCACAATTTAACAAAAAATTTAAAATATTAAATAGAAATTGAAACATATAAGAAATAAAAATGCACGTTAAATTTTTTGGAAATTGTGATTTTATTGTTAAAATTTATTTTAAAAGGAGAATAGTATGTATAACAACGTAAATGACAAAAAAGAACGTGCATATTTGGTTTGTGCATATCTAAATCTTGACAATGCAGAATATAGAACGAAAGAATTGGAATTGCTAGCAAAATCTGCATATTTAGATGTTGTGAAATGTAATTTGTTTGTAGTAAAAGAAATTAATGCTAGAACATATATGGGACAGGGTAAAGTGGAACAAATCCGTGATGAAGCAAAAGAACTAGGCGCAGATGTTATAATATTCGATTGTCCTTTGTCTGGCTCTCAATTGAGAAATTTAGGCGACATTATTGACATTAAAGTGATAGATAGGACTATGTTGATATTGGATATTTTTGCTGGCAGAGCGAAGACAAACGAAGGAAAATTGCAAGTTGAACTTGCTCAACTAAAATATAGTTTGCCTAGACTTGGCAGCATAGACCCAGGAGAGGGAAATGAAGATAGAGGAGTGGGTACTCGTGGAGTGGGTGAAACGAAACTCGAAATAAACCGCCGTAGAGTAAAAGAGAACATTGCAAAGTTGGAGCGAGAAATTAAAGAGATTCAGAAAAATAGACAGACAACAAGAAAACAACGTTTGACTAGAATGAAAAGTGTTGCATTGGTTGGATATACAAATGCTGGAAAATCAACCCTGATGAATGCAATCACTAAGGCTGGGACATATGCTGATGATAGACTTTTTGCAACCCTCGACGTGTTGTCAAAAAAAGTTTGGGACAATGGAGTAGAATATGTCTTGATTGATACGGTAGGGTTTGTGAGCAATCTTCCACATGAATTGGTGTATGCATTTTCCGCCACCTTGGAAGAGACGATTGATGCAAATGTGTTAGTATTGGTAGTAGATGCAAGCGACCCACATAAATATGACCAAATTGATGTGGTAGAAAAAGAATTAAAACGAGTTGGAACGGATAATAACAAAGTGATTTTGGTTTATAATAAGATTGATAAATTAAATGATAGTGAAATAACTAAATTAAAATCTTATCCGTATGATACTTGTTATGTTGGAGCAAAGAGCGGAAAAAATATTGTTCAACTAAAACAAATGATTAGAGAAAAATTAGAGTCATTTTCTTAAATGTTATAAAGGTTTGAGAGGAAAATATATATTTAGTTGTTATAATGAAATTTTATTAAGACCTTAAATTTAACTATTTTTTAATGATATGGAACATTTTTCTTCTTCGCTAAATAGTATGTAGTATACAAAGGAAGTTTTAGGTACCAAAGACAAATACTTTTGTAGTACATATCATAAAATTTTTTAAAATACGATAGGAGGAATTATGTTTAATAAATTCTTTGGTGGCGGTTCTGATTGTTGCAATGATTGTGGCAACAATTCAAGCTGTGGCTGCAATGATTGCACTTGGATTATTATCTTGATTTTAATCTTATGCAATTGCGGTTGTAAAGTTGACCCTTGCTTACTTATAATCATATTACTTATCCTTTGCGGATGTGGTTGTGGTGGCAAAAAAGACTTCAACTGCTAATTTAGACAAATGATGAACTATTAAAATAATTAAAATTAAAAGTGGTTTAATCAAAATGGGCTGAGTGCCCATTTTTTTGTATGCAAAAACTTTAACCTGTAGGTGTTTTTTCACTTTCATGAAAAATACATATTAGTTATTTTATATTTTACAATCTTATATATGTCATTATAAAATAGTTGACTCTGTAGGGGTATGTATACTATAATTAGTATAAATATCAATGTAATACTAAAAATATGACAAAGGAGAAATAATGAATAATAGAGAAGATGATTTAAGTTTGCAAAGTCAAGAAGAAAAAATAAAGAAAAATTCATCGAAGAGTAAAAAGAAAAAAATAACAATCGCCACAACTACAACAATCTTAGTCGCAACAGCGATAGTAGTTCCGACTGTTTTGTATGTAGCCAATGGCAAATTTGATATTGAAATCAATACAAATGTTGATATTGTAGAAGAATATACAACTAATGTTAAACGTGGTATGCTGGTAAAAGATATCAAGGCTCAACAAATAGAAGGATATACATTTGTAGGGTTCTATAAAGATGCTGATTTAACACAACCATATGGAGAAAATGATAAGGTTAGCAAAAATATGCAGATATATGCCAAATATGAGATAAATATATACTCACTTAAATTTCCAACGAGTCCAGCATTTACAATAGATGGAGAAGCAATAGAAGGTAATCAAGTAAATATAGAATATAATACTGAGTACCAGTTCAAAATCAATCTTAATGCAGGATATACTGAAAGTGAGATAACAGTCAAAGCGAATGGAGAGATAATAGAGGCGGATACTAATGGCTATTATACATTGACAGTAAAAGATGATATAGTAATCGAAGTAGAAGGAGTAGCAATCAATACCTATACAATAACGTTCTATGATGAGACAGGCGAGACGATATACAAGATAGAGGAAGTGGCATACAATCAAGATAGTACATACAAAGAGATACCAACCAAACATAGTACACCGACATACAACTATACCTTTGCAGGCTGGGTAGATAAGGAAGGAGAGCCAGTAGACTTAACAAACATAATAGTAGATAAAGACGTATATGCAAGTTTCACAGAAGAATACATAGAATACAGAATCAACAAGATACCGAGCCAAGTAGTAATCAAAGATAGTGAGGGGATAGAATTAACAGGAAGTAATACACTGCACTATGGAGATAGAATAGAAATAACCTATAATGAGACAATTGGTCACGAAATGACAAAATTTGAAGTGATGGGAGCAACAAGAGAAGGAGAAACTAATTTCTATACAGTGATAGGAGATTTGACTGTAATATATGAAGAGGAAATACAGACCTTTACTGTGACTATTGAAGTGAACAATGCTGAATACGGCTCATTGAATATATATAGTGTGACAGTACCATATGGAACGACATATGAAACTGACGGCAACATATTGACATTTAATGATAAGACAAATGTAATAGCAATGCCATTTGAAGATACAGCACAGTATGAATATACATTCACAGGTTGGAGTTCAAATAGTGGCACAATCACAGCAGAAGAGACAATCACAGCAAACTTTAATAGAGTGACAAATAGTTATACCGTGACCTTTTATGATGAGAATAAAACAACAGTATTAGATACATTGACAGATGAATATGGCACAAGTATAGAATATAGCGGAGAAGAACCAACCAAGCCGGCAGATAACACATATACCTATACCTTTGAATGTTGGGAGACAATAGATGGCGAAGAATATGAATTATCAGGGAAGACAATCACGTCTGATTTAGCATTATATGCAAGATATAGCGCAACATATATAGAATATGATATAGCAGATATACCTGCGCAAGTAGAGATTAGAAAAGGTGGTAAAAATTTGACATCAGATGATACACTTCATTATGGAGACAGAATAGAGATAACATATTATGTGAGTGTTGGTTATAAAATGACGAGGTTTGAAGTTAGAGGAGCAACAAGAGAAGGAGAAACTAATTTCTATACAGTGTCAGGTGATTTGACTGTAATTTACGAAGAAGTAATCCAGACATTTACTATTCAATGGATGAATTATGATGGTTCCGTATTAGAAACAGATATAATAGAATATGGCTCAATTCCTGAATATAATGGTGCAACCCCTGTTCGAGAATCTACTGATGATTATATATACACATTTGCGGGTTGGGACCCAGTTATAACCGAGGCAAAAGAAGATATTTCATATATTGCACAATATAAGCAGGATGAGATATTACATTTTACAATCGAAAATGGGAAAATTACTGAATATTTTGGAACTGACAAAGATATTATAATTCCCACAACATATTCAATAGCATCGGATGGAACAATAATAGTTGGGAATAATCATAAAGTGACAAGCGTTGGAGATGAAGCATTCTATAATAATAGCTTAACTAGTATAACAATTCCTGCGAGTGTGACCAGTTTAGGATACAGAGCATTCTCAGGATGTAGCAGTTTAGAGACAGTCATATTTATTAGTGGTAGTCAATTAGAAAGCATAGGGAATTATGCATTCAATAAATGTAGCAGTATAACTAGCATAACAATTCCAGCAAGTGTCACTAATTTAGGAATGCTAGCATTTTCAAATTGTACCGGTTTAAAGACAGTCACATTTGAAGAAAATAGCCAATTAAATTATATAGGAATGCAGGCATTTACTGTTTGTACTAACTTAACAAGCATAAATATTCCAGAGAGTGTGACAAGCATAGGAAATTATGCATTCGATAATTGTAGCAATTTAGCAAATGTATATTACGAAGGAACAGTAAATGAATGGGTCTCAATCACATTTGGCAATGATGCGGCTAATCCATTGTATTATGGAGCCAATTTATATATAAATGATGATGAATTAGTGACAGAAATTAATATAGACACAGCAACAAAGATTAATTCTTATGTATTCTATGAATATACTAATCTAACGAAAGTGACAATAGGAAGCCAAGTGACAAGTATAGGAGATTCTGCATTCGAAGGATGTACAGGACTTACGGAAATAAATTACAATGCAGTTAATTTGGCTGATTTATCAAATAATAATCGAGTATTTAATTATGCAGGTCAAGACGGTGCAGGAATTGTATTTAACATTGGAGCAGATGTCACAAGGATACCAGCATATTTGTTCTATACTTATATATATAATACTCAGGCATATATAACAGCAGTGAACTTTGCAGAAAACAGTCAATGTAAAGAAATAGGAAATAATGCATTTACTAGCACTGATATAACTAATATAACAATTCCAGCGAGCGTGACCCGCATAGGAATTACTGCATTTGTAGGTTGCTCAGAACTTACGGAAGTGATATTTGAGAATGTTTATGTGTGGAGTGTGTCTGAGACTCAAGGTGGAGCGGGCACAGAGTTGTCTCCAACAGACCTACAAAACACATCAACTGCAGCGACATATTTGGCTGATACTTATAATGCTTACTACTGGACGCGTGAGGATGTAGAAGTGCTAGATTTTGAGATTAATGATAGTCGTGAGATTACGAAATATACAGGAACAGATACAGAAGTGGTGATCCCAAGCACATACTCTCTATTGGAAGACGGAACTGTAATTGCAGGTACAGATAACACTATTACTGGCATAGCAGATGGTGGAGGGACATATCCTAATTATACAGGTGTATTTGCTAATTCTTCAATTATCAGCATAACTCTACCAAGTACTATAGAAAAGATAGGCGTCTATGCATTCTATAATTCTAGCAACTTAGCGAATGTATATTATGAAGGAACAATAGATGAATGGATGGAGATATCATTTGGTTCTGCTTATGGTCCATTAAGTAATGGAGCCAACCTATATGTAAATGGTGATGAACTGGTGACAGAAGTTAGTATTGATTCTGCAACTAGAATTAAAGATGAGATATTCCGAGGATGTACAAGTATTAAAAAAGTGACAATAGGTAGTCAGGTGACCATCATAGGAAATCGTGCATTCAGAGGATGTGACAATTTAGCGAATGTGTATTACGAAGGAACAATAGAAAAATGGATGGAGATATCATTTTATGCTGATGCTAATCCATTATATAATGGAGCCAATCTATATGTGAATGGTGATGAACTGGTGACAGAAGTTAGTATATATTCTGCAACGATAATCAAAGATCATGTATTCGAAGGATGTGAGAGTCTGACCAAAGTGACAATAGGAAGTCAGGTGACCAACATAGAATATAATGCATTTAGAGGATGTAGCAACTTAGTGACAGTAATCTTTGAAGAAGGGAGTCAGTTAGAGAGCATAGGAGAATACGCATTCTATAATTGTAGCAGTCTTAGTAGCATAACAATCCCAGCGAGCGTCACCAGCATTGCGAGGAATACTTTCTCTGGATGTAGCAACTTAGCGACAGTAATCATTGAGAAAGGGAGCCAGTTAGAGAGCATAGGAAGTTCTACATTCTATGGATGTAGCAGCCTAACCAGCATAACAATCCCAGCGAGCGTCACCAGTATAGGGAATTTGGCATTCGGTTATACTTTTGATTTAGAAACAGTAATAATAGAGAGCAATTATGCATATAAGACAGCGACCAGCACCACCGCATGTGGTAATTTATTAAGATATGCAACAGTTGTTAGAGTATTGACCAGCTGCATTGGAACAGACACAAACAGTTATCTAGAAAACACAGCGAATTTCACAAAAACCACAGACGGTGAATATACAGTCTATACGAAAATTTAATAAAATTTAATTTTATTAGCAAAACATATTTTTAGAGATTCATAGTTGACTATGAACCTCTTTTTTTTACTATTGAATGTTAATTTGATTAAAATAACTAATCAAAAAGTTTCTTGTTATTAAAAATTAAATTAAAAAAGTATAATTAAATTTGATAGTTTAAATGGTAGGGAATGTGGAAAAAATTTATTAAAAAATATTTGTTAAATTCTATTGACATTAATTGATGATTATGTTATTATTAACTAGATTGAACGATTGTCCCTGTTTAAATTTATATAAATTTTAATAAAAGTACGGGAAAACATCTGAATAAGGAGTTAATGAATGAATTCAAACACACTCAACATCAAGAAAATTAAAAATGGAAAGGCTGAAAGATATAGTTTTGCGAAAAAAGACATTCCTTACACAATGCCAAACCTACTCAACATTCAAATTGAATCATACAAAAAGTTTTTGGAAGAAGATATTGGGGAAGTTTTGAACGAATTTAATCCAATTATAGACTACTCAAACAGAGCTGAGTTGTCTTTTTTGGGTTATACAGTAGACAAAACACCTAAATATTCATGGGCTGAATGTAAACGTAGACAAACAAGTTATACCGTTCCACTTAAAGTGAATGTTCGTCTTTTGGTAAAAGAAACTGGTCAAATTATGGACCAAGAAGTTTTTTTGGGCGATATCCCTTATATGTCCAATGACGGTGGATTTATATGTAATGGGGTTGAACGTGTTGTTTTGAACCAGCTCATTAAATCTCCTGGTGTTGTTTTCACTGGTGAATTAAATAAATATGGTCGCATGGATTATTTTGGTTCTATTCAACCGAGTCATGGTATGTGGATTCAGACAGAACAAGTGACTGGTGAAGCATTACGTGTCATCGTTGAAAGAAAATTCAAAATGAGTTTGGGCGTACTTTTAAAATGTTTTGGATATACCAACGAAGAGTTGTTGGAGATTTTTGCAAATCATCCTTACATTGTAAACACTCTTGATAAAGAGCAACAGATAACACAAGAAGATGCATTGATTGAATTTGGAAGAAGAACTCGTCCAGGTGAAATTCCTAATCCAGAGAATACTTTGTCATACATAAATGACAGATTCTTCAACATTCAACAATACAATCTTGAAAAGGTTGGTCGTTTCAAATTAAATAAAAAATTGTCACTAGCTAATCGTATAGCTAATCAAGTGGCAGCAGAAGATGTTAAATTAGGTAAAAAATTGTTTGTTTCAAAGGGTGAAATTATCACTATTGAACAGGCTAATAATATTCAAAATTCAGGTATTAACAGTGTCGATGTTCTAGTTGACGATAAAGTTGTACATGTGGTAGGAAATAAGCGTGTGGATTTGTTTGCTTATGCTAAATTAAATCCAGAAGAATTTGGCATTACTGAACTTGTATATCTTCCATTGCTTCAACAAATTATGAAAGAATACAAAGATGACAACGATGCACTTCGTGCTGCAATCAAAGCAAATGCTAGAAAATTGGAAGATTATCAAATCACATTAGATGATATTTTGGCAACTGTTAGTTATCATTTGAATTTAATTGATGGTTTAGGCGAAACAGATGAAATCGATAACCTTTCAATGAGAAGGGTAGCTACTAGCGGTGAATTATTAAAAAATCAATTCCGTAGTGGTATGGTAAAATTACAAACTCAGGTTAGAGAGGCTCTTCAAAGTCGTGATTTGACAGATGTCACACCTAGTCAGATTGTCAATGCAAGACAAATTAATAAGATATTCAAAGAGTTTATGGCTACTAACCAACTTAGTGCATTGATGGACCAAACAAATCCTGCAGCAAGCCTAAGGAATAAAAGACGTCTATCATCATTCGGTAAAGGTGGTGTTAAGAAAGAACGTGCAACAGTAGAAGTGCGTGATATTAACCCTTCTCACTATGGACGTATATGTGTGGTTGAAACACCAGAAGGACAACCTATTGGACTTATGACATCACTTGCAGCATATGCTCGTGTCAATAGATACGGATTTATTGAAACTCCATTTAGAAAAGTGGACTCTAATACTCATAAATTGACTGACGATATTGTGTTCTTGATGGCAGATGAAGAACGTGGTCATTATATCGCTCAGGCGACTGTTGATGTAGATGACAACAATATTTTACGTTCAGGATATATCGATTGTAGACATAATGGTCAAACTGCACGTGTGGATTCTAGCATGATTGATTTAGTAGATTTGTCACCTAGACAATTATTGTCTGTTGGTGCAGATTTGATTCCGTTTGTTGAACACTGTGCGGCTAACCGTGCATTGATGGGCTGTAATATGCAATGTCAATCAGTTCCTCTAATCAGAGCAGAAAGCCCTATTGTTGGTACAGGTATTGAACACAAAATTGCCGTAGACTCAGGTGCTTTAATTATGGCAGAGCAAGACGGTGTATGTAAATATGTATCTAGTGATTATATAACAATGGAATATGATGATGGTTCTATTGTCAATCATAAATTACGCAAGTTTGAACGTACTAATGAAAAAGCTTGTTTCAATCAAAAACCTATTGTTAAAAAGGGTGAAAGAGTGAAAAAGGGAGATGTGCTAGCTGATGGTGCGTCTACTGAAAATGGAGAATTGGCTCTTGGTAAGAATTTGACAGTTGCTTTCATGAACTGGGAAGGATACAACTTTGAAGACGCTATTCTTGTTAATGAAAGAATAGTGCGTGATGATGTGTTTACATCAATTAGTATTCAACAAGTTAGAACAGAGGCTAGAACTACTAAGCTTGGTGATGAAGAAATCACTCGTGATATTGCAGGAGTTGGCGAAGAAGCTTTGAAAAACCTTGATGAAAACGGAATCGTTCGTATTGGTACAGAAGTTAAGGTTGGAGATATATTAGTAGGTAAAGTGACACCTAAGGGTGAAACAGATTTGACACCAGAAGAAAGACTTCTCAAAGCAATATTTGGTGAAAAGACAAAAGAAGTTAAAAACACATCTTTGAAAGTTAAACATGGAGAAGAAGGTGTCGTTGTAGGAATAGAAATCCTATCAAGAAAGAACAAAGATGAGTTAGATGCCGGTGTCAATGTGATGGTTAAAGTTTACATTGCACAAAAACGTATTCTTCAAGTCGGAGATAAACTTGCGGGACGTTATGGTAATAAGGGTGTTATTTCTGTTGTTTTACCAGAAAGTGATATGCCTTATATGCCTAATGGTGAGACTGTGGATATAGTTTTAAACCCATTGGGTATTCCATCTCGTATGAACTTGGGACAATTACTTGAAATGCATCTTGGACTAGCTGCTAAATCACTTGATTGGAAAGTTGCAAGCCCAGCATTCGATGGTGCAAAAGAAGAGGATATCAAAGAATTATTGCGTGCAAATAATCTTCCAGAAGATGGTAAGATGCAATTATATGATGGACGAACTGGTCTTCCTTTTGAAAACAAGACAACAGTTGGTGTAATGTATATGTTGAAACTGATTCATATGGTTGATGATAAAATTCATGCTCGTGGAATTGGAACTTATGCTCTTATTACTCAACAGCCACTTGGTGGACGTGGTCAACTTGGTGGTCAAAGATTTGGTGAAATGGAAGTTTGGGCTCTTGAAGCATATGGTGCATCTAGATTGCTACAAGAAATGCTCACTATCAAATCAGATGACGTTGAAGGAAGAATTAAGACTTATGAAGCGATTGTTAAAGGTGAACCAATTCCTGAACCTGGTATGCCAGAATCGTTCAAAGTTTTAGTAAAAGAGATGCAAGGACTTTGTCTTGATGTTAAGATATTGACTGCTGACAATCACGAACTTTCGATTAATGAAGTTAGTGAAGAGGGTGATGAAGTGGCAAGTATTGAGCCAGTCAATAAACAATCACTTGAAGATGTCACAGTTGAATTTGATGATATACAAAATAATTATGAAAGTGATATTAACAGCAATGTGTTTGATGAATCAGCATTATTTGATGATTTAGATGATTCAGACGAATAAGATTGTTATTAATCATCGATAGTATAAAAATTAATGTAAATAATAATGACATTAGTTAGCATAAAGTATTTTACTTGTTAGAAATTAAACAGTTTTTAGGAGAAAATAGTAATGTTTGAATTAAACAATTTTGACTCAATTCGTGTAGGAATCGCTTCCCCTGAGACCATTAGAAGTTGGTCAAGGGGAGAGGTGACAAAACCTGAAACAATCAATTATCGTACACAAAAGCCAGAAAAAGATGGTTTGTTTTGTGAACGTATTTTTGGACCAAAAAAGGACTGGGAATGTCACTGCGGTAAGTACAAGAGAGTAAGATATAAAGGTGTTGTCTGTGACAAATGTGGCGTTGAAGTGACTAGAAGCAAAGTTAGACGTGAACGTATGGGGCATATAGAACTTGCTACACCAGTGAGTCATATTTGGTTCTTTAAAGGCGTGCCATCTCGTATTGGTATCATTCTTGATATGTCTCCAAAACAATTAGACGAAGTATTATATTATGTTAGTTATGTCGTTTTGGACCCTAAAAATACAGAATTTACTTATAAACAAATCATTAGAGATAGGGAATATCGTGAAGCTCTTGAAAAATATGGTCCAAATGGTTTCAGAGCGGGAATGGGGGCAGAAGCGATTAAGGAACTTCTAAACAATATTGACCTTGAAAAAGAAAGAGACGAATTGACCGAAATTATGCATAGTAGCAAGGGTCAAAAGAAATTAAAAGCTACTAAACGTCTTGAAATCGTGGAAGCATTTATAAAGAGCGGAAATAAACCTAGTTGGATGATTCTTGATGTTATTCCTGTTATCCCACCAGATTTGCGTCCACTTGTTCAAATAGATGGTGGCAAATTCGCTGCATCTGATTTGAATGATTTATATCGTAGAGTTATTAATAGAAACAATAGATTGAAAAAACTTATCGAATTGGGTGCTCCTGAAATCATTATCAGAAATGAAAAACGTATGCTACAAGAAGCGGTTGATGCGTTGTTTGATAATGGAAAACGTGGCAGAGCAGTACAAGGCAGTAGACAACGTGATTTGAAATCTCTCACTGCATCTTTGAAGGGTAAACATGGTCGTTTCCGTCAAAACTTGTTAGGAAAACGTGTTGACTACTCAGGACGTAGCGTTATTGTGGTAGGACCAGAATTGAAAATATATCAATGTGGACTTCCTAAAATGATGGCACTTGAATTATTTAGACCATTCATTATCAAACGTTTGCTTGAATTAAATGCTACAAATAATTTGAAGAAAGCAACACGTATGATAGACCAAGAACGCCCTATTGTATATGATATTTTGACAGAGGTTGTGCAAGGTCACCCTGTATTGCTTAACCGTGCACCTACTTTGCATAAACTT
This sequence comes from uncultured Clostridia bacterium, assembly GCA_944377485.1. GTDB lineage: Bacteria > Bacillota > Clostridia > Christensenellales > UBA1242 > Onthoplasma. Next base: position 54,601 of record CALWFB010000007.1, on the reverse strand, counting down.
AGTGTTCAAGCATTTGAACCAATCCTTGTAGAAGGAAAAGCTATTAGATTACCACCTCTTGCATGTGGCGGATTTAATGCGGACTTCGATGGTGACCAAATGAGTATACACGTTCCTTTGTCTGTTGAAGCTAGAACAGAAGCAAGAATGCTATTACTTGCGTCAAACAATGTGTTAAAACCAAGTGACGGAAGTCCAAACATGGTACCAAGTCAGGATATGATTTTGGGTAATTACTATATTACAGCTATCCGTGACGGAGCAAAAGGTGAAGGTATGACCTTCGCTAGCGAAGACGAAGCTCAACTTGCATATGAAAATGGAGAATTGAGTCTTCAAGCTAAAATTAATTTGAGAAGAACAGTTGAATTTGAAGGTCAAAAATATACAGGTAGAATTGAAACTACCCTTGGAAGAATTATATTCAATAGTGTAATCCCACAAGATTTGGGATTCGTAGATAGGACAAAGAAAGAAAGTATCCTACACTATGAAATAGAAAAGGAATTCAAGAAGGGTGATTATTCTAGTTTGATTGAAACATGTTATAGAAAACATGGTACAAATCCTACTGTGACAATGATAGATAATATCAAAAACATGGGATTTAAGTATTCAACTCTTGCAAGCGTTTCGTTCTCTATATTTGATATTCTTGAAGCAAAAGAGAAAAATCAAATGATAGAAGATGCTGACAAAATTGTTAAACAGAATGATGACATGTTTATGCAAGGTTTCATCAGTTATAATGATAAGAAATCAAAGAATATTGCTATCTGGGAAGAAACTGCTAATAAAGTTATGAAAGTGACTAGCGAAGAATTTGATAAATTCAACCCATTGAAAGTAATCATCACATCAAAAGCTCGTGGTGGTGAAGATTCATTGAAACAACTAAGTGGTATGTTGGGTAATACAGCATCTGCTAGTGGTGGAGATAGTGACGTTCCAGTTAAATCAAATTTCAGACGTGGTCTTAGTTCACTTGAATATTACAGTGCAGCACGTGGTAGCCGTAAACAGTTGATGGATACAGCATTGAAAACTGCTGACTCAGGATACTTGACCAGAAGATTGGTAGATATCGCTCAGGATACAACTATTACAGAAGAAGATTGTTTCGCTAATCTTGGTGAATCAGTCAAGGGTATTGATGTGACAGCCATTGTAAGCAATGGTGCCGAGATTGAATCATTGTACAATAGAATTGTTGGAAGATTTACTTCTGCTCCTGTTATTAATCCTAAGACAAAGAAAGAAATTTGTGGTGAAGATGTGTTCATTACTAATGAATTGGCACAAGAGATTGTCAATGCAGGTATTGAAAAAGTTCAGATTCGCAGTTTGCTTACTTGTAAAGCAAAAACAGGTGTATGTGCTAAATGTTATGGTAGAGATATGTCAACTAATGATATTGTGCACGTTGGTGAAGCTGTCGGAGTCATTGCAGCTCAATCAATCGGTGAACCAGGTACACAGTTAGTGCTTCGTACCTTCCATAGCGGTGGTGCAGCATCAGCAGATATTACGACAGGTTTGCCACGAGTTGAAGAAATATTTGAAGCTCGTAATCCTAAGGGTGCAGCAGTTATTTGTGATATCGGTGGAAAAGTAAGCATAAATCAAGTAGACAAACGTTTTGAAGTTGTGATAAAAGGTAGCACAACTGATGAAAGTTATTTATTGCCATTTGGTTCAGTTTTGAAAGTAAAAAATGGAGATGTAGTCACTCCTGGTACTGCTCTTACAGAAGGTCCGCTAAATCCAAGAGATGTGTTGCGCACTCGTGGTGTGAAAGCTGTTCAAGAATATTTATTGAATGAAGTACTTGAAGTTTATAAATCTCAATCAGTTTCAATCAATGCTAAACACCTAGAAATAATTATTAAACAGATGCTTAGAAAGGTTAAGATTGAAAATTCTGGTGATACAGATTTATTACCTGGCGACATTGTAGATATTAAGGTTTATGAAGATGCTAACTTGAAGACCTTGCAAGAAGGCGGAGTCCCTGCAACTGCAAAACGTGAATTGCAAGGTATCACAAAAGCATCATTGACAACAGAAAGCTTCTTGTCTGCCGCTTCATTCCAAGAATCAAGCAATGTGTTGACAGAAGCTGCATTGAAAGGCAAGGTCGACCACTTGGTAGGTTTGAAAGAAAACATCTTGATAGGAAAAATGATTCCAGCAGGAACAGGTGCTCCGATTTATAGGAACATTCTTCCAAAACAAATTAAAGAAGACAATTCAAGTTTTGCTAGTCAAGATGTGGATATTAAATTTAATGATATCGAAGAATAAATTAAATAAAAATCTCACAATTTTAGTGAGATTTTTATTTTTTTAGCTAATGCACTTTATAAAAAAATTATAAATAAAATAAGAGAGAAAATTTTTTTTACTATTTATAAAAATCAATTGATAAATGAATTTGTATTTGAGAAGAAATTTTGATTAATTTTATAAAAAAATAAAATATATATTTTGGTTAAAAATTAAACTAAAAAGCTTCGTAGTTGTCTATAAAATAGTATTTTATTGTAAATAAAATAATTATAAAAAAATATTATAAAACTATTTACAAATTGAAATTTTTGTGGTATTATGTAGTCATAAATAAGGAGGTAATATGAGTAAAACGAAAAGTATTATCGGTAAAACAAAATCCTCAAAATCAAAAAATAGATTAGAGCAAAGCATGACTTCTCCAAAGGTTTTGCTTGCTGGTAGAATTGCATTTATTAGTGAAAGATTAAAAACATTGAACACTATGCAACCAAGTCAAGTTGTTAATAAAGGTAATGGTGTATCGTCTGTCACTTTACAAGCTGGTAGAGAAGTTTATAGAGAGAATGTTAATAGAAAAGCAAAATTGGCTGAACAAAAAATTTCAGCAAGTTCAACAATTGATTTGAATAAAATATTCGCAGATTTGTCGGCAGAAGAAGTTGATAATCTTGCTTCATTAGTCGCTGACAATGGTGAAATTATTCGTGAAGAATTTGAAACTAGTATTTAATAAAAACTCCTTAATAGGAGTTTTTTTATTTTCCAATATTTAAATAATCGTAGCACAGTTTATGAGTTAAAAAATAAGTATCAAATATTTAACTCATCATTTGATATAGGATAATTATATTTTATTTGACTTTGAAAAAATAATTAAGTATATTAATATTGAAATATGCTAGAAGTCAAAGAGAATAAAGAAATGTCAGAATTATCAAATAAAGTAGAAATTCCATTTAGTAAAAATGTTGCTTTATGGAAGGTTTTTTTGATAAGTTTAACAGTCTCATTTTTATTTTTGATGATATGCAGTGCGAATTCTTTTTTGTATGCCTTTAATGATAATCAGGACATTAATTGGTATATTACAGTTGGGAACGGAATGCTTAATGGGAAAGTTCCATATAAAGATTTATTTGAACATAAAGGACCAATAGTTTATTATGTTTTTGCCATTTTATGTTCTGTTGGAAATCCTTATATCAATGCATTTTTTCTAGAAGTACTTTGCATGACATTCTTTTTATTTTTTTCTTATAAAATAATGCTTAAATTCACAACTCCTTTTAGAGCAATAATTGCAATGATTATACTTTGTTTTATTTATACAACAAGTTCTTTCTTTGTAGTGGGTGGTGGGGCTGTTGAAGAATATTGTGCGCCAATATTCGCTTGGTTTTTACTTTGTTTCTTCGATTTTACATTTGACAAAAAAGATTTTCTTTATTTTAGAACATTTATGATGGGAATACTTTTAGGTGTATTGTTTATGGTTAAATTTACACTGATACTATTTCCTGCTATTATTTTAGTCATATGGTTTGTATTGAAGTTAAAACAAAAAGATTACAAAAAAACATTCATTTCAATCTTAATAATGTTTCTTGCATTTTTGTTGATATTTATTTTATCTTTGATTTATTTTATAGTAAAAGATGCCGTCAGTGATTTATTTCTTGTATATTTTTATGACAATTTATTTTTGTACAAAACAGAATTGTCAATTTTATCAAATTTTAAAATGATTTTCTTTAATGGCTTTGTTGGCATGTGTTTTGTAATCTTAGGCTTGATTGTTTATATTCATAAGTTTGATAAAAAAGCGATTACTTATACTATTTTAGTGTTGTCATATTTGCTTTTAATTATTGTTTCAGGAAATTTTTCTTATTATTATCAACCATTGCTAGTTTTCGCAAGTGTTGGACTAGCTTTTACAGTCGAATATCTTGCAAGACTTAAATTTAAGAAAAATTTTAGGAAATTATCTATAATTCTAACTATTGTATTATGTTTTGGACTATGCTTTCCGTTTGGAAATGCCACAAATGAAATGTTTTGGGACAAAGATGATTACATTCATTTCCAAATTGCAAAGGATATTAATAATTATGGAATAGAAAATCCTAGTTTGTTTTGTTATAAAATGTGGGATTATGGATTTTATAATGTTGCAGGAATTACACCAAGCGAAAAATATTTTGCTAATAATCTTTTTGAAGAAGAAAATTTTCCAGATATGTATGATTCATTTCATGAAGCGATTGAACAACAACGAAACGATTTTGTTTTAATAAAAGACGAAAATTACAACGATGAAAAGGAGTTTATTGACCAATATTATCAAATTTATAAAGAGTATTCATACACATATTATAAAAATACATACACATCTTATATTTTAACAATCTATTTAATGACACCTGTTAATTAGCCCAAATACATTCATTTGAAGTGTAATTTATTTCAATGAAAAATTTTGATTAATTAAATAAAATATTTTACATATGTTTTTTTTTGTGTTATAATTAATAACAAGTATGAGAGGGTGATTATGAAAGAATTAGTTTATCCAGCAGTATTATATAAAGATGATGAGAAAGGTACTAACACTGGTTGGTACACAATTCAAATCCAAGAATTAGATATAGTTAAAGAGGGTGAAACGGTTGTAGACGCCTATATTAGAGCAAAAGAAGACCTTTGTGCTATGGTGGATTGCGCAATTAAATATAATTGTGAATTAGAAGCTCCACGTGATTTTGAAGAGGTTTATAAGGCAAATAAAAAGAATATTGTTTTATTGGTAGATGCACTTGCATAATAGGTGAGCGTATGACAAAAGTTAATAATTTTAACTGGGCACAGTTGGATTTTTTGATAAATAATTTCTATGAAATTGTTGAATACAAACGTGGCCGTGGGGTGTATGGCGACAGGGTTGTTTTAAAGCGTCCTAGACGAGCAGAAGCAATATTTAATGAAACGGATAGATTATATTCATTTTATTATATGGATGCTAATGCTGTAAAAGAATTGCCTCGAACAATACATGAAAAAATTAAGATTATTTCTAGGTTTGTTTCTAGCCCTGAGGACATGAATATTTTATGCGAATTTGACAAATCTAATGGTGTAGAACCAAGCGAATGGGCGCTTGAAACCAAAAGATTATTAATCGATTCAAATGTTTTAGATTTTGAAGAATTAAACAAAACTTTATTAGAGCGATATAAATTGTTGAACAGTGATTTTATTAGTAAATTAAATAAACATAGAGAAAAACAATATTTTTTAGCAAGCAGTGATGAATTTAATTTTATAACAAAAGAATATGCAAATCAACAAATTAGTAGATTATAAAGCGTTTTATACGCTTTTTTATTTAACCTTTATTGATATAACTGAACAAAATTTGCATTTCATTTTTTAATTTTTATCAAAATTTTTAAGAGTTTATTAGATTTAAATAAAAATATTTCATTTTATCTTTTAATTCGACATAACAAGTTTTTTTTCTTGCAATAAAAAATGTTTAAAATCTTAAACTAATTATGTAAATCTTGTTAAATATTATGTATTTTGTTTGACAAATTTCTCTATATTTATTAGAATAAATTAGACGAAAATTAAGGAGACAGTAATGAAACAATTAAAAAAATACTTTAAACTTACATTTTGTTTTTTAGCTTTTGCAGTAATGAGTATTGTTTTCGCATTCAGTCCTGTTTTAACAACTTATGCGGCTGAATTGTCTTATACAATTGAAACTTACAATGCAGCTATTAATTCAATTAAAATGCCTAAGACTTCAATCGATGTATCAAAGGGCGAAGAATTTACAATTCCTCTTTTGAATACAGCTTTGGCAGGCGGCAAGACATCTGGTTTGTTTGCTGATACGGCGACAAATTATACCATTCGTGTAGTTGACCCATCTGGTCAAGCACATGATTACGTTGTAGATGGCAGTGAAAATGATACCACCTATTTTGATGAGACTAATATCGGTAGTGGATATTTAGGTATCAATGCTTTAAACAATGGAAAATATGATATTATCTATATCATTACTAACGCAGGCAGAACATATTATTCTAACACTTATTCTGTCACAGTTAAAAACATTTCATATGAATTGGATTTTATTGATAGCGATACAGGTTTGAATAAACTTGTGCCTCTTTCAATGAAAACAAGCAGCGAAGCATTCGAAGTGCCTGTTGCCAATGTTAAAGTTGTAGATAGTGATAATGATGAAGTTATTCAAACAGTTATCCCAACAGTCACAGTTAATGGTGCGCCACAAGAGTGGGCTGATAGTGATTATATTTATGAATCAGAAGGTAAATATTATATCATACCAAGCGAAAGTGGTACAATCACTTTGGAATATACCTACAAACAAGGAAGTAATCCTCCAACAGTCACATATACTATAAAAGTATCAGATGACTTTGTTGCTCCAACTAGTGATGATTTAACTATTACCACTCCTACTATGCCTAGTGTAGAATTAGGAGATACTGACATTACATTACCAAATTTGACAGTTAGTGATAATTATAACACTAATGTTGAATATAATGTCACATCAATTGTTATTACTAAAACTAATAATGAATCTATTACAAAAACATTATCAAACAATACATTTGAATTTGATATGACAAAAGAGTTCTTTGGTGTTGATAGTTATGCTGATATGGTTGGTAATTACAGAGTGACATACAACATTGCGGACGCATATGGTAATACAAAATCTATAAGTGTTATAATTAGGAATGTGACCGATAGTACCCGCCCAAGTGTATATATGGCATATGATTATGAAATTGATGCGGAAACAAAGAATCCTGTTCAAGAAGAAAATGAAGATGGAGTTATGGTCGATGCAGTCAACACCGATTATGCAGTTGATTTAAAAATTCATTATGGTTATTCTGAATTAAAATTACCAGCAATTTATGCTACTGATAAAGTGACAGAGTATAAAGATTTCACATTTATCCGTTATATTCAAAATACAAAAAATCATACTATATATTATGTGGACAACTTAAAAGTTGAAGATGGCGAAGTGGTAAAAGTGCAAGAAGGCGAAACAGGGTATAACTATTCTGGCGACCCAAACATTGGAAAATTCAATAAATCAGTAGAATTCAAATTTTCATCAGATGATAGTCAAATATCTGATTATGCTGGTGAATATACAATTGGTTATTACGTATTAGCAAATACGATTTCTAAACAAGAAAGTTATGTTTACAGAACTGGAACTACTAGATATACTATCACAGTATTATCAAGAGCTACAGTTGGTGAAGATAGTGATGATACTTCAACTCCAACAATCCAAATAAACAATGTTAAGAATAATGCGACTATATCTAGCGATGATGTTATTAATGTTAATATAACTTCAAGTGATGATATCGACACTCGCTTAAAGAATGCTGTGTTCTATTATTATTCTGAAACTTCTGAAAATGATTTAGCAACTGATATTCAGAATGCTATTAGAACAGTTTCTTCAAATCCAGAATCTGATACTGCAAAAAATTTATGTAATGTATTAGATGACCCTCTATTTATTACTGAAATGCAAAAACTATATTCTGGTTTCGGAATTGCAACTGTTGACCCAGACAATTCTAATAGTTTTGATATTGAGTTAGTAGAATATGATGCTGAAAGAAATGGCAGAGTTTTAAACCTTGTAGCAGTAGCATTAAATGATGAAGGCAATATTGCAACTTCTACTCGTGTATTAAATATTAAAGATGTTGACGAAGAATTAGCTCCTGAGTATTCAATAATTAATGCTGGAAGTTTCAGTACTGATAGCACTAATATATTAGAGACTTTGGAATTTGACCAAGTAGAAGAAGTGACACTTCCTACAATTCAATTTACAGACGATGATGATTATCTTTCATTAAATGTAAATTACTATATTGGCACACCTGATAGTGTAGGAACGGGACTACAATATTTATCTCCAACAGGAAAACAAATGAGTGGAGATACAATTACTGGTGGTACAATTACTACAAGTAAAGTGGGAACCTATTATGTTATATATACCGCAACAGATGATGCAGGTAATATGACAACTGTATACTTTACATTTGTTGTTAACGATTCATCCGACCCTTACCTTTCAGTTAATGCAGAAGGAACAAATATTAATGGCGAAGATGTGACAATCTCTGGAAATACTATCAGTGGTGAAATTGGTGCAGTTATATCATTTGACCCAACAATGTATTCTTCTAGCGGAGATGATATCACTAATGACCCTCAAACTCAAATAAGTTATACTATAGATGATGGTGGTCAAGGTCTTGATTATACCACAACTGGTGACTATATGTCATTTGCATTTAATAGTGAAGGTGAATATACTATAAAATTTACTGCCAAGTATGGTGAAGAAGGTACAGAAGTAGAAAGGATTTATTATATCAGCATATCAATGCCTAAATTAACATGGAATTTCGATATTGATGTACCTGAATATGCTAAACAAGGTGAAACTATTATTCTTCCTGATTTGACAGCTAGCCAAGGAAATATTAAAGCAGACGTCACTGTGACAGTCACTGACCCAGATGGACTTGTTCCGGAAAATGGAGATGCTGTAAGAACACAAAATGGTGATGCTATGGTTTGGACATTTAGAACAAATGACAATACTCGTGGTACCTATAAAGTGACTTATACAGCTAAGACTGATTATGGTACAATTTCTCAAACATTTGAAATAAAAGTTGGAGATAATGTAGCACCTACATTTACAATGAATTATGAAAATGAACTTTCACAAGAAATTGTATATGATGGAACAAATCAGATAGAGTACAACATCAACCTTAATAGAAGCGATAGAACTTTGATTATTGAAGTAATTAGCAATGGAAAAACTATTTATTCTTATGATACAGGTTTAACTATTACAGACAAAAATGACAATGGTACTCAGACAACTATGACTAACTGGAACTCTTTAACTGTTGAACTATCAAGCGATGATGGTATTGTGACAGAAGGAGAAGAAGATGGTCAATATATTATCAATGGTACAGGTAAATGTGTATTGACACTAACTGTTGAAGATAATTATGATAACGTTGCAACCAAAACTATTGAATTTAATGTTGTTAGCGAAACTGAACCAGAAGACAATAGAGATTCATTTATCGGTGTAATCTTGATTATCGTATCTCTTGTTATACTTGCTGCTGTAATCTTATTCTTCACATTCACTGGTAAAAAGGGTGGAAGTTCAAAACCAAAGAAAGTTAAGAAAGATTCAGTAAGTGAAAAATCAAATAAATCTTCTAAAAAAGTTGAAAACAAAAAAGACAACAAAGAAGAAATAGTTGAAACAAAATCAGATGAAGAAAAAAGTGAAGAAAGCAAAGATGATGAAGTAATCATTGAAGATGATACGAAATCAGCAGAAGATAATGAAAAAACAAAGTCTGATAATTCTGATGAAGAAACAAAAACTGGTGATGTTGAATAAAAGTAAAAAAATCTCTTAATCATTAAGAGATTTTTTTATAATCCTTATGATACTAAATGATTAAATTTAGTATATTTTGTAAACATAATTTTATACAATAAAAAAAGAAAACTATTTTCGTAGTTTTCTTTTTAGTTTAGCAATTTCTTCTCTTAAAGTTATCGCTGTTTCAAAATCAAGTTGTGAGGCAGCAGTATTCATTAATCCTTTTAATTGTTCAATCTTCTTTGAAATATCAGATTTTGACATTTTTTCTTCTTCATTGTCCATTCTGATTTTCAAAGTATCTACTATGTCTTTTTTGATAGTCATAGGTTTGACATTATGGTCAGCATTATATTTCATTTGCTTTTCTCTACGGCGATTAGTTTCATCAATTGCTTGTTGCATGCTATCGGTTATTCTATCAGCATACATGATGACTTTACTTTCACTATTTCGAGCAGCTCGTCCAACTATCTGAATTAATGATGTTGCGCTACGCAAAAAACCTTCTTTATCGGCATCTAAAATTGCAACTAATGTCACTTCTGGCAAATCTATACCTTCTCTGAGTAGATTAATACCTATTAGTACATCAAATTCATCAGCTCTGAGTTCATTTATAATTTTGACACGTTCAAGTGTGTCAATGTCACTATGTAAATATTTAACACGTATGCCATTTTCTCCAAAATATGATGATAAATCTTCTGCCATTTTTTTTGTCAAAGTTGTGACAAGAACTTTCCCTTTTTTTGCAATGTTTTTCTTTATTTCATCTGATAAGTCATCTACTTGACCAAGACTTGGACGTACTTCAATTTCAGGGTCTAATAGATAGGTTGGACGAATAATTTGTTCGACTACCTGACCTGCCAGTGAAAGTTCGTATTCATTTGGAGTGGCAGAAACATATATGGTTTGTCCAATTCTGCTATTGAATTCGTCAAAATTTAATGGACGATTGTCGAAAGCACTAGGTAATCTAAATCCATAATCAACCAAACTAGTTTTTCTCGCTCTATCACCATTATACATGCCTCTGACCTGAGGTAAAGTAATGTGACTTTCATCAACAAATAACAAGAAACCATTTGGGAAATAATCAAGTAGAGTATAAGGTGGTTCGCCAGGATTTCTACCGTCAAAATATCTTGAATAATTTTCTATTCCTGAACAATATCCCATCTCCTGCATCATCTCGATATCATAATTTGTTCGTTCACGAATTCTTTGAGCTTCAATATATTTTCCTTCTTTTGTAAAATATTCTTCACGTTCTTTGGCATCTTTTTTTATTTGTTCTAATGCATTATTTAGTCGTTCGCTTCCTACTGCGTAGTGGCTAGCAGGGAAGATTGAAGCATGCTTTAGTTTACCGATTACTTTACCAGTCACTGCTTCGAATTCGCTAATCTGTTCAATTTCGTCATCAAAGAATTCCACACGTATCGCTCTTTCACTACTATCAGCAGGGAATATGTCCACAACATCTCCACGTGCTCGAAAGGTTGAACGAGCGAAATCAATATCATTTCTAGTATATTGAATACTAATCAATCTACTGATTAATTCTTCTCTGGTCATTTTGTCGCCAGCACGAAGTGAAATATGTAAATCATAATATTCCTTAGGTGCACCCAGACCATAGATGCAGGACACAGAAGCCACAACTATTGTATCACTACGTTCTAACAAACTGCTTGTTGCGCTATGACGTAATTTATCAATTTCATCATTTACGCTCATATCTTTTTCAATATAAGTGTCGCTAGATACTATGTATGCCTCGGGCTGGTAATAATCATAATATGAAACAAAAAATTCGACTCTGTTATTAGGAAAAAATTCTCTAAATTCATTACACAATTGAGCCGCTAATGTTTTATTATGTGCAAGTACAAGAGTAGGACGATTGACTTGCGCTATAACATTTGCCATAGTGAAAGTCTTTCCGCTACCAGTCACGCCTTTTAGTACCTGTGCTGATAAACCATCGTTTATTCCTTCTACCAGAGATTGAATTGCTTCGGGTTGGTCACCAGTGGGTTTGTATTTTGATACTAATTCAAAATTACGATATTCCATTATTTTATCCTCTAAAACATAAATCTAATAAATACACCAATCAAAGCACTAATTACAGCCAAAATACAAGTTCGACCTAATAATAATAATAGATTACGTTTGTTATTTGTCAATTCACGATGGAAACCTTCACCCTTGATTTTTAATGAAACGCAAAAAACCGGACTGCCTTTCTTGTCAGATTTAAAAAGTTCTATATAATTATCATAACTAAGATTTGTCATGATTTTTTCTAGTTCGTCAGGGTAGATAACATATCTATCTGCTGCAAACGAAATGATTTCTCGTGGAGAAATTAGACAAGACTTTTTGCCTTGACATCTTTGATATACATATTCCATTACATATTTTTCTTTAAATGTTAACATCTGATTTTCCTATATTGAATTTACGGTACTAATGCGAAGAATATAACCAATGCCAGAATTGTGCCAATGAATGAAGAAATTGCGACAAATAAATATGGTAAAAATTTGTTATTTTTGTTTTTATGTGATTTTGAATTTGTTTCCGCTTGTTCTAGGGAGATACTTCCTTTTGGCAAAATTGAATAGCAATAAGTGTTATCTTCACTAAATTTGATATTGATATATTCTTGTTTTTCTAAAAAACTGATAATCTCTTTTAAACTATCGTTATCATATTGTGATTTTTGTGCTAAAATTGCCATTATTTCATCGGTAGTGACTACTTTATACGCACTACCCATCGCTAATTTACTCATTGCTCTTAATACTGATATTGATTTTTTGTCTAGCATATTATCCTTTATTATAACATTTATATTTATCTTTTGCAATCTTTTATAAATTATTTATAAAGTGATTTATAAGTATTTAATTGTTTTTCTATGAACTCAAATGCTTCTTTGTATGGTTTGTCAGTTGTTAAATCAATGTCTATTGCTTTTAGAGCATCAACAGCAGGTTTGCTTGTACCATTTTTTAGAAAATTTAAGTATTGCTTATGAAATGTATTATCTGATAAAAGTCTATTTGCGATGACACATGCACAAACTAAACCTGTCGCATAGGTGAACACATAGTATGGTGAATAAAAATGTGGAACACACATCCATTCGTATTTTAAATTTTCTGGGATTATAAGAGATTTGCCATAAAACTTTTTGTTTAAATCAAGATAATGATTATTTAAGTCCATATAAGTTATAGGAATATCCTTTTCAATTGTTTGATGTGCGTAGAGCTCGAATTCAGTAAATATAATTTGTCTAAATATTGTGCTCCTGACATTATCAAGGAAATGACGTAAATAGTATTTTTTATCATTTTTATTAGAGGTTTTGAGCATGTACTGATTTAGTAATATTTCGTTAGTTGTACTAGCAATTTCGGCAGCAAAGATTGTTATATCAGCTTTTTCATATGGTTGATTTTGCAAGAAATATTCGGCATTAATGCAATGTCCTAATTCATGACATAATGTTGATACAGAACTATAGTCATGTAAATAATTAACCAATATTACAGTATTTGCACCATAGCAATGTGAACAATACCCACCAGAATTTTTATTTTCATTAGGAAAATAATCAATTGATTGGTCATTTAATTTTCTATTTAAATTGGATAAATAATCATCACCAAGGGGAATAAGCGAATTTTTGATTATGTTTATGGCAGTATCTAATGAAATTTTTGATTTGTTCTTTTCGTCTTCAAATAGGTCGTAATATGCAAATTTTTTATTTTTTGATATTTTTGCACGTGTTTTGCAATAATCTTGTAATAATGGAATGTTTTTTTCTGTAAATTTTATTATATTGTCAAATACAGCCTTTGGTATATCATCTTCTAGAAGTACACTTTCTAATAGATTTGAATAATTAGTTAGAGCAGATAAGAATTTATCATATTCAATATCTTTTAGATATAGTTCAGCGAATGTTTTATTTAATTGAGCAAAACCTTTCATTCGTGAATTAAAAGCATTTTTTCTAAGGCTAGAATCTTTTCCTTTAACATATTTTGGATAAGTTGAATTATCTAATTTATGTTTTTTCCCATTTGAATCTAAAACATCATCAAATTGCAATTCTGAATCAACTAAGATACTATGAATGTTTTCGTTATTACCAATAAAATTTCCCATTTTAGAAAGCAATAAGTTTGTTTTTTCATCAATCTTGTGTGGTTTTAATTTTATTATATCTTTGATTAAATTATCATAATCTTTAAATCTATTATCTTTTAAAAGTGAGTTTAAATATTCGTTTGGCAATTCGTACATCTGTGGCAACATATAGGCATCAGCCTCGCTTAATTTGGTATATAAACTACTAAATTTTTGTTCCAATACTAAAATTTCAGTATTGGCAGAATCAACATTAATCATATGAGAAATATAGTGAGCAAGTTTGCTAATAAGAATAAAATCGTCTTTATATTTTTCAAGTCGTTCAAATAAAATAGCAGGATTTTCTAATTTTCCACTATATTTTGGTAAAATATTTATTAAATTTTCCATAATTTTAAAAATTTTATCTATTTCGATTTTATCTTTAATATAACTTGATAAATTCCATTTATATTCGTTTGGGATTTGTTCTCTTTTTTTCATAAATATTTACTCCTATATAGATAGTTTATAACTATAATATTTTTTGTCAAGCAATACATTTCTAAACTGTTTTTTATTTAAAATTTAGTAAATTTTGATTTTATTTTATAAATCTTGACAACTTTCACATTATATTATATAATATTGTTATATAATACAAAAGGAAGGTGAAATATGTTTAGAAAACTTATTTTAATATTATGTATAGCTTTTGTTGTAGTATGCTATGGTTATCCTTGTTTCATACTACCATTTGGTCAATATGTTAGAACTACTGAAATCGGCAATGCTAAAGTTGAAGCAATTTATGATTTTAACTGGGACGGTACTGTCACTCATGAAGATGAGTTAGGTTTGACAACTAAGTATTATTATAAATTAAAAGGCAATGATGTTTTGTTAAGTATAGATGAAGATTTTGATGATGACAATAATATGTCAATCAGTATCAATTCATTATATAATATTGACAATGGCTATTTTAATCAAGTTGGAATGTATGTAGCAATTGGCGTTGGGGTGCTTGCATTATTGTTAATAATTACAATACCTAGAAAAAACTAAGCGACTTAAAGTCGCTTTTTTATCGTTTTAAATACGTGTAAATAAATAATTTTAAAAGTGATAATCTATATTTTATATTTGTTTTGTACTTGAAAAATGACGAATAATGTGATATACTATTAAATGATTTAATTTCTGGACAAAATTAGAGGTAAAGTATGTTAGAAAATATTGTCGTTAAAGGAGCAAAAGAAAATAATTTAAAAAATGTAGATGTCACCATACCAAAGAACAAATTGGTAGTTTTTTCAGGTGTAAGTGGTTGTGGAAAATCTACTCTTGCTTTCGACACTATTTTTGCAGAAGGTCAAAGAAGATATATGGAAAGTTTGTCTAGTTATGCTAGACAGTTTTTAGGACAAATGAACAAACCAGATGTGGAGAGTATCGATGGACTTAGTCCTGCTATTTCTATAGACCAAAAAAGTACAAATAATAATCCTCGTTCTACTGTTGGTACAATCACTGAAATATATGATTATTTACGTCTTTTGTTTGCAAGAATTGGAAAACCTTATTGTCCTAATTGTGGAAAACCAATCTCTGTGCAAACGATTGACCAAATAGTAGATAGAATAATGGAAACAGATGACGGAAATAAATTATTAATTATGGCACCAATAATAAGAGCACAAAAGGGTAGTCATGAAAAAACTCTTGACGGATTAAGAAAAGATGGCTTTGTTAGAGTCATGGTAGATAATCAGACGTTTTCATTAGATGATGCTATAATTTTGGATAAAAATAAACGTCATGATATTTATGTAATAGTTGACAGACTTGTAAAAAAAGAAGGCATAATTTCACGTTTGACTGAATCAGTAGAAAAGTGTTTGCAGATGGCTGATGGCTTGGTAGTAGTTAATGATAACGGTGTTGATAAATTATATAGTGTGAAATATAGTTGTATAGATTGTGGTATATCAATTCCAGATATTGAACCAACGTTATTTAGTTTCAATAATCATGCGGGTGCGTGCCCAAAATGTGGCGGTCTAGGTTATGTTATAAAAATCGGTGAAAATTCTATTGTAAAAAATGACAGATTATCCATCAATGAAGGTGCTTTGGCAGTTATGGGATTTAATATTGACACGACAGGAATGACTAAAAAAGCGTTGCAAAAATTAGGCAAAAAATATAATTTCACATTAGATATGCCATATTATAAGATACCAAAAGAAGCAAGAAATGTTTTAATTAATGGAGAGAGCGGAGATAAAGAATTGATTGCTCCGAACTTGCATCAATATTGTGTACAAAAAGATGCACTATTTATGGGGATTATTCCTGATTTGTTGCGCAGATTTCAAGAATCGCAAAGCGAATATGTCAAAGAAGAAATCTATAAATTGATGAGTGAGGATACTTGCCCTGAATGTTTGGGGAAACGATTGAATCCAAGTGCATTATCAATTAAGATAAATGAAAAGAATATCGCAGAATTATGCGACATGTCAATTACAAAATTATTTGGCTTCATCACATCATTAAAATTAAGTAAAACTGATAGCATGATAGCAGAAAGTATCATTAAAGAAATAAGTTCACGTTTATCATTTTTGATTAATGTAGGATTGACATATCTAACTCTTTCAAGACGTGCGGGGACGCTATCTGGTGGCGAATCACAACGTATACGTCTTGCAACACAAATCGGAAGTGGATTGAGTGGAGTATTATATATTTTGGACGAACCAAGTATTGGCCTTCATCAAAGAGATAATGATAGACTCATTGACACACTTAAAAATTTACGTGATTTGGGCAATACATTGATTGTCGTTGAACATGACGAAGACACTATTAGACAAGCGGATTATTTAGTAGATATTGGACCATATGCAGGCACGCATGGTGGAGAAGTTGTAGCACAAGGAAGCGTCCAGGACTTGATGAATAGTCCAAGGTCAATTACAGGCAAATTCTTGTCAGGTGAAATGAAAATTGAAGTCCCTGAAAATAGAAGAAAGACCAATAATGGATTTATTCGTTTATTGGGTTGCAGAGAACATAATATAGAAGACTTAGACGTTGCTATTCCACGTGGAGTTTTAACCTGTGTGACAGGAGTGAGTGGAAGCGGAAAATCAACGCTTGTAAATGATATATTTTATCGAGCATTGTTCAATAAAATTAATAGAAGAGATAAAGAAAACAATTTAATGGATATTTTAGGTATAGAAGATATTGATAAGGTAATCCAAATAGACCAAACTCCTATTGGTCGTACTCCTAGAAGCAATCCTGCTACTTATTCAGGTGTGTTTACAAAAATTCGTGAATTGTTCGCATCTACTCCACAAGCAAAGGAAAAGGGATTTGATTTAGGTAAATTCAGCTTCAACGTGGAAGGCGGACGTTGTGAAGCATGTTCTGGTGATGGTGTTAAAAGATTAAGAATGTACTTTATGCCAGACGTGTTTGTGCCGTGTGAAGTTTGTGGTGGGAAAAGATATTCAAGAGAAGTGTTAGATGTGAAATACAAAGGTAAGTCTATTTATGATGTATTGGAGATGACAATAGACGAAGCATATGTGTTCTTTGATGCTCTTCCTCAAATAAAAAGTAAGTTGCAAACACTTGTAGATGTTGGTTTGGGATACATTAAATTAGGGCAGAGTGCGACTACTCTTTCTGGTGGAGAAGCACAGAGATTAAAATTGGCAACTGAGTTGACTAAACGTGATACAGGTAATACAGTTTACATTCTAGATGAACCTACAACTGGTCTTCATTCGTATGATGTAAAGCGACTGGTCGATATTCTTCAAAGGCTTGTGGGCAAGGGTAATACAGTGGTTGTGATAGAACATAATCTTGATATTGTAAAAACTGCTGACTATATTATTGATATGGGTCCAGAAGGAGGAGAAGGTGGCGGTAAAGTTATTGCAACTGGAACACCAGAAGAAGTTTCAAAAGTGGAAGGCAGCTATACAGGAATGTATTTAAAAAAGATGTTGAAAGATTAGGGGTAATATGGATAAAGAATTAAAAAAACATTATCATTTTATGGATTTAAAGTATGATGCAACAATAGAAGAAATTAAATCTAGACAAAAGGTCATGATAAAAGTGTATCGTGCAAAAGGAATTAAAACTGGAAAATCATATAAAAATGAAATAGCAAGAGTTAATCTTGCTACAAGTAAAATTTTATCAAATATTAAACAAAATGGAATTCCAAAAGGAAATTTATTTAATTTTTCATCGTCAATAACTGATATAGCAACCTTGATTTTTGTTCTTATAATAATGATGATTATTTGTATTGTTAGTTTTTTAACATTATTATAATTAATAAGTTTGACCAATTTTATGTATTATAATAGATTCATAAAATTTATTCCAGTAGTTTGGTTTAAACCGATAATATTATAATTTAATATCCTAGAATAAGTAATAGCATCTTCTTGACTTTCATTTATAATTGAGGCACAAAGATATTGCAAATAATCAGATATTGGTTGCAAATCTTTTCTCGAAATGGATATGCAAAGTATATCCATTTTTTTTGTCCAATAATCATTCAATTCTAATATATCATTTTTAATTTCTGGATTTGTTATGTCAGTTGTCAGCAGGGTTTCATATATATTTTGACTATCATGTTCTAGTTTGTTAAATACTTTTTGTGTGAATATTCCGTCCCAAATACATAATCCTGTGACAGCTAAGAATAAAACTAAAATAGGTATCCATACTTTCATAATTTCACTTCCTTTTTTATATTTTCAATGATATGAAAACTTTCACCTTTCTTTTGATAATAGGTTTTTCCTTCGCTGTCAATGGATAGTATTATAAGTTCTTTAATTGATTTTATTTCTAAATATTTAAGAATATTGGATAACATTTCATCGTCAATTTTTATTTGTTCCATTTCTTCTTTGATTATTTTACCATCAGAAATTATCACATGAGGAAGTTTTGCTGGCGGGTTATCCACTTTTACATCCTTTGCAGTTGCAGGGCAGTTTTCGCTCGTTGGTATGACACTCATTTTACCATTTGTTTCAATTATTGCATATAAAATTTGGTCAAAACTATAATAATTTGCTTGTCTAATTGATTCCAGCAAGTCATCTATATTCATATTTAGGTCTTTTAATGCTTGGTATTCAATTCCGTTTGGACTGATAACGACAACAGGTCTTCCACTCATAAATCTCCTAATTTTTATATTTTTGCGAGTTAGGATTGTAATAAAAAAGTGTATTAGTACTAATATCGCTAAGGGTAATATTCCATTAATTAATGGTATATTTGTATCACTCATTGGAAGAGTCGCTAGGTCAGCAATAATCAGTGTTATGACTACTTCGTATGGTTGCATTTCTCCGATTTGACGTTTTCCCATTAATCTTAAAAATACTAATACGGTAATATAAATAATTAATACTCGCAAAAAGATTACTAACATACATTAAGTATGTTCAATGAGTATAAAATTATACAATTTAAATTATTTATAATTTATTTTTATAATATAAAATTTTAAAGAAAAAAATTGCTAAAAAGCAATTTTATGTGGTATTTTTTCGTTTTTTCTTGATTAAATTGATTAATTTTGATATATCGTATAAATTAAATACTTTGCTTAGAACTAATGTGAAAATTATACTGCAAGCGCCACCTATACAAGTTGAAATAAAATTATTGAATACATGCAAGCAAATGCTTGCTATTAAGTGACCTAATAAACTTGTTGGTATTATTATTAAAGCATATTTAAAAATTACATTAAACAAATTAAATTTAATATTTGGAACAATCTTTTTTATCATTTTTATATTTAATAAAGTGATTGTCAACATAGATAGGAAAAATGAAATAATTATTGAGTTGATTCCTACTAGTGGAGTAAACAAGATTAGACTCACAAATAGAACAATCGAACCAATCAAATAATTTACAAAAGATTTTACTTCCATGTTCAAAGCATTTAAAATACTTCCAGTTAGGTTGCACAAGGTGATTGGTAAAACACATATTGCAGACAATTGAAGCAAGACACCGGATAGAGAATTGTTATATAGAACTATACCTATCAAATCTCCAACAGACAAATAGAGCGGAATAAATAACATACTAATAAAGATTGAAACATCAAGCGATTTTGATACGTTATCTTGTATCGAATCATATTGATTTTTTGTCATCATTGAACTAATTGATGGGATAAGTACCATACTAATGCTACCTATAATTGCCATAGGTACATAGAGCATAGGGAATGTCATTCCCATTATTACACCAAAACTAGAAATAGCTTCACTAGTGGAATAGCCTGTGAGAATTAACATATTTGGGATAATGAGAGTTGTCAAAGGTTGTACAAGTGAATTTGCAAGACGAACACCCGTGATTGGCAATGCGCTTTTTAATACATTTTTGTATTCACCTTTTCTAAAATTGAGTTTACCACGTTTAAAATAAATAAATATTGTAATCAAAGCGGAGAGTAGGCAGGTTAAATTGAATGCGATAGCAGAATATTTAGTTGCAACAAAATAATCAGTCACCGTGAATAGCATTATAAATGTCAGTGCAAAGCGAATTATTTGTTCTAAAAGTTCTGTCAAACCGCAACTGAAATAATCGTTTTGTCCCCACATTGCACCTCGAAAGACTGCATATATAGCACTACAAATAATAGATGGCAATAATATAATTAACAATTCAACAGCTCGATTATCTGTCAATATAATTCCCCAAACAGATTTTAGTAAATACACAATTATTGATGATACAACTGCAATAATTAATGCGATGATAAGTGCTGAGCTAACCACTTGATTTCGTTTTTTCAGTTCAGAATTTGTTTCATATTTTGAAACTAATTTTGCAGTGGTTAAGGGTAGTCCACTGGATATTAAGGTCATAAAAATTCCAAGTACAGATGTTGCCATTTGAAATAATCCAAGACCTTCTGCTCCTAACTTTCGTGTTAAGAAAATTCTAAAAAAGAACCCTAATGCACGGGTTATAATTGAGAATATAGTGACAACCGCTACTGCTTTAAAAATTGATTTCATTTTTTGTTTTTCCTATATAAATATATAAAAACAAACAAAAATATATACCAATTAGAATTTTATTAATATTCTTTTAAATATTTATTTATGTTAAAATTAAATTAATATAAAAATTCACAATATTTTTTATTTAGAATATATATTGATATGGATATAGTTTTAGCAAAAGAGTTTTTGTATCGAGTAAAAATAGGTGATACCATTAAAGATTTGTGCATTAGATACAATACAAACAAGACAAACATTATTAGAAATAATGATAGCATTGAGTTGTATCCAGGGGAGTGGATAAAAATAAAAGTCAATGATTACCTTTCACATTTTGTAAAACCAATGGAAACTCTCAGTAAAATTGCAAAACAATACGATGTGTCTATTGAAAAATTAAAATCTGATAACAACTTGATTGAAACAAGGTTATATATTGGTCAATTAATTAAAATATATAAGTAAAATTTAAGTTGAAAAAACACGGATAAAGCATCCGTGTTTTTTATTATTTATTTGATTTTTGTCTCTCATTGGATTTGTCAATTTCATTATTATTTTCAATATCAGAATTTTGTATTGATTCCTGTTGTTCTCTTTCCAATTTTCTCATTAAACTATTCAAATATTGTTCTGATTTTGTGAATTCAATTTCTGATTCAAGTTTATTAATAGACAATCCAATTGTTGAAGATAATTTCTGTTTCTTTTTAATTTCTTTCTGCAATTTGTTAATTTCTGACATGTCTGCACGTTTAATTTTTAATTCTCTCAATTTAGATAGGTCAGATTTATATTCTTCTTCATATTGATTTCGTTCAGCATGCATTGCTTCTAGTTCATTGTTTAATTCTCTAAGTTTTGCTTCACGCATTGTAGTTGCTTTGCGTTGATATAATTGTTTTGACACTGTACGATTTCTATCGTAAGAAGTTTTTGATTTTCTAACTGGTTTTTTCCATTTGATTTTTCTGATGAGAACGCCAACGATTGCGATGATTATTGCCAATGCGAATAGAATACTTGATATATACAACAATATTGTATTTACATCAATGTTGTTTCCATTATCATCTGAGGTGTCTTCATCAGTTGTATCATCAGTTGTAGTTGTTTGAGTAAGAATTTTTGTATGCGAATTTTCACGAGCATTATTGTATTCGGTTAAGTCATCTTCTTCAAAAGCTACAAATTCAATATTTCCAAAGAATACATCTCCACTAACAGATGCAGAACTACTTCCAAGAGATAATTCTAAATAGGTTGTGGTATCACTGTTAGGATTAATATAGAAAGTGTAAGTTGTCCATTGTCCGTCAGAGACGATTTGAGTAAACGTATCATCAAAACTAGAAAGTTTAATACTTGCACCAATTAAATCAGAATCAACGTTTTCATCTAAAATTTGTAAATTTTGAGTATACACGGACACACTTATTTTATAATAACTTCCACTTGTTAAATCAAAGCCAATTTTTGATGTTAGAGTGTAATAAGTGTCATTTAATGAGCGAATTGCTAAAACATTTTTATTATCAGATTGTAAACTTGTAAAGTTTGAGTAGTTTGCGCTGTTTGAAACAACTTGTCTAATAGATTCTTCATTTGTTAAGTCTACTACGCCAGATAATACATTTTCAATATCAGAAGAATCAAAATATTTTGGGGTAGAGAAGACTGTGTCGCTGTCAGAACTGATTAAGTCTGATAAATCAGTTTTGATTTGATAGGTTGAATTAATTGCATTGTTGAAGGTGTCTTCTGTTGGCTGAATAGGGTAATTAAACGTCACATTGTCTATATATGCGTAGCCATAATTGTCTGTATCAAGAACCACTTTAACTGAAACATCCATTGCTCTATGCCCAGTATATAAATACATTGCGACTGTCTGCCATTCACGTAGATTGGTTTCAACGATGATTGAAGATAAAACTACTTCATTATCGTTTAAAGTGCTGACTAATTGGATTTCAACAGGTGTGTTTTGAGTTTGTACATCTAATGACACTTTATAATAAGAATTAGCTGATAAACTTTTAGTTGCACTTCTATAACTTTGTATATCAGCAGTTGAATTATACATCATCAAAACATTGTTGCTTCCATTCATGCCAAATGAATCGCCAGGATTTAGAAGGTTTGAAAATTTCGTTGAATCTAACTTGGCAAATTCGCTATTAGAAGTGTTGATTACGCCATATACTTGGTCATGTTCACCAGTGTCAACTCTGTCCCATGAATTTGGAGTAGCGGGGTATGGGTTGGAATAATCAGTTGTTTGAACATCATTAAAATTGCCATTGTCAAAATATAAATCATTACTTGAAAAACTATATTTTTCTGCTAAATCAATAGTTTGAGCATATGTTCCAGTAGAAACATTCGAAAACGTTGAATAATTAACTTTTGTTGTTATAATTGAAGCAACGTATAATGAACCAGTAGTAGGAGTTTCAGAATCTCCTAAACCTACAATTAATTTAAAAGTAGTAGATTTCAATGGGCTAGAACGAACATAAAAGGTATATTCTTGATAATTATTGATAATGTTGCCACTTTCACCCGTATCTGAACTGATAATTAATATTTCGCTATCTGTCGCTTCTTCATTGTCTGACAAATTTGTTTGAACAAGTTGAAGATTTGCACTGCCATCAATATCTTTTGTCTTTACATAGATACTAATTTTGTATACTGTATTCTGTTCAAATTCAAAGAAATCATCTGTTGTTGCGTATTGAGCATATGTTTCTTGTTTGTTTGTGATTTTAAATGCAGAATTTGTTCTTCCATCATTTGCTTCTAAATCATTAGAATTTTGAACTAATTCGGCAGTGGTGTATTCAGGTGAATTTTTGCCACTTTCAAAGCTATAAGCAGAAAACGGATTTGTAGTCATATCAAATTCTGATACTAAATTGTCACGTTCATCAATATAAACATATGTGTTAGACAATGATGATGAATTAAGATTCTCAATGTTTCTATTCAAAGTTTTTGCATTCAATTCATATGCAGAGATATTATCAAATAATATTACACCAGAACCTCTTAAATACATACCCAATTTCACATTTACGTCTTCTATGTCATTGGTCGATATGAAGAATGTGTAGGTAGTGTAATGATTTAATGAACTGATATTTGATATGCTAGCATATATTGACTGATTTGAACTATCATCAGAATTAAATAAATAAAGTGTGCCAATACCATCGGTATTTGAAGTATATACATCTACAGATATAGAATAATTTGACCCTGCTTTTAGTGTGATAGCATCGTTAGTCGTAAAACCGAAATTCGCATTATGAGATAGGTCGGTTTCATCAGATTCTTCACCGCTAGAAATTGTACTATCAATCATTAATACATATTCATCTCTAAAAGTTTCATCAGTTTTATATTTAGAAAATTCTTCATCTTCAACACTGATGACACCAGCATTAACACCAGCAGTTTCTGTATCCATACTTGGAGTAAAACCTGTTGGGTCAAACGGATATTCACTATCAGGACTATTGTCGAAATCTTGATTAGGAATAGTAATTTCTGTTTGTCCTATATTGTTTGCTGCATAAACAATAGCATCAAAATCAATAAGATTAATCAAACCTATATTGGCAAATAACATTAATACCAATGCGGTAAGCCAACATAATATGTTTTTTAATAAATTTCTTCTAGTTTTCATTCTAACCTCTTTAATAATTATTGCTATAAACTAATTTATTATAATATAAATTTGAAAAATTGGCAAATAAATTTGACCAAAAAGAGCAATATAAATGTATGAAAAAAGTAAAGAAAGCTTACATAATCATTTTTGGTGCAATAATTGGTGTAATTAATGGTTTTTTTGGTGGAGGCGGAGGAATGGTAGTCGTGCCTCTGCTCAACAAGATGTTTGGTTTGGAGCAAAAAAAAGCACAGGCAACAGCGTTATTTGTTATTCTTCCAATTAGTTTAGTTAGCACAATCGTCTATATGTGTTATCACTCGATTGATTTTAAAGAAGGTTGGCCGGTGATTGTAGGCATAATTGCAGGGGGTGTGGTGGGTGCTTGCTTGCTGAATAAAATCAAAAATAATGTTATAAAAGGAATATTTATATTTTTTATGCTCCTAGGTGGCATAGGAATGTTAATTTGGTAAAGGCGGTATGATTTTTTGGGAAATAGTAGCAGGAATTTTAGGTGGAATAATTGGTGGCATGGGAATGGGTGGAGGTACTTTGACTATACCCATTCTCACTATATTTTTGTCATACACTCAACTGAGTGCTCAGGGAGTTAATTTAATAGCATTTTTACCTATGTCAATTATTGCTTTGGTAATTCATTTCAAAAACCATTTGGTTGCATACAAAGAAACTTGGCTGTTGGCTTTGACAGGTTGTCTGTTTAGTTTAGGTGGAGCGATACTTGCTAATCATATGTCAAATTCAGTTTTAAAAAAATTGTTTGCATTATTTTTAATAGGTCTAGCGATTTGGCAAATTATTGAGATGGTTAAGGAAAACAAGAAAAAGAAAGAAGAAAGTGCAAAAATTAATAAAAATGATAAAAAGATATGAATTTTAATGAAAAAATTTGAAAAAAATCAATTAAATTTAAAAAAATCTAATAAAAGTGATAATTTATATTTAGGACGAAATCAAAAAGATTCAAGCAATGATGAATGATTAATAACCATTCCTATTAATTTGTATTTAAGCAATTTAGAAACAGTTTGTTCGTTTTGCTCAGATTTTAATTCGTCAAAAAACTCTGTAAATTCTACAATTTTAGTGACGTATTTTTTGGCTTTGTTGTATTTCGTATTGGTATTAAATAGATTGAAAAATTCTTCGCTAAATTTTTGATAGTCGGACTTGATATTTTCTAAATTCAAAAGAAGTTGATTAAAGTTAATTTCATTTGTATCATAATTAATTATACATTTATAGACAGAATTCATTAACGAAATGTTTGCGTTTAACAAGTTTTCAACACTCTTATTTTGATTTTCTGTCAAATCTTTTATTTTGTGAAATTTGTCACATTTCAATGTGTATACAGAACAAGTTGGATAATCTGGTTTTAAATTTTCACAGACAGTTTCAGCATCTTCCCTTGATGGATAAAAAGCCGCAAATACATGATATTTGCCATCATAATAAACATATCCTGCACCATTGACTGAACTGATAAGATTAGCTAGATTATTGGCTTCACTATATGTTAAAAATGAGTTGATTTCAACAAAATAATACTCATTCTTTTTTATACTATTAGGATATAAAAACATTGCTAAACCCATACAAATAATGATTAAAAAAGAAAGTAAACATAAACTAGTATGTTTTGGTTGGTTTATCTTTTTTCTATATTGGGAATAATCAAATTCATATGATTGCATACTTATTTTATTATTCAAAATCAAATTTTATGAAAACTGTCAGGTATGTGAAAAAATCTTGACATGTATGCGTATAATTGAACGAGGAGGGAAAATGAATATTAAACCATTATATGATAGAGTAATAATTTTACCTGAAAGCGAAGAAAACGTGACAAAGTCAGGTATTGTTTTGCCGTCAACGTCACAAGAAAGACCTGAAAAGGGCAAGGTTGTAGCGATTGGTGATGGTACAGATTTTGATGGCAATAAAAAAGAAATGCAAGTGAAAGTAGGCGACAAAGTTATTTTCAATAAATATGCAGGTGTTGAATTAAAAATTGAAGGCAAAACGCATATTGTGATGAGAGAAATAGACATTATAGGGGTAGAATTATGATAGAAAAGATTGTCAAATTTGGAGTGGATGCACGTGAAAAATTATTGAAAGGGGTAGAGACTCTTGCAGATGCAGTAAAAATTACACTTGGACCAAAAGGTAGGAATGTGGTCGTTGACCATGTATACATAGAACCATTAATCACAAATGATGGTGTGACTATCGCTAAGGAAATAGTTTTGCCAGATGAGATAGAGGATATGGGAGCAAAAATTGTGAAAGGTGCATGTGTTAGGACTAACGATGTGGCAGGAGACGGGACAACCACTTCTGCGGTGTTGGTTGAAAAAATATTTAAAGAGGGATTGAAATGTTTCACGATGGGAGCAAATCCAATTTTATTGAGAAATGGCATACAAAAAGCGGTCGAATTTACAGTTAATGAGATAAAAAAATATAGCAAACCAGTTAAAGATAATGAGGCAATAAAACAGGTGGCAACGATTTCATCTGGAAGTGAAAGTACAGGAGAATTAATAGCGAAAGCATTTGAGGAAGTTGGACTTGACGGGATTATTACTATTGAAGAAGGAAACAATTTAATAACTTCCATGAACGTGGTCGAAGGTACAAGAATAAATAGAGGATATATTAGTCCATATATGTGTCAGGACCAAAATAAATTAATTGCAGAATTAGATAATCCATACATATTAATCACAGATAAAAAGATATCCAATATCCAAGAAATATTGCCTGTTATTGATAAAGTGGCAAAAGTTGGCGGAAGTTTATTTATCATTGCTGAAGATGTTGAGGGAGATGCTTTGACAACTATTGTTATTAATGATATGCGCAAAACTTTCAATTGTTTAGCGATTAAAACCCCTTATTTTGGAGATAGAAGAAAAAAAGTATTAGATGACCTTGCTTTAATTGTTGGTGCAAAATATATAACTGGGGATATATACAATAATTTGCAAGAAGTGACGCTTGATGACCTTGGACATTGCGATAAAGTAAAGGCGGATAAAGATTTTACAACTATTATAGGAGCGAAGGGAGATAAAGAAAAAATAAAAGATAGAGTAAAAGAATTACGCTCTGATATAAAAGATGTTAAAAGAGAATTTGATTTAGTAGTAATTAATGGTAGACTTGCTCAATTAAATGGTGGTGTGGCACTAATTAAAGTCGGTGCGCCAACAGAATTGGAAATGAGAGAGAAAAAATTGCGAATGGAAGATGCTTTAAATGCAACTATGGCAGCAATTGATGAAGGAATCGTAATTGGTGGCGGAGTAGCAATACTGAGAGCACAAAAAGAACTAAATAAATTTATTGAAGAAAACTTGACCGGAGATGAAAAAATGGGTGCTTTGATTTTATCAAAAAGTTTAGAGGCCCCTATCAGACAAATAGCAAAAAATGCTGGTGTTGATGATGGTGTTGTTGTAAAAGAAATATTGAGTAATGATGATTTAAATTATGGTTATGATGCACTCAATGATGAATATTGTGATATGTTTGAAAAGGGTATTATTGACCCAGTAAAAGTGACTCGTACTGCATTGGAGAGTGCAGGAAGTGTTGCATCTACATTATTGACAACAGAGTGTGTTGTTGTGCAAGATAAAGATAAAATAGAATCTGAGCGAATGAGTCCAAAAGAATAATCAATTTAATATAAATTTACAATTCAATCTAAACATTAAAAACAATATAGAAAACAAAAAAATTAAAAAATGTGTGAATTTTCACACATTTTTTTGTTATTTATTGAAATTATTTTAAATTTTTTAATTTTTCTTCAAGTGAATTTTTACTATTCAATAAATATTCATATCTTGATTTTTCTTTTTCCACTAGTTGCTGTGGAGCACGTGATACGAAATTAGGGTTAAGAATTCTGCTCTCTAATATCTTTAATTCGGAACAGATTTTTTCAATATCTTTATTTATTTTTTCACGTTCCTTTTCTGTGTCTACAACTTCATTTTTGTAGAAGTAGAATTCGCCTAACTCACTTACAAATTTAATGCTGTCGTTATCAATCTTTTCTAAAATATCAATCTTTTCTATATTAGTCATTTTTGATAAAACCAATTTAGCTTCGTTTATAATATTTAAACTGCTTTTAGGGATGTTGTTTTTATCTACAACAAGAGATATACGTTTTGACGGAATTACATTATAGCTCAATCTTGTTTCTCTTATTTTTTGAATCAATGAAATGATTTTTTCAACACTCTCAGTTTCTTGTTTGAAATACCCGATAGAAGAAGCATAACTTTGATTTATCAACAGTTCATTTGTAAAATTCGAATATATGTCTTCTGTAATGAATGGTATTATAGGGTGAAGTAATTTCAAGATGTTCAAATATATATCTTTTAGAATTGCACATGCATTGGCTCTTATATTTTGGTCAGAACTATATACATATGGTTTTGAAAATTCTAGATAATAATTACAGAATTCGTCCCAAACAAAAGAGTACATCTTATTTACTGCCTGACAAACGTCTAAATTATCAATAAGTTTGTTTATTTCTTCAATAGTTTCGAATAATTTTGAATATATCCATTTGTCATAGATATTTAGTTTTGATATATCCAGTTTTGTTTCTGTGGTTTGGCTTAAAACCAATTCTAAGAATTTACCAGAATTGAAGACTTTATTGATAAATTTTCTATCTTCTAAAATCTTTTCTTCACTAAACCTAAAATCGTTGCCTGTTCCGTTTCCGAACATTAGAGATAGACGCAATGAATCTGCACCATATTTTTCAATTATCTCAATAGGGTCGACTCCGTTATTGGAAGATTTACTCATCTTTTTGCCTTCGTCATCTCTGACAATTCCATTGATTAAGACTTTGCTAAATGGAGTTTTTCCCATAATCTTTTTCGATAACATTACCATTCGTGCTACCCAGAAGAAAATTATATCCTGTGCAGTCACTAATATTGAGGTAGGGAAGAAAGTCTTTAAGTCATCAGTATTATCAGGATATCCCATTGTAGAAAATGGCCACAAAGCAGAACTAAACCAAGTGTCTAATACATCAGGGTCTTGTTCAATATTTTTACTACCACATTTACTACAAACTTTTGGTTTAATAATCTCTACCATTGTATTGCCACAATCTTTACAATAATATGCAGGGATTCTATGTCCCCACCACAGCTGTCTAGATATACACCAATCTTTAATATTTTCAAGCCAATTTCTATAAATTTTTTGTACTCGATTTGGCACAATTTCAAGTTCATTACTGTCTATTGCATTTAGACCTAATTCTGCCATGTCTTGCATCTTCATAAACCACTGTTTGCTCATCATAGGTTCAACAGCATTGTGACATCTATAACAAGTAGCTTTTGGAAGATTGTATGGTTCAATTTTTTCTATTAAATCAAGAGATTTTAACTCTTCAACTAATTGCTTTCTACATGTGTATCTATCTAAATTAGCATATTTTTGGCAGTAATCGTTCATTGTACCATCTAAATTCATTATTTTTATCGGTTCGAATCCGTGTCTTTTTCCTACTTCGAAATCGTTAAAGTCATGTGCAGGAGTAATTTTTACTACACCGGTACCAAAATCTTTTTCAACATAATCATCTGAAATAATAGGTATTTTTTTGTTTATGATTGGTAGAATTACTTCTTTTCCAATTTTGGCTTTATATCTTTCATCATTTGGATTGACTGCAACACATACATCACCAAATATGGTTTCAGGACGAGTGGTTGCGACTACTAAATATCCACTTTTATCCGCATAAGGATAACGAATATACCATAGGCTGGAATTTTCATCAACATGTTCAACTTCTGCATCTGATAGGGCGGTTTTACATGTTGGACACCAGTTAATTAATTTTTCTCCACGATAAATATAACCCTCGTCGTATAATTTTTTGAACACATGTAAAACAGATTTTTGCCTTTTTTCGTCCATCGTAAAGGCACACCTATCCCAATCGCAACTGCAACCTAATGTTTTTAGTTGCAATTTAATGCGACCACCGTATTTATCATTCCATTGCCATGCTCGTTTTAAAAATTCTTCTCTTCCTAATTTTTCTTTTGAAAGCCCTTCTTTTTTTAATGCTTCAATAATCTTAACTTCGGTTGCAATAGAAGCATGGTCAGTTCCGGGTATCCATAATGTATTGTATCCCTTCATGCGTTTGTATCTGATTAAAAAATCTTGCGTAGTGTTATTAAGCGCATGTCCAATATGAAGTTGCCCCGTAATATTTGGTGGGGGCATGATGATTGTAAAATTTTCTTTATCTGAAATTTTATGGGAATCAGAGAAAGGTTTGAAGCAGTGATTTTCTTCCCACTTTTTGTAAATTGAATTTTCTTTGTTCTGAGGTTCATAAGTTTTATCTAACATAAAGTCTCCTTAAAATAAAAAAATCTTGCAAAAATGCAAGGACGAATCTATTCGTGGTACCACCTTACTTTGAGCAAAATGCTCCTCATTTCAAACTGACGTATCTTCTCAACTACGCAGACGTTCTACTATTCTTCTTCGTCTGAACTCGTTTGCTACCTTCGCTAATAACTTTCCTGAATTGCTCTCAGCCTATGACAATTCTCTCTTAAAAGGTGTTTGTTAGCTACTCCTCAAACTTTTATAACGTTTCTCATAAATATGCTATCACATTTTAATTTTGTTGTCAACTATTTATAATGATTAGATAATCTAGTTGATAATTTGACAATAGCATTCAATTATGTTAAAATTTTCATATAAACTGAAAAATATTAAAAATTTATTGGAATTTTTATTAAATTTTAATAATTTTTAAATTTTTATTGCTTATACTTATATTTTAATGTTTAAATAATTTATTGAACTTTATGTTTATATAAAAATAAAAAACGGCACGTAGCCGTTTTATCATTAGTATTTTAGATATCTTTTGTATATATACAATTTAACATATTCGACAAAATTTGTCAACAAGGAGAATGAAAAATATGGAAAATTTTAATTTTAAAAAAAATTTAGGTCAAAATTTTATATTTGATACAAATTTGTTGAAAGCTATTGTATCAGACGGTGATGTGGATAAAGATGACTTAGTCATAGAGATTGGAGCAGGAGCGGGAAGTTTGACAAAAGAATTGGCACAAGCATCTAAAAAGGTTATTTCATTTGAAATTGATAAATCATTAATACCAATTTTAAATAAAATTGCAGAGGAGTATAACAATATAGAATTTCATTTTTCTGATTTTATGAATTGCAACATTGAGAATTTATTTTTAGGCAAAGCAAAAGTTGTTGCAAATATTCCTTATTATATTACCACTCCGATAGTATTTAAGTTGGTGGACCATATTAAAAAATTTGAAAGCATATTATTGTTAGTCCAAAAAGAGGTCGCAGTGAGGTTTGCTAGCGAATGTGGGAGCAAGGAGTATGGAATTACGAGTGTCATTTTGCAATCAATTTTTGATGTGTCCATTACAAGGATAGTAAAAAAAGAGTGCTTTACACCAAAACCGAAAGTAGATAGTGCTTTGTGTAAATTGGTACCACATGAAAAATATAAGTTTAATAATTTTGAAGATTTCAAAAAATTTGTTCATCAATCTTTTTCAATGAGAAGAAAAACCTTTGTTAATAATTTAAAATTAAATTTTTCAAAAGAAGAATTATTATTTGTTTTAAAAAAGTACAATTATCCAGAAACTGCAAGACCAGAACAAATTTCTGTTAGTGATTTTATAAATATATATAATGATTTAAAAAATGAATAAAAAAATTGGAAATGTATCAAAAATATATAAAAATGATACATTTTTTATTGAATTTTTTAAAAATTTAAATATTTTTTATTAATTTATTAAGTTTGCTAATATAAATATTTTTTTATTAATTGCTAATTAAAACTGAAAAAATAAATTTTAAATTGTCAAATTGTTTTAATTTCATTATATTAATTTTTGTTTTTTTTCGTTTAAATTTAAACAAATAAATTATAATTTATTTTAGTTTGGTTTTATTTGACAGTTTTGATTTAAAAATATATAATTATGTTGTGAGATTTTGTAGATAATAAGATTGATGGCTAAATTTACAAATGCGTTTTAAATTCATTATTGTCTGTTCAAAAGTATTTAGGTAGGGGAAAATGACAAAAAAAATTTTTAAAGTAATTGGAATAGTTTTGGCTAGCATCATTTTATTTGTTGGTGCGGTTTTTGGTATTATGGCTCTCATGGGTCGATTCAAGACACCAGAGGTCTATCCTAATAGATTACAATTTATTAATAATGAACAGACCATTGTTTATAGCGAAAATGATAGAGATAAATTATACTCGTTTGTTTTGAATGGATTTTCAGATAATCAAGAATATGAAGTTAATCAAAAAGATTGTTATATTTATTTTTTAAATAACGTAGGTGCAGACTTAATTACTCTTTGTGATAGGGATGGAACACCTTTGGTAGCAGAAAATAATAGATATTATATTGAATGCAATGAATATGTTTATTATAAAATTAAAGATGTTTCAGAAACGGATTTTTCTAATTCAAATTATGGACAAGTAATTTTGCAAGCAAGGGATAGCAGAAGTCAGGTGCAATCAAACAATTTAACTATTTGGGTAGATAGAGAAGTGTCAACTGTTGCTTTGGATTATGACTCGACACCTGCATATAACGGTGAACAAGAAATAACTATTGGCGTTGACGTAAAATTTGATTTTAATTATACCGCTAGTCCAGAGTATTCACTTGACCCAATTAGTAGAGAGACTGGTAAAATAATTGAATTATATTATGATGACCCTAATCAAGCAGACTACGTGCTAATTAACTCGGATACTTATAGTAATTATTCATTTATTTCTTATGATAACGATACTCAAAAATTTAGTTTTTCTACTGACACTGCAGGTACATATGAATTTAAAATTGCGGTTTTTGCGACCTATCAAGACAGAGTGAATTATTTAAACAGTGAAAATAGTACAACTGATTCATATTTCGAAAGAGTATCTAGAATGGTTAATACTAATTTAACTGTTAATGTTGTTAATTCTGATATATCAAGTGTTGGTATGAATTCAACTGGTATTGCATTGAATCTTTATTCAGACAATAACTACATTACATTGTCTGGGCAATCTGGTGTTGAAGGTGCTAATGATAATAATCTCGGTCTATATATGATTAAAGATGGAGGTTCAACCACTATTAGATTTAATGAAGTGGAATTTGCACTTGATGAAACAGATTATCCAAATAATTGGTCGAATTCTTATATTACTTTCCTTTCAGCCGATGCAACAAAAACTATAACATTTAATGCAAATTCAGCCACTATTTCAGGCTTTGGAGCAATTGATGGCAGTTATGGTATAAGTTTTGATTTAGGTAGAAATGTAATAAACCTTACTGGTTTAAATACTATACAATTATCATATACATTAGATAATATTACAGTAAATAACAATACTACACTAATAGATTCAATTAGTTGTACTTATGAAGATAGTACTATTAATTTTGAATGTTCAGTCGGTGCGGCTTTCTTGCAAAATGGTGCAGATGGAACAACAAGCATTAAATTGCTAAAAAGTGGTAGTTATTTAGAATTCTACGTATATAATACACAATCTGTTCAATATATCAATGCAAGTTCATTTGATTATACTGCGACAGCTTTTGGTAGCGGAACGACTAAATCTTGGAATATAATTGCTAAAAATATGTTAGATTTGTCTGAAACAGAAAGTTTAGTTTTAGGTATATTAGTTGTTAATAATAATGGTGGTGCATATTTTGCTTCTACTGGTGTGACAGTTAATCCTGTTGACTTGTCTTTTGAATTTGTAGAAGAAAATCAAACTCATAATTTAGAGGTCCAATATTCAAAAGATGAAAATCAAACATTTACTGCCGTTTATCCAGAATTAGAATTGAGCGAAATTGTAAATATAACAAATGGCAGCTATGATGCTTGTGTATTTATCACTCCAAAAGTAAATATTGAAGCGGGTCAAGTTTATGATATTGAAGTTATTGAAGGCATGACATTTATTGATGCTCTGGATAATGAATATGTCTTAGTCGGATATATGCAAGGTGATAAGTTTGTAAACAACGTAAAAGTCCGAAAAGGTGCACGAAATTCAGGTACTGTAATTTACATGCTTCAATTGCAAAATAAATACAATCAAACTGCTAGTCAATACATACAAGAAATTATTGAAAATGAAAATAATAATATTACTTTAAAATATTCAATCCAAATGGAAAACCAAGAGGGTACCACTGAAACAAAATACGTAAATGTCACGATGTTTAATGGTGAACTTGCCGCAACATTAGAAGATAATAGTGCTACAATTAGTTCAATTTCTGTACAAAATGACAATTTGATTGTGACAATAAATGATATTACTTATATTTGTAGTTTTGTATCTTTAAATAGTGAGGGGGAAGATGTCTATTTAGGAAATAGAAGTCAAACTCAGGATAAAGAATTAGTTGCTGATGTGGTGAATAGTTATATTTCTGATGCTAGAAAAGTGACTATAACTGTTAGTTATGATTTATTAACAGAAGAAATTGACTTTAATTATAACCCGGGAAGTATTGATGGTACACCTTCACCAGAAGGAGGAGATACTTATATAAACATTGTTGATGGAAATGTGTTTGTTGTTGAAAATACACAAAATCATACTTTAACTTTGACATCTGATGTACCTGATATGTTGCAAGACATATACTATGCACGTGGTTTTGATATGGAAAATATACATATCAATATGTATAATGCATCTAATGATTTAGTGTCTGAAAATTCTAATGCTCTTGAAATTACAAATATAGAATTTGTTGGAGATAGTTTAGTTTTATCATACAATAGCACTAGTGCGTTATCAAATACAGATTCATATTTGCGAATTGTGCTTGGCTATAACAACAAAGAGATTCTATCAGATAAAATTTATATAGAAAGTACAATTGCAACAGATATTCAATTCAAGTATACAGATGGAACGAATACAGATGTCGTATATACAGTTAATCTAGCACAAACACCAGAAGATGCTTTGACATCAAATTTCTATATTAAAGTAGAATTGGGTTATGATATTAATGCAAATGGTGGTGCTGGCGGATATACTTATAAGTATTATATAGTTGATTCAACCAACAATGTTGAAAAAGAAGTCTCGACAGATTTGTATACTAAAATCTTTAATTCATTCACAAACGGAGTCATCACAGAGGGCTTCCAAGTTTTGCCTGCAATCAACGGAATTGCAAAAGATATAACTTATAGTTCAAATACTCCAAGTGTGGCAGATTTTAATACAGATAATGGACTTAGTTTAGTTATCAACAAAATAGGGACAACGGTAGTTGCGGTTAATAGTGATGACATTACTAGATATTTTAGAATTGTGGTTGATACAGAAAAAACATCAACAGGTGAGAGCAAATTTAGCATTGATGCAGGCATTGGAGAAGCTTCAACACAGGACATTAATGTTTCATTGAGCGATTATGTTAGTTATACTTACAACAATAATGGAAGCAACGAATTATTAGCCACAAATCATCAAAATGTCACATTAGAGATAACTCAAATAAGCTTTGGTGGTGACAGAGATTTAATAACTGAATATACAGATACAGCTATTAATATTGTCACAAATGATACAGAAGAAGAAAAAATAACAGTTTTAACTATTGAAAGTGATGAAACTTCATGGAAATTTACACGAATAAATTATCTTCATGCTGGTTTGGTCATCAGATTTAATATAAACGTGAAAGCATGTGAGACAATATCTTTTGAATTGACATTTACATCAAGTGTTGAAATTAATATCAATTCAAACTGGGATAATTTCTATGCGGGAACGACTGTGTTGTTATATGAACAGTCAGAAACAGGTGAGAGCGTTAACGAACCTGTATTTAAAATTAAAAACACAATTTCAGGAGCTGTAATTTCTAGTCAAGTTTACATTAATGGTTCAAGTTCGCCAATTCAAATAGATAATGCCGAATACACTTTCACAGACCCTGGTTCATATAGATTTAGTTTTGTATATAACAATGAAGAATTAGAATCATACACAATTAATGTTATACCAAATGTAATTGCTACCTTGAAAGACAACATTTATTATGGAGGAAACACTTATAATTACAGCGACCTTGTAGATTTGTTTAGTTTTAAAACAGGTGTGATTTATGGTAGCGAAAGTGTAGGTATTTATCCAAAGACAGAGGACTATTTAGAACAATTTAGTAGTTATTCTAATGTGTCATTGACTTCAACAGGTTCAAATATCACAGTCAATAGTGCTGCATCAACATTTACTGTTAATTGGATTGAAAATATAGGTCAAACTATAATAGAAAATATAACATTAAATTACAATTATAATGTAGGTGATGCTGTTAGAAATATTGAATTATTAAATTCAGATATAACATTGAATAATTTCTATACTATTTCAAGAGAGACACAAGGTGATGATTATCCTGATTATTCCGACAATATTTATAATATAATGTCTAATATAAATTATCAGTCATTTATTGAAATCAAAGACAATCCTAAATTCGTATTATCTAGTATTCAGTCAAATTTATCTAATTTACAGTTTGAAGTTTTGTCTGGAAATAGATTTAGATTAAATACAAATCTATCAAATAAGTTTGATAATGTAGTGTTAACATTTACATTTGTAGATGAAAGCACTGATAATGTATTAATATATACTACTTCGACATCGCTTAGTGGAGATGATTCGTCATATGCAATCTGCGTAATACCACTAATTCCAGATGAAAAAGATATACCAGCATATTCAGGATTAAATAGTGATGAAGCATATGATTTGTTAAATGACATGTTTGATTTAGATGGGTTATTGAGCGAGTTGGCTGATAGAAGTAATTTAATTAGTTCAATGGTCGTTGAATCAGTTGATGATGAAAGTTTATTTGCTAATACTTCATTTATAGGCAGCGGTTATATCGGAAGTCAAAATTATGGTGCTGATGCTATTATTAATGAGATTGAAGGTAATACAAAAACTGTTATAATTACTTATAAAATTACTTATAGTGATGGAGTAGAATATACATTTACTCGTGAATTGACAATTACAAATAGACAATATATTGAGATTACTACACCATTTGTTGATGAAAGGTTGACTGGCACTACTACGTCTTATGTATTTGTGGGTGATAGTATTGAAATGGACGCAAACAACCTTAATGGTGTATCACAAGGCAATAACGCATATCAAGTGACTATTAATTCATATTTTGAACCTGTAAATATGGGTCAAACAATGAATTTTGTATATGATGAAATACAATCAGTTGGGCGTGTTGCTATATCAAATTCGAAAGATAATACACGTAATCTTGATGCGGATTTTAATATTGAATTAGTTGCATATCAGAACAAAGGAAACACTATTAATTACTATAATAGTGGTAAAATTGTTATAGATAATGAAAACAAGACAGTCACATTCAATCAAGACATAACCTTTGGTAATGGTGGATATGGTTATTTTATATTTAAAATAACTTCTGAATCTGGAAGTGTTGGATATTACTTTGTGTATTTGTATAATCAAATGAATACAAATTATAATAATGTAGATTATACTAATACATTTACGTTTAATTCAACAATCGATGCAAGGACAGAGAATACATTTATTGCAAACAATGCGTTCTTAGGACAAAGCATAGATGCTAATTTCTTTAATGAACATTTTGGCGCAAGCATCAATTATCAAAATGTGGATTTCTACCTATTAGATGCTGAGATGGTTGAGGGTGATTATTATGAATTAATTGCTGATAACTATGCTAGACAACATAAAATTGATGATAAGCAGTTGCCAATAATTAACAATTATACTAAATTGACAATAGGAATGGTGTTTGATTCAAGCAATACTAAATTCTATGTTGGTACATTGATTGTCTATGTGTTGCCTGCATATATTGAGACATATGATGATATTACTCCATCAATTTCAGGATTAAGTACTGGTGAATACACTAAGACGATTACTACAGATATTGAAACTTATGCAAATCCATTTACCGAAGTGTTTAATAGAGAAAATGGAGTGGCAGGTTCTCCAATTGGTGGTAATTGGTCTGCTGAAATTGTAGAACAAGATGACGATTATACATATACGTCAAATACAATCAGTTCTAATAATAGTACAATAATTAGACTTGACGGAACAACAATTAATTTTGTTAGTTATATTAATAATGAAGATTTGCAATTTACAGTGAAATATATTTACACAATTGGAGATAGTGATACTAGATTCGTATTGCTCGTACATTATACGTACGAAGAAATTGGTGTAAACAATAATGCAGTGCAAATTACTGTTGGTACATTTGTTCAAAACAATGATGAAACAGCTGTAAATAGCTATTTTGACAACAGAATTGATTTATCTACAATTATTGGTGGATACAACAAAAATTTAACCGTAATATATGGAGGAACAGAGGTTGCCACCATTGACTTGTCAGATGGGACAGTGAATAATCTCGTTGCGCAAACTGATAGTGGAGATATAATTACTTTTGCTTCCGGACGAGGAATGACATATGAGAAAGAAGGAAATAAAAGCTATTTTGTGTTTGACCAAATAACTGCAGCATATACAGAACAATTTGTAATCCGTCTTGACAATATTGTAGACGAAAATGGAACAGTATATTCAAAGACAATTACAGCAAATGTATTGAGCGGATTATATTATTCACAACCTCAATCTGGTGTTGGATATAGTCAGGATAATCCATTTGATTCTACATTAGTCAGTGAAAACAATGCAGAATTATATATCAGTGATTATGGTAGTAGTATTACAATTAATTCAAGCAATAATGACTTAACTGGTGTGACTAGATATTATGTAGGTGGATTAAATATTTATACAAATGTAGCGAGCACCTTGGATATCACTCTTTCTGATGCAAACTATCTAGTTAATATAGATGGAGGGAAAAAAGTTAACTTTGTTCATACAGCAGAAGATAAACCATTAATCCTTTACATAAAAGTTAAAAATGGCGATGGAAATATTTATCAAAGCAGTGGAGAAGATTTACAACTAAACTTCTATATTAAAGTTGTCAGAACATATGCTGGAATAGCATCAGTATATTATATTAAAGATGCTACACATGAAAATGTTGTCAGTGGATATTCAATAACAGATATATATGCTGCACTGTTTACTAATAGTACTGATGAAATTTATGATTCAACAGATACGGCTAAAACAACTAATTTGGTGAATGCTAAACGATTAGCGATTATTGATTTAGATGGAAATCAATATTTAGGATATACTCCAAGTGCAATAGGATTTACAGATTCTGATAATCCTAACTATGTTCGATTTACTGCTGGTGAAAACATGAATTTAGTTGGCTCCGCTTTGACATTCTCAACCGTCAGTGCCAACACATTATCTAATTTGTATTTAAGCAATAATGCAGGTGTAGGAAATATTATTTATGTTTACCAAGTAATGAGCAGTTCAGAATATAGAGATGGATTTGATTATCAAGTTGATACCCATGGCACTTTTGATACAGGAACATTAAAGGATTATGTTGCGTTGACGATAAATGACAATGATGAAAGAACACCTTATGTATATGGAGAAACTTCATCTATCGATGGAGAAACTATGATGCTAGGTAATCATGTTGCGACACTATTTGATGGTAATAACAATGCATTCTATATTACTGATTTCACTTTGTCTATGAGTGGTGTTGGAAGTATAACCGATTATACAGTAGAGAGATTTGGCAAAGGTGAAATTGAGGCTTATCCTGATGACATTGTTTATGTATTAAATATTCAAGATAGAATTAGAGTGACTTTAAGACTAGGCACTGGCAAACGTCTATATGTAGGACTTGAAAGAGATTCTGGTGCATTGTTTGAAAGATTCTCTATAATTATGAGAATATATGTAGATTCAGGACATGTCATAAGTAAATATGATAGTGATAATAGTACATTTATTACTAAATTATTTGAAGTTAAATTCTATAATTATCAATTAGAGAGTGATTATTCTACTACATACGATTCTATTTATGCTACTGAACCAATTAATTTGAATGAAAAGATTTCAATTATATCTAATGCAAGTTCAGGAACATTAGGAATTGAAAATGCAGAATTAGATACGACAGCAAGTTCATATCTATTAAATGGTACAAGATATTACATTACTGATGAAATTAATAATCTATTTGAATATTCTAATACTAATAATATAATAATGACAAATGCAGTTGGAGCAAATGCAAGTGTTAGTTTGACATTTAGAGTTGTTGACGATTGGGGATATTATCTCGGTTCAATACGATATAATTTCATGCTACGTCCAAACTTTGATTTCAGAGTAAATTCTAATTCTTTAACAAGTGGAGATAATGAGTTCTATTCAAATTATTTGATGATGACTTCTAATATCTTAGCTAGCGCACCGCCAGCGGATAGCGATTTGGATTATTCGGAAGATTTAAATACGATTAATAACAGTAGAGATAATACTGTTCAATATGATGGGACATCTTATTATATAGATTTATTGTTAGAATTGTATACGGCTGATGGAACAGATAGAAAGATAACTGATGTAAATAACATTTTGATTACAGAAGTTTCAAGTTGGGGTAGCGATTATGTGAATATTGATGATTTTGTAATTAATATTCACAAGGACTTCACAGGATTATTGAGATTGCGATTAGATATTAATCTAGGAGAAAATGGTACATATACAGTTTATTGGAATATAAATGTGTTGGGATTTGTCACATTGACTTACAAGTCAGTCGCTGGCGAAAATGCAATTCTTGTCCAAGATAATGGAGAAGCGTTTGCATCAGGAAGTCAAGTAGACATTGTCAGCATGTCATCAAAAGACGAAACGGGCGTTATAATGTCGGATATAGTAGGTCAGATTAGAGAAGATTCTGTCAATACTGCTAATAATATAAATAATACTATTAGTTCTATAACGTTGAATATTAGTTATGTAATATCTAATTTCACAGATACAGCCTTTGATGCGGATACTACATTCAATAACGGTAGTTCAATAAGTGTGACTCCGCCAGCATTGACTAATATATTTAGAGATAATAGTGTTCCAATTACATTGCCAAGTGTGCCTCAGTCTAGTGGACCTAACTATGTATACTATAATGTCACATATAGATTTGCATTCACTTATCTAGACCAAACTACAATCTATTATTATGTCACAT
Source organism: uncultured Clostridia bacterium (assembly GCA_944377485.1). Lineage (GTDB taxonomy): Bacteria > Bacillota > Clostridia > Christensenellales > UBA1242 > Onthoplasma. Next base: position 12,448 of record CALWFB010000007.1, on the reverse strand, counting down.
ACAAGGTATACAACAGTGCAACAGTCACAGCAAATTCAGATGCTTTGTCAGTTGATGTCAATAATGATATAATCAGTGAAGCAGATAGTGGTACTAAACTGTTTGTTGATATGTTCTACTTTGCTGAACAATATTCTGATGAAAAGGGAAATAGCTTTACATTGAGATTAGATAGTAGCAAAAATGTTGTAATGGACGTGGTATTATCTGGCGCAGACAATACTACATATGGTGGAACTTACACTAGAAGTGGTAGCGAATACACATCTTCAAATTATAAAATTCAAATCAACCAAAGCGGTGAAAATTATACATTTAGAATTTTGGATAATACAGGTTTAGCAATTGAAGGAAAAGAATACACAACAACTAGAAGCGTAATTTCAAATAGAGAATATAAGACAGGTGATATTATTACTAATAGGTCAATATTCAGTAGTTCATTCAGTAATATTGATAATTTCAAAACCTTTATTGATTCTGTTGATAGCGTGCGTTTCAATATTGTTTCAGGATTTACAGGAACCAATGAAACTATATACTTTGCATTAACATATATAAATGGAACTGATGGAATTGCAGGTAGATTTGGTATAGATTTAACAACTCCTCGTACTTCATCTGATATGACCGCTACGGATAATATTTATGACATATCAACAAATCAACTATTTAACAATGAATTAATTGCTGGTTTGGATATAATGTCTAGCGGAAATGCAGTGGTACATGTAGATGCATTTGATAGCAGTTTGAATGCAGGATTTAAGTTAACAACAAGCAATGCAATCACCGCAAAAGGGCAATTTAGAGTTAGAGATGTGTTCTTGACCACTCAATGCGATAGCACGACATATCTAAACTATAACGTTATAGGTGTTGGTACAACTACTACAACTGTTCCTACTAATTGGGTTTCAACTAGTGCAACAGTCAGCGCCGAAACAGTAGAAGCGGAGGATAAAATTGGTACAATTACTGTCGAAAGTACAACATATGACTTATATGAAATATCATATACAGGAACTGGTGATAGATTGTATAATCTAAAAGCATCGTTCTATGCTATATTTGTAAGCTCCGGAAAGATTGTGACAGTAGACTATGGCACTAACATACAATCATACTTCTTCCAAGTTAACTATACTAATGGAGATTCTGTTTTAGATTTGAATGGGAAATTTGCGACATATGCAAATGCAGATGACGGAACATTTACTAAGACAGCATATGGAGCGGAAGGAACGACTGGTATGTTGACTAACGTTGCAGAACAGGAGACTAAATATAGTACTGTTGATGGAGCGACTAGCATAACTGTCAAACAAGAAACATTAAGACAGTATAAAAATAATAATCCAACATCAACTGCAATTAGAGTAAATTATTCAGCAAATTATAATGGTGTAGGTTTAACATTTAGAGTTAATTATCAACTTCCAGAAAATCCATTTGTTTCAGTTGATCGTGATGGAATAAATAACATACAAGCGAATTTATTAGATAAAGATTTGTATATATATAATCCTGATGATTTAGATGGATTTGGAAATGCAAAATTAACTGAATTAGTTAGTACAAATGTAGGTTTAGTGTCCTCAATTATGGAAAACAATTCTACTTATGCGACAATAGAAGTCGTTGATGGGAATTATACAGGAAAAATAACATTAAATGCAAGTTTGATAAATCAATATTTCACAGAGAACCCAAATGCGACTCAACTAGAAATATTGTTTACAATAATTACAGGAGAAGCTGGTGAAACGCAATATAATTTGCAATTTGCTATAATTGTGAAAAAATAAAAATTGAAATAAAAAGGTTCGCTTTGCGGACTTTTTTATTAATCAATAATATAAAATTTATATAATCTATATAAAAACCATCATTTTTTAGGTTTGCAAAAATTATCAAAAAATTATAATAGAATATAAAAAAGAATTTAAAAACTTAATTATTTTATCTACAAAACAGCTAAAATAATTGAAATCGTTGACAAAAGTAGTGCTAATTATTAAAATATATATAAAGTAGAGGTGTGTATGGCTGAATTAAATACCGAAGAATTTGAAAACAAGTGCATGGACGTAATTGAAACAATCGTGGGTATTGATAATCGTTTAGACAGAAAAGGCGCAATAAAAGTGGCAGAAAAGATGCTTGAAAAAGCCAAAACTAAGACAAAAAACAAAGAAGTGATTGCAATATACGAACGAGTTGTAAAGGAATTTAATATAGCAACTGATGCAGAGTACGATTTATTGAAAAAACAAATTTTTGGTTCATAGGTGAATTATGGGTTTTTTTGATTGGGTAATGCGAGGACTGGGCTTTGATGATAAAGACAAGAAAGATAAAAAATCAAAAACTATTGTCCAAGACGACAAATATGCGAATTTCAACCTTCATGAGCGTGTGGCAGGTGAGACAAATTCATTTGACTCAATGCCTACTGGGACAAACTTTAATGGTTTCGGACTTCAACCAGAATCTAATATAATTATGGTTGAACCTAAGACGCATAAAGAAATTCAACAAGTTATAGATTATTTAAAACAGGGTCAGTCCATAGCAGTTAATTTAGAAGGTATAGCAGATGAAGATAGAATGCGAATTCTAGATTTTTTGTCAGGAGCAATCTATGGACTTAACGGAAGCATTCATCGCTGGCATGGAGATTTGTTTCTATTGACTCCTGAGGGTCATAAAATTCTTCGCCCAGAAAATCCACCTCAAAGCAATAAGTAAATTGAAACTTATTATTTTCTAATCAATAGCAATAAATATTTAGCCGTATATTAAAGAATTGGAGCATGGATTCGTTTGAATGAAAAAATGGATTACAATTATATGTTCAATAATTGGTGTTTTGGTAATAGACCTTATTACCAAACATTTTTTATTTGAAGTAGAATATTTTAATCTTATTCCTAATGTGATATCTATTGCGACTAATCATGGTAATACTGGGGCAGCGTTTGGAATGTTCAGTGATAGCACGATAGTTTTAATAATTGTCAGTATTATAATGATAATCGCATTGTTTATATTTAATTATTTCGTGAAAACCAAATCAATTTTTTATTCGATTTCTTTTGGTTTTATTGTCGGTGGTGCAATAGGAAATTTGATAGATAGATTATTTTTAGGATATGTGAGAGATTTTATTTTCTTAGATTTTTGGCCAACATTCCCTGTGTTCAATTTTGCTGATACATTTTTATGTATAGGTGCAGTAATGATGGCAGTATTTATATTATTCTTTATGGGGAAGAAAAATGATAATCAATCTAAAAATTAACGACATTTCAGATGTGGATACAAGATTAGATGTTTATTTAGTTAATCATACCAATTTTTCACGCAGTTATTTAAAAACATTAAATGATGAAGGGAGGATTTTAGTTAATAATGAAATAAAAAAATCTGGATATAAATTGAAAATTGGAGATAGCATTAGTATAGAAGAAAAACCTATTCAAAAGATTGATACGGCACCTGAAAATATACCTTTAAATATCGTTTATGAAGATGACGATTTATTGGTTATCAATAAACAAGTAGGATTAGTCGTGCACCCATGTGCTAGCACAAAATCTCATACATTAGTTAACGCATTAATGTATCACATCAAGAACCTATCAACAATCAATGGTGTGCTACGCCCTGGGATAGTTCATAGATTAGACAAGGATACTGGCGGACTGATGATTGTAGCAAAGAATGATAATTCTCATAAATTTTTGAGTGAACAATTAAAGGACAAAACACTTAATAGAGAATATAAAGCACTAATCAAAGGAAGAATTAAAGAGGATTTTACCATTGAGGGCTATCTAATGCGCAATCCGAAAAACAGAGAACAGATGATTTTAACTCAGTCAGACAAAGGGAAATATAGCAAAACAATTTTTACAGTTGATGCAGTATTTGACCATTATACTTTATTGAATTGTAAATTGACCACAGGAAGAACGCATCAAATTAGAGCACATTTAAAATCAATAAATCACCCAATTGTGGGAGATGTGTTGTATGGAGGAGTGGATAAAAATATTAAAACAAACGGACAGTTATTATTTGCTTATAAAATCAATTTTGTTCACCCAAGAAGCAAAAAAAATATGCAATTTCAGGTTGAATTGCCAGAATATTTTCAAAATGTAATTGATTTAATTTCAAAATAAATAACAATATAAATTATTAATTTAAATTGATTTTAGAAATAAAAAATATAATTTTAGATAATTTGATATAAAAATTATGAAAGAATTTGACAAATTTTGTAATTTATTTGTAAAAACTGAATACTTATGATATAATAATGTTATTGGAGGATTATATGAGAGGTAAGGGTTTTGTGAATTTCTTGGCATATCTTGCAATTATGCTAGTGGCAGTTGCTTTAGTTGTGCAATATATCCTTGGAGCGTTAGACGTTAGTTCAACTGTTGTTTCAGCGATGAATACTATTGCTCAATTTATAGCATATGCTATCACTGCCGTGTTTGCCTTCTATTTTGCAAAATCTAGAAGAAGCATCGGTTATATGATAGCCTATGTAATCGCAGTTATTCTAATTGTAGTTTTCTTGTTCTTGACATTCTAATAGATTATGAAATTTAAGTTTAATTATAAACTCACCATTTCTCTGGTGAGTTTGTTTATAGGATTTGTATTATTTATTTTTGGCAATGAAAATAAGTATTGTCTATTTTTTGGTTTCATATTTTTTGCTATTGGATTGATAATGCTTGCTGTCGATAGAACTAGGAAAATCGACAAAAGACGAATAGAAATCGACAATCAACTTTATTCTGATGAAGAATTAGAAGATGAGTTATTGACTGAATTAAACAACGAAAGTTATAGATTAAATAGACAAAAAAAGCGAATAAATATCACATCATATGCTTGTGCAATTCTTTTTGTGGTCGTTGCAATTTTTGTTTTAATTTGATTGATTTAATTTTAATAGTGTGCTAAAATACACAAAGTCTATATGATTTTAAGGAGATTACTATGGTACTAAATGTAGAAAAGAAAGAAAATGGAATTTTTGAGGCAACAGTCAGTCTTGACAGCAAAGAATGGCAAGATAGTCTTAATTCCGCATATGAGAAAAACAAAAGTAAATTTAATATTCCAGGTTTCAGAAAGGGACATGCTCCTCGTAATATTATTGAAAAAAGTTATGGAGAAGGTGCGTTTGTCAATGAAGCGCTTGATGAAGTATACTATAAGGCTTATACTCAAATCTTGCGTGAACATGAAGAGATTAGACCAATTGATGCTCCAAAACTTGAAATAAAGAAATTGGACAATACAGGTGTTGACTTAGTTTTATCTATTCCTTGTGTGCCTGAATTTACACTTGCTAAGTATAAAGGTTTGACTTTTGAGAAGAAAAAAGCTGAGATAACTGACAAAGATGTAGAAGAAGAAATTAATAAGGAATTGTTGAGGGCTTCTAGATTGGTAGAGACCAACAAACCTGTTAAAAATGATGATTTTGTCACACTAGATTTTGATGGATACATTGATGGCAAACAATTTGATGGTGGTAAGGCAGAAAACTATCAATTAAAGATAGGTAGCAAATCATTTATTGATAATTTTGAGGACCAATTAATTGGTTTAAATATTGGGGATAAAAAAGACGTTGTTGTGACGTTCCCAAAAGATTATCATCAAAAGGACTTGGCTAATAAAGTTGCAACATTTAAAGTTGAAATCAAGAATATTAGAGAAAGAATAATGCCAATACTTAATGAAGAATTTGTTTCTAATTCAACTGAATTTGATGATGTAGATAAATATAAAGAGAATATTCGTTCTAGATTAATTAAAGAAACTGATGAAAGAAACGAATTGGAATTAGACAATGATATTCTAGACAAAGTGATTGATGATACTGAGTTGACTGTCCCAGATGTTATAGTTGAGGAAGAATTCAATAGACAGATGAATGGCATGACAACTCAAATGCAATATCAGGGCATCAAATTAGAAGATTATGTTAATTATATTGGCAAAACAATGGAGCAATTCAAAGAGGAAGTAAAAAACAATTCTAGAAGAAATGTGAAAGGTAGATTGGTTCTAGAAAAATTGATTAGAGATGAGCACCTTGATGTAATTGAAAAGGATATCGACCAAAAAATCGAAGAAATGGCAAAAAATACAGGTAAAACTTTGGAAGAATTCAAAAAACAAGTTAATAATGATATGATAAATCATATTGCTAATGAAATTCTTATGAAAAAATTAGTAGAGTTCTTACGAAATAACAATGAAATTAAATAATTATAACAGTTTTTGTTGAATGTTGATTTTATTGTAATAAAATTATAAATTATTCAAATAAATATAAGGAGAGAAAAATATGATACCTATGGTTATTGACCAAGTTGGCAATGTGGAACGCAGTTATGACATCTATTCACGTCTTTTAGAGGACCGAATCGTCTTCTTATCTGGTGAAATTGATGACCAAACTGCTAATACAGTGGTTGCACAACTTTTATATCTAGAAGGGAAAAATCCAGATAAGGATATATTCATGTATATTAACAGTCCGGGTGGAAGTGTGACTGCTGGACTTGCTATTTATGATACAATGCAATATGTGAAATGTGATATTTCAACAATTTGTATTGGTATGGCAGCAAGTATGGCGGCAGTAATCCTTTCTAGCGGAACAAAGGGTAAACGTATATGTCTTCCTCACAGCGAAGTTATGATTCATCAACCACTTGGCGGAACACAAGGACAGGCAAGTGATATTGAGATTCATGCACGCCACATTCAAAAGACAAGAGAGAGTTTGAATAAAATTCTAGCTGACAACACAGGCAAAAGTGTTGAAACAATTACAAAAGATACAGATAGAGATAATTTCTTAGATGCTAAACAAGCTTTAAAGTATGGTTTGGTAGACAAAATCTATGACAAACGAAAAAATTAATAATTAGACATTAATACAGACAATTATTTCGTCTGTATTTTGCAAGTAAAGGAGAGTATGAAAGAGATAGAAACTATTTGTTCATTTTGCGGTCGTCCAGCACGTGAATTGACCGATATTATCAGCAATCCAGAAGGTGATTGCTTCATTTGTAAAGATTGTTTAAATATTTGTAAAGACCTAATGGATTTCAACAATCGCACAAGAGAGAGCGAAAAAAATGAATTTATTGATTTAATAAAACCGCAAGAAATCAAACAAAAATTGGACGATTTTATAATTGGTCAAGATGAAGTTAAAAAAATTTTGGCTGTATCTGTTTATAATCATTATAAACGAATCAATTATAATATGGTCAAACGAGATAACTCGCAAGACGAAGTAGAGCTTGAAAAATCAAATGTGCTTTTGGTCGGCCCTACTGGTAGCGGAAAAACTTTGCTAGCTAAGACACTGGCTAAAACGCTAAAAGTGCCATTCGCTTCTAGTGATGCTACTGCATTGACTGAGGCTGGTTATGTTGGCGATGATGTAGAAAATATTCTATTAAAATTAATACAAAATGCTGATTATGACATAGAAAAGGCACAAAGAGGTATTATTTATATAGATGAAATTGACAAGATTGCTAGAAAGACACAAAATGTTTCAATTACAAGAGATGTTAGTGGAGAAGGTGTACAACAAGCACTATTAAAGATTTTGGAAGGTACTATTGCTTCCGTTCCACCTCAGGGAGGTAGAAAACATCCGCAACAAGAAAATATTAAAATTGACACAACAAATATTTTATTTATTTGTGGTGGAGCCTTTGTAGGTCTTGATAAAATCATCAGTGAACGTAATGGAGCATCGTCATTAGGCTTCGGTGCCAGTGTGAAGAAGAAAGAGATGGAAGAATCTATCAATAAGTTTGAAAATATTCAACCGCAAGATTTAATCAAATATGGAATGATTCCAGAGTTCGTGGGAAGACTTCCTATTGTCGCCACTCTTGATAGTCTTGATGAAAAAGCGTTGGAAAGAATATTGGTTGAACCAAAGAATGCTATCACAAAACAATATATTCAAATGTTCAAGATGGACGGTATTGACTTGACCTTTGAACCAGAGGCAATTACTGCCGTTGCTAGAAAAGCAATTGAATTAAAGACCGGAGCAAGAGGACTGAGAACAATCTTGGAAGAACGCATGCTTGACGTTATGTATAGTTACCATTTTGAAGATAATATTGAAAAGATTGTTATCACAGCTGATTTCATTAATAAAAAATCAAAAGCAAAGATTATAAAATCAAAACCAAAACTAAAAGAGAAAAAACAAACAGCTTAATGCTGTTTATTTTTTTTGTTGATTATTTGAATTTTAATTATAAGTAAATACTGACATTTATTTGATTTGTTATACGAATTTTTATATAATAAATTTATGGAATTGATTACTATTGATATCAAATCTGATAGACAAACTGTGAGTGAAGCAATCGCTCAATTTTTGGTAGAAGTAGAGAGTTATAAAAAGGGTGGCTACAAGGTAATGAAAGTCATTCACGGATATGGCAGTCACGGAGTAGGTGGTGCAATAAAGGTACAATTTTTAAAGAAATGTGAGGAGTTGAAACGAAGAGGAAAAATTGAAGATTACACTTGTTGCGATAGATGGATGCCAAACAATGTAGTTAGAAAAATCGCCATAAATTATTGTCCAGACCTACTTGCAGATAGAGATTTGTATTTATTAAATTCGGGTTGTTCTATTGTCATTTTATAAAGGTTTATTATAAAATTCATCATTTAATTTCATAAATTTATAATAAATCGTTTTATTTTTAATGTAATTTATGCCATAATACTATAAATGGGGTAAATATGAGTAAACAAATTGGAAAAATTGAAAGAAAGCCAAGAAATAGGTCAGTTGGTTCGTTTTTCTTTGGAACTTTAATTGGTTTGCTATTAGGTATAGGTGCAATTGCAGGTATAGGTGCATTTGCCTATTTCAAAGTGACTCCGAATTGGATTAATGATAAGTTTAATACTGAAATTGATTTAGGTAATGAAGATTTGAATAGTTTAACTTTAAGTACTTTTGTTAGTCATGCAATTAATTTAGGTAAAAATATTGATACTTATACTCTTAATGATTTACAATCTGATTTTGGAATTAAAATTAATGACGAAATTGCAGGTATTGATATTACTGATTTAAAAAATGTTCCGCTTCCTGAAATGATGGATGCTGTTAAAAATAAATTATCTAACATTAGTGCTGATGAATTGAAAAATGTAGTAGATTTGTCCGATATCGATGAAATATTGAATAAAACAAATACCTATTATTTTAATTCTACAGATAATAAATTATACAAAGAACAAGAATATTTGAATCAAGTTAATTTTGATTATACGGTTGATTTGGCGAATTCAAAAGTTATTATAAAAAGTAATGAGTTTGCTTTAATGTCAGGGCAAGTTGTTGTAGCATTAAGATATATCCCTTTAACTGAGGCTGTGTCTTCATTTACATCAAATTTAGATGAAAATATTACAATAGGCGAATTGAGAGATGATTATAATATTACTCTTCCTTCATTCCTAGATAAAGTTGACGATTCTACACCAATTAGTGAGTTAGAAGATGAAATAAATAAATTATATATTGCCGATTTCTTGAATTATACTATTCAGGGAGATAGAGTATATGACGAATTTGGTCAGGAAATTGTCGGAGTTATGGCAACAGTGGCAAAAACGACAATAAGAGATTTGGATAACCTTGAATCTACTATTAATAACCTAACCATTGCAGAAGTTTTGGGTTATACTTATAATAGTGATGAAAAAGTATATTACGATAAAGATGGAACAAAAGTGGAAGGAGTGATGAATGCAATCGCAGATTTCACAGTTTCAGGATTAAGCGAAGGAATTGATACATTAACCATTAGTGATTTATTTTCTAGTGAAGATTTAAGTTCTGGTGCATTATCATTAATAGATAGTTCTACAACAATTTCAAATTTATCAAATGCTTTATCTACGGCATTAGAAAGTAGCACAATTGATGAGCTTATTTCAGCAGGTGTGGTTGATGTTCCAAATAATTATTATTCATCTTCTGGTGGGGCGGTTGACGATGGAACAGGAATAAACAACAAATATATAAATGTAGGTTCATCTGAGATGCCGGAGTACAAACAAGTTAAAAATCTTGTATTGAACGATATTATCAATGTATTCTTTGAATTGATTGAAAATAGTGGAGGTTTATTAGACGAAATTCCTACTACTGAATAATAGAAAGAATGCTTTTTGGCATTCTTTTTTATTTTAACAAATAGAATTTCAGAATGAAATAAATTGATAAATTTAGAAAACGGATTAAAAGCTTTAAAATTATTAGACATTTATTAAGTATAAGTAATAATTTTTATATCATGTTAAAATAATAGAAATTGCAAATGATTAGATATTTATTGTCACAAAATTTGTTTCAAAATTAGTTTAAGACAGATAGTCAAATTAATTTTTCGTTGTTGAAATATGGCATTTTCATGAATTTAGTGTCCGAAAATGCTTATTTTTTAGTCATTTTGTACTTAAAAATGAAGAATTTCATATAATATAGGGAAAAAATAAAAAAGTTTGAAAAAATTTAAAAAAATTTTTAAAAAACTGTTGACAAAGTTTTTGATATGTGTTATCTTTATATTGCATTCAGCATAAGCAGGGTGCCGAACCAAAAGGTTCGTTAGGACAATTTATATCTTAATAGGTACAATGGTAAGACAATAAGTAAGCAATTACTTATAGGCAATGTTCAATGAACAAAGTTCTTATCAATTCCAAGTTTTTTAGACAACGAAATTAGCCAAGCGAATGAGCAAAGGTTATTTTATAAAAAAGCTACTTAGTAGCATTCGTTGATGCTTTATCTCCGAGTAAATTTAATCGGGGTCCCCACAAGTGTCGTAAGATACGTAGTGGGGTGACAAAAAAAGAGAGCATCGATTGAAATTTAAAAACTTGTTTTTAAATGAAATAAAGCGAATATTTTTTTGTAGAGTTTGATCCTGGCTCAGGACAAACGCTGGCGGCGTGCTTTAAACATGCAAGTCGAACGGAGGTTAAGTGTTCCACTAAGCATTTCTATATGAGGTGTTTAGTGGAATACTTACCCTTAGTGGCGGACGGGTGAGTAACGCGTGAGTAATCTACCTCTATCTGGGGGACAACAGTTGGAAACGACTGCTAATACCGCATAGGACCACAGGTACATAAGTACTAGGGGTGAAAGATTTATCGAATAGAGATGAGCTTGCGTAGCATTAGTTAGTTGGTGGGGTAATGGCCTACCAAGACGATGATGCTTAGCCGATCTGAGAGGATGATCGGCCACACTGGAACTGAGATACGGTCCAGACTCCTACGGGAGGCAGCAGTTAGGAATATTGGGCAATGGAGGCAACTCTGACCCAGCAACGCCGCGTGAAGGATGAAGGTTCTCGGATTGTAAACTTCTGTATTAGAGGAAGAAGATAGTGACGGTACTCTAATAGAAAGCTTCGGCAAACTACGTGCCAGCAGCCGCGGTAAGACGTAGGAAGCGAGCGTTGTCCGGAATTACTGGGCGTAAAGGGTGCGTAGGCGGTCTTTTAAGTCTGATGTGAAATCCTGTGGCTTAACCATAGAACTGCATCAGATACTGGGGGACTGGAGTGCGGAAGAGGTTGACGGAATTACTAGTGTAGCGGTAGAATGCATAGATATTAGTAAGAAGACCGGAGGCGAAGGCGGTCAACTGGGACGTAACTGACGCTGAGGCACGAAAGCGTGGGGAGCAAACAGGATTAGATACCCTGGTAGTCCACGCCCTAAACGATGTATACTAGACTATGGCTTTATCGACAAAGTCAGAGTCGTAGCAAACGCGTTAAGTATACCGCCTGTGTAGTACGAACGCAAGTTTAAAACATAAAGGAATTGACGGGGACCCGCACAAGCAGCGGAGCATGTTGTTTAATTCGACGCAACGCGAAGAACCTTACCTAGGCTTGACATAGGATGCATAGCTGTGAAAGCAGTGAAGTTATAGTAATATAACATCCATACAGATGGTGCATGGTTGTCGTCAGCTCGTGTCGTGAGATGTTGGGTTAAGTCCCGCAACGAGCGCAACCCCTGTCGTTAGTTGCTAACATTTAGTTGAGAACTCTAACGAAACTGCCGTAGATAATACGGAGGAAGGTGGGGATGATGTCAAATCATCATGCCTCTTACGCCTAGGGCTACAGACGTGCTACAATGCTCATTACAAAGAGACGCAATACCGTAAGGTGGAGCAAATCTCAAAAAGATGGGCTCAGTTCAGACTGAGGGCTGCAACCCGCCCTCACGAAGATGGAGTTGCTAGTAATCCCGAATCAGCATGTCGGGGTGAATGCGTTCCCGGGTCTTGTACACACCGCCCGTCACGCCA
>CALWFB010000006.1 GCA_944377485.1 uncultured Clostridia bacterium | reverse complement strand
ATAAAAAAACACAAATAAAATGTCGAAAAATGTTGCAAATATTGATAATGTTCGTATAATTGAAATTAAATATGTATGAGTTTTTTATTTTTAAGAATTAAAATTTGAATAAAATGTCTAATTGATAGTGAATTTGACTTTTGAATGTAAAATACTTGTAAAAAATTTTTGAATAATATATAATAGATTATCAATATATTATAATCTAACTAGATTTTGGAGAGAAAATGAAAGTAAAGAAAAAACAAAATTGTATCTTTGATTTTGACCCCGGTGCAGACGATTCAGTAGCATTAACTTTATCGTTGTATGACGAAGTATTAGATATTAAGTTGATTACTACTGTATGTGGTAATTTAAGTTTAGACAAGGTGACTAGAAACGCACTTCATCTTTTAGAAAAATTTAATCGTACAGATATTCCATTGGCTAAGGGAGCAAAAAAAGCGATGTTTAGAATTAGCCCAGATGCTACTTTTATTCATCAAAACGAAGGTATGGGCGGTTATATTCCACCAAAAGAAGTTCAAACCAAACCCATCAGTGATGATGCTGTTGAAATCATGTACGAAACTATAAAAAAATATAAAAAAGATATTATAATCTTTGTACTGGGACCACATACAAATTTAGGTCACTTGATAACAAGACACCCTGATGTTGTTGACATGATTAATCATATTTATTGTGAAGGCTGTGCACCTTTTGGTTTAAAATCGGAAGGTAATTGGGTTGAGTATATATCATTCAATGTATCGTCAGATCCAGAAGCATTTCAAATTGTACTTAATAGCGGAATACCTATTACAATTATTCCTTCACGCATGGGGCGAGAACTTGCAAATTTTACTGAAGAAGAAGTGGGTTTCATTAAAACAATTAATGACGTTGGTAGATTTGTAAATGAAATTTATTCTGGATATTGGGAGCCTAATTATCCTGATAGAAGAATTGCAACAAATGATACATGTGCATGTATGATTATGAGATATCCGAAGTTGTTTAAAACAAAGAGAGCATTTTTTGATGTAGACACGGATAAACAACCAGGGAAAACAATGATTACATTCAATCGTAAGGGGAATATTAATTTTGCATATAAAGTGAATAGGAAAAAAATGCATCAAATATTCTATGATGGGATAAGGAAGTTAGATAACTTCAAATTTTATTAAGATTTAGTAAGGTTAAAATGTTTTATTTTTGGTTAGTCATAATTGTTTTAGGTCTGATAGCAGAACTTATTAAACCAATGTATTTATTTGGCGCTTGTTTTTCTCTTGCTGGGATAATTCCATTTTTCATGAGTATATCAAGTATTGATTCTCCATGGTATATTGTTTTTCAAATATTAATATTTGTGATTATTGCATTGCTACTTATCTTTTTACTTAGAAAGAAAGTCGTTTTATGGCTTGAAGAATATTCTAAAAAACTATCAGTCATTGATTCTATTGGAGTATTACAAAAAGATGAAGATACTTATTTTTGTGTCATTGATGATGAGAGATATGAAATTTTAAATGTGCCAGAAATGGAGAATTTATTAGGTAAAAATGTAAAAATTATTGGAATCAAGAATGGTAAATATAAAATAGAACAAATAGATGATAATTCAGCAAATGAAACAGTTGAAAAATCAGAAGAAAATAAAACAACTCAGAAGGATAACTTAAAAAATGAGGATATCAAAACAAATAGAGATAATGAAAACAGATAATTGCCCTTTGAAAGTTTTATTTAAAATCATTTAAAAATTGGACTAATTTAATTAAAATGAGTAATATTAAGTTTAAAAAGAAGTGAGTTAAACTCATTTCTTTTTTTTGTCTAAATGTGTCGTATTTTGTAAATTCAGGTAAAATCGCAAACTATTTTGATATCATAACAGCGGAGAGAATATGGAAGAATTTTCAAAAAATTTCAAGCGCATTAGAATGGAAATAGGCATTTCAAAATTAAAATTGGCAAACGAATTAAATGTGGCAATTTCAACAGTCGATAATTGGGAAAAAGGCAAAAGACTCCCCAATATATTAAACCTATTTAAATTATGTGAAATTTTAAGATGTTCGTCTGATGAGATTTTGGGCATGAAATTAACAGATAAATAATATAAATATTAGTTTACTATAATTAGATAATTTTCACACTAATTTTAGTTTATATTTAAAATATAGTTTATTTTGCTTGTGGTTTTGAGTCTGGTTTGGTATAATAAACAAACTAGGAGTTATATATGAATTTACCTAATAAATTGACAGTTTTACGTATATGTTTGATACCTTTTATGATGTTTTTTTACTTTGCAGATTTTATTCCTTACGGTATTGGAAAAATCTTGGCGCTCGTGTTTTTTGTGGTGGCAGCATTTACCGATTTGCTGGACGGAAAAATTGCTAGAAGTAGAAATCTTGTGACGAATTTCGGAAAGTTTTTGGACCCTATTGCGGATAAAATTTTAACCTCTACTGTGTTCTTTATGATTATCGCAGATGGTACAATTCCTAATCCTTGGGGTGCTATTATTGTCACTATCATTATTGCTCGTGAATTCATGGTGAGTGCATTGCGTTTGCTTGCTGCAAATAAGGGAGTTGTGCTTGCCGCTGATATTTGGGGTAAAGCAAAAACCATGGTCCAAATGATTGCACTGCCAGTTTCGATTGTGCTTGCATATATTTATACATCTGGTATTACTTTTAATTCCACCTTTGTTTTAGTGTTTGAAATCATAACTTATGTTTTGCTTGGTGTGGCGACAATCTTAACTGTAATTTCTGGAATAAATTATTTAGTTAAAAATAAAGATTGCTTGAAAGAAGATAAAAAATTAGAATCAAAAGAGGAAAATAACGATAAATAATCAAATCAAAAATGTCGAACAAATGTTTGACATTTATTTATTTGTATGATAAAATAAAAGTGAATTTGATATTATAAGGAGATACATTTTGACAGACGAAAAGAAAAAAGCATTGGAACAAACGATTGCTCAAATAGAAAAACAATATGGCAAAGGTGCCATCATAAAAATGGACGAAACAAATTTATATGAAGGGATTGACGTCATTCCTACTGGTTGTTTGCCACTTGATATTGCATTAGGTGTTGGAGGCTTGCCTCGTGGAAGAATTGTGGAAATCTATGGACCTGAAAGTAGTGGTAAAACTACTGTCGCTTTACATGTGATTGCTGAGGCTCAAAAAATGGGCGGTACGGCTGCATTTATTGATGCAGAACATGCGCTTGACCCAATTTATGCACAAAAATTAGGAGTGGATATCGGTGCTATGTATGTTTCTCAACCAGATACAGGGGAACAAGCTTTGGAAATAACAGAGCAGTTAGTTCGTAGTGGTGGCATTGACATCGTTGTAATAGATTCTGTTGCCGCCCTTACTCCAAAGGCAGAAATTGACGGAGAGATGGGAGATAGTTTCATTGGACTTCAAGCAAGACTTATGTCACAAGCATTAAGAAAGTTGACTGGCGTGACAGCAAAGAGCAAAACATTAGTAATTTTCATCAATCAATTGAGAGAAAAAGTTGGAGTAATGTTTGGTAGTCCTGAAACGACACCAGGTGGTAAAGCTCTTAAATTTTATTCGTCTGTTCGTCTTGATGTCAGGAAGGTGGATACGATAAAGAGCGGTCAAGATATTATTGGTTCACGCACAAAGATAAAAGTGGTCAAAAACAAGGTTGCCCCACCATTTAAATCT
This sequence comes from uncultured Clostridia bacterium, assembly GCA_944377485.1. Taxonomy (GTDB): domain Bacteria; phylum Bacillota; class Clostridia; order Christensenellales; family UBA1242; genus Onthoplasma. Next base: position 68,094 of record CALWFB010000006.1, on the reverse strand, counting down.
GCTGAGTTTGACATTATGTATGGAGAAGGTATTTCAATATTAGGTTGTTTGATAGACACTGCTATTGACATGGGTATAGTAGAAAAGAGTGGTTCTTGGTTTAGCTACAACTCGGATAAAATCGGTCAGGGTAAAGAAAATGTGAAGGCTTATCTAACTTCTCACCCTGAGATTGCAGACGAAATTGATAAAAAGATTAGAGAAAAAATGGTTAAATAATGCTAAATACACTAAAAATTGAAAATGTGGCTTTGATTGATAAAGTCGTATTAAGTTTTGATAAGGGACTCAATGTAATTAGTGGTGAAACAGGTGCAGGTAAAAGTATAATTTTAGATGCATTGAGTTTTGTTTTTGGTGGTAGAGCAGATAGAACACTCATTCGTTCTGGTTGCGAACGTATGCGTGTGGAAGCTATTTTTAATGGGCTTTCAAATAGTTTGATTAAATTTATTAACGAAGAATTAAACATTTCGGCAGAGGACGAGATGTTTTTGTCACGTGAATTAGATATAAATGGTAAAAACATCTGCAAAATCAATGGGGAGTTAGTCCCTGTTGCAAGTGTAAAAAAGATATGTCAAAAATTGATAGATTTGCATGGTCAAAGTGAACATTTGGCGATTTTGGATAATAATTATCAGTTGGAAATTATTGATTTGTTTGGTAAAGAATCGGATAAATTATTGTTCGCTTTGAGAGAAAAAATTGAACAAGTTAAGTATATTGAAGCTGACATTATTTCGCTAGGTGGAAGTGAGAGCGAAAAACAAAATTTGATTGACCTCTATACGTATCAAATTAATGAGATTTGTGATGCAAAAGTCACTTCTGACGAATATGATAAGTTGAGTGACGAAAGAAAAGAGATGCAACAGTATGAAAAGATTAATGAATCGTTGAAATCGTGTTATGAATTGAATTGTAAAAATAATTTTTCAAATTCTACTATTGATAATCTTTCTGATGCGGTAAAATCAATGCAGTCTATTAGTAATATAAATAAACATTACGCAAACATTTTGGATAGATTGAAAAGTATGGTCATAGAGATAGAGGATATCAATGAAACAATTCTTTTAGATATTCAAAATAATATTTTTGACCAAGATAGATTTGATTATATTGACGGTAGGATTGATTTTATAAAGGGTTTGTTCCGCAAATATGGTGGGAATTATGATGCAATGATGAAATACTATAACGATATTACAAAAAAACTAGACAATTTAATTAATGGGCAGGAAAGGTACCTACAATTAAATGCTGAAAAAGAAGAAGTGTTAAATGAAATATCTGCTATTCAAGAAAAACTGACAGCAATTAGAAAAAAATCTGCAAAAGGTTTGATTGAAAAACTGCAAACTGAATTGAGAACGCTTGGTATGCCAAATGCGAGGGTTGATGTAGAGTTTACAAAGATTATGGAACCATATTCATATATGGGTGCTGACAGGGTGGAATTTATGTTCTCATCTAACCTTGGATTTGAATTGAAACCACTAAACAAAGTTGTTTCAGGCGGAGAAATGAGCAGAGTTGTGTTGGCATACAAAATTGTTGTAAGTGATGTGGATGATATTCAAACTATTATTTTTGATGAAATAGATAGTGGGCTTAGTGGTAATATTGCCAGTGTGGTAGGTGAATATATGGCTAGACTTAGTCTAAAAAAACAGATTATTGCAATTTCTCATCTTCCACAAATTTGTGCTATGGCAGATTATAATATCAAAGTAGAAAAATATTCAGATGCGCATACTACCCATACAAAAGCCACTGTTTTAAATGAAAATAATTTGTATGAAGAGATTGCTCGTTTGATGGGAGCAAATATAAATGAACGAGGCCTTGAAATAAGTAGAGACTTAAAACAAAAATCAAATGAATATAAATTGAAGATAAAAACAACTTAAAATAAAAAACAAAATGCATTAATTAGCATTTTGTTTTTTTATTATTGAACTTGTATTATTTCTTATTTTTGTTAGGTTTGATATCTTCATTCGTTGGTTCTTCTTTATTAATATCTATTGCGCCAACAGGACAAAATTGCGAACAACTCATGCATTTTATGCATTTCTTTTGATTGATGGTCGCTTTACCATTAATGATTTTTATTGCACCGACTGGACATATTGATACACATGCACCACAAGTGATACATTTCTTTTCGTCAACCATAATCTCTCCTTTTTATACTTATTTGAGCATATCACAATTTTGTGAATTTGTCAAGGAGTCTAGTCATTAGTGAAAAATAATATGAGAATAAATTATAGCAAATCAATAATTAAATTATATTAAAAATTACATTTCTTGTAGTAGTAATTTGAGTAATTATATTGTTCAAACGGTTTTGATTTAAAAAATGTTTTTAGATTTACTAATAAAATATAATTATATATATAATTATTTTGTAAAAATATTTCATTTTGTTTGGAAAAAATTTAATTTTGGGATACAATATATATATGAAGTCTGATGTGCTAATTATAGGAGCAGGTCCTGCTGGGCTAACGGCTGGCATATTTACATGTCGTGCTGGGCTTAGTAGTGTTTGCATTGAAAAATTGGCAGTTGGGGGTCAGGCATCTCTTTCTCATGAGATTGCCAACTATCCTGGGTTTGAAGCAATTTCCGGTTTTGATTTGATGGATAGAATAGCAAAACAAGCAAAGAGTAATGGTCTAAGAATAGCATACGGGACTGTAAAAAGTCTAGAAAAATCAAAAACTGGCTTCATTGTAAAAACACTGGACGAAACATTTAATTCAAGAAAAGTAATAATTGCATCAGGTTGTAAGACTAGAAAGTTGGGACTGAAAGATGAAGAACGTTTGACAGGAAGAGGAATCAGCTATTGTGCAAGTTGTGACGGCGCTTTCTTCAAAGATAAAGTTGTGGCAGTTGTCGGTGGAGGCAATACTGCGATTGGAGATGTAGAATACTTATCTAGATTGGCAAAAAAGATATATCTAATCAATAGAACAGAAAAATTTAGAGCGGGTGAATTTGCATTAAAGAAAATTAAGAAATTAAAAAATCTTGAAATATTGACCAATGCACAAGTAAAAGAATTACATGGTAAAGATAAATTGGAAGCAGTTTCCGTAAATATTGATGGAACAAAAACTAAAATCAATCTTGATGGATTATTTATTGCAATAGGATATGAACCTGACACTAGTTTTATAAAATTTGATGTTGACACAAATCCGCAAGGATATATTATAGTCGATGATAATATGCGTACAAGTGTAAAAAATTTGTATGCTTGTGGGGATATAATTAATAAAGATTTCCGACAAATTGTTGTTGCTTGTGCAGATGGGGCTAAGGCAGGAAATTCATGTATAGGGGAAAAATGAAAAAGAAAGTTTTAAGTTTGTTTTCAATTATTTCGTTAGTTATTGCTTCACTGTTTGTAATATATGCAGTGGGTAATGTTTATGCGTACGAACCAGATGAATTGGTCGACAGCAACTGGTTGGTTAACGAAGGAGTGCCATATCAATCTGATTTGACTGCTGGGCAAACTAGCGGTTATGGTAAATTTGTCTTGGGCGAAGAAAATATTACATTGACTACCAATGCAAATGAAGGATTTCATTTGGAAGGTTGGCAAATTGTTTATACAGATGAACCCACAAATATTACATATGTTGATAGTAGTGATTTGACTGTCGATGGTTCAGGTGTTGGCAGCAAGACTATTCAATTCGGTGAAAGTGGCAATCAAGTTGATATCACGCTTAGATACATAGATACGAATGATGATGGATATTATGACCAAGGAACTTTCAACATCTCAAAAGTTGCAGATAATTTACAAGTTGTTTCAGTGTTTGACTTTATTTATTATAATGTTGATATAAGTTCACTCTTTGATATTACCACAATAAATTCATATTCATCAGAACAAATCATTGATAGTACAAACACAATTTATTTTACAGATAAAGTTGTAGGAGATAGTTATACAACCTATACGGATGCTATTATTAGTATAAATGCCAGCGGAAACAGCAAGTTGTACTATTTTGGAGACTTGTACTATTCTGAAAACTCATATTATACTTTGCATCCTGTGTTGACAGATGAAAATTTAGAGCAAAAAGTCGATTATACTTTGGGTGCATTTAGATTAAATGATTCAGTGGAAGCCTCTTTTGATATTGACATTGATACGCAGATTGAATCTAGTGTCAATATTGATGTTAGAGCAATGAGTGTGAGTGCTGATGGAAATATTGTCGATTTAGTTCAAGATGCAGAGTCAAATTCGTTTGTAATTCAACAAGATGAATATTTGCGTACTTCTTCAATTAGTTTCAATTATACTATTCTTAATTCTTCTAATCAAGAGTCGGTAGTAAATGTGAACTATCACAATTTATATACAGCAAACATTGCTGCATATTTAGACGATGAAGCTGCTGAGGGTGAAGATATTAATAGTGTTTTAAACGTCACAACAGTCACTTTCTATTATTCTCAAATATCAGATGGAGTGTATTTCATAAAGAAAGCAAGTGATAATAACAATAATGCTTTTAGAGTAGTTTGTGCTCCAATGATTAGCAGAGTTATTGATGCTAGGACTTATAATTATTATCAATTTGAATCTATTGATGAATTAGAAGTTATGTCCATGCAATACCCAGATGTAGATGAAAATATTACAATTAGAATTAATTATAATTCAATTAATTATAGTGTAAATTTTGAATTTAGATTATATGATTCTGCCACTGGGACAATCAGTCAACCGAATGGAAATTTCAATCTTGAACCAGTAGTTTCTCTTGTTAGAGGAGATAGTATTACAATAAACAAAACTAATGCTTCAAATAATGTAGGCTACGAATTCTATGGTTTTGCATTTAGCGAATTTCAAATAAGTCAAAATACTTCAATTGATGTTCAAATTAGTGTTGATAAACCAGAAGAGTATACGATTTTAATGTTGTTTGAATATATTGACTATTCAATTAAGTTTGTAAATTTTGACCAAATAACATTGAATGATGGCGAAACTGATTATTATCCTATATCAAGAACAACTTTATCAATTGCAAAAGGAAATAGTATTAATACTGATACTTTCTATGCGGATGATTTACGTGCAAACGTAGAAAAAAATATTACGTTTGATATATCTGCAAACATAGGTGATGATATTAATTTATATTCAGATATTGTGAATGGTTTTTACCTTTTTGGATATAAAATTGGTGGAGTCGGAGATTATGTAAATGTCAGCAATGGTATTAACTTCGAACTAACTTCTGATATTATTTCTCAATTTGCTAATGGTGAGAATGAAATTGAAATATACGTATATGAAAATTATACGACCTATACTTTGACATATTATATTGAAGCCACGAAAGATACATATTCTGAACTTGATACTATTATGGCAGATTTAACATATGATACAGATAGCCAAAGTGTAGTAGTCAATGATAATGAAGATAAATATGAAATTATTATCAGCGGATTAAAGTTGTATGACAAAGTGACTTTAAATTCAAAAGGTAAAACTGTAAACAACGAGGAAATTCAGCAAGAGTATACATATATGTTTGTACGATTTACTGAAAATGATAAGACGAATTTAAGTTATACCTATGCTAGCGGTACAGATACTTATACTCATGTGGAAACAATTTTACGTGATATCAGTATAAAAGTTGTTTATACAATGCCAAGTGCTAGATTGCAGATATCTACTGATAGATTAGATGCATATGACCTTGACAATGTAGTGATATATCAGAACGGATTAGAATTAGAAAAAACAGATGATAGTGTAATAGTAGAAGCTGGGCAGGAAATACAAGTTGTTTTAAATCCTAATGGTGAAGAAGCTAGTTCAATAATTGCTTTTGGATACAATTTAGTAGGATACACATTTATTTCAGAAGGTAAAGAAACGAATACTGTGACTGATGAATTATCATATACCTATACTGTCACCAGTTCAAATATACAATATTTGGTAATTAACTTTGAAGAAATCGAATATCATTTGTCAATTATGCAAACGGGTGGCGGAGCTGGATACGATGGCGAATATGTCATGTTTGATGAAGAGAATTACAAAGTGATAACGGTGGAAGATAGGTCTGTTAGCTTCAATATGCCAACTGGATATTTTGCTTCAAACGTATACTTTATCAATAATGGACAGCATGAATATGCTGACATGAACCAAACAAATAGTTATGATTCTAATTTGTTTAGTTATGAGTTCAGTTTGCAAGAATTAATTGATTTAGTTAGCACATACGGAATCAGTTCATCAGATTATGTAGATTTGAACATGTCAATTGTATATCAAATTCATACTTATTCGATTACTATTAATTTTGAATTAACGAATCCTAAAAATAACGATTATGATTTGATGGTACAATTCCCTTCTATGACAATTCAGTACATGTATGAAAATTTACCACAAATTATTACCGGCAATGTTGTGAACAATCAAATTTTATTTGACGCAATTCCATATAATAGCAACGTGCAAATATCTGTGACTGGGAATATTCCAAATGGACTATCCGCTTTTGGTTGGACAACGATGTTGGACGAAGCGCCTAGTTATACTCATAGCAGTATGAGTTTAAATATTCCAAATATGCGTCAGAATGAAGAGTTTAAATATAAATTGAGTTATGACTCATATACTGTCAATATAGTGATAGATAATGCCAATAGGGGTAATCCTACTGTATTAGTAAATAATATTGTTTCTGACCAGATTACTATGTATGACAATTTGAAAATACAGATGAATGCCAACAAAAATAATGGTTTTAGATTTGATAATTTATATTATAATACTTACACTTATCAAGAATATCATTATTCAGAAGATAGTTGGGCATTGAATTATTTGAAATTATATACATATTCTCCGGTCTATGGTTATGTGTTAAATACATCAAGTGAATACAATCCGAATACCACTTATTATAGTTATGATTTGACACAGATTTATTATAATGAAAGTACTACTTATGAAGACACTTTATTTGATATTAGCAATTATTATTTAGAAGGTGGAGTAATCACATTCTATATACAATATGCCTATTTGGAAATTTCCTTAGTGAATAATAGTTCAAATTATTCAGATGTCACTTTGATTAGAGGAGACATTAGTATTGACCCTAGTGAGTATAGTACATACGAGATTATTGTGACAACAAATGGTGAAGAACACGTTTTGCAAGAGGGCGAAACGGTCAATTATTTGGATAGCATTGATATCTACATTACATTAAACACTATTTCTATTAATGCTAATGAATCATATGATTTGAGCAAAGGTGTGTATCTGGCAGAGATTTATATGTTGGCGCAAAATTATACATTCGAAAGTCTACAAACTGCTGGTCAATATAAATTTAGTTTTAATATAAGTGATATTATTGCAAATGTCCCAGATGATGGAGAATTGCCAATTTATTATAGATATTTGGTAGGAGAAAAGCAGATTACTTTAACAACTAATATTGATGATGAATCCTTTTACAAGGTTAATGATAGCACTCGTTTTGAAATGAGCTATGATAATAACATGTTTGGATTTGATGCTCAAATATATTCATCAGGTGGACAGTCATATCTAATAAACAATTTACAGTTCATGGGTAAGACCCGAATTAATTATAATTTCCATACTATTGATAATGTAAATTATAGAGATTTCTTCTATATAAACGATTTCAAAATCTATAATGAAGCTGGTGAATTGTTAATTGATTCTCAGACCGCTACTCGTACTGATTTAAACACTTATGGAATTTCAATCATACGTGATTCTGATGGACACATTCAGAGCATAGACATAAGATTTATTGAAAACCTTGTGGTTAAATTACAAGTTCAACCTCAAATTATATATAATGGTGCTGAGTATATAGATGGTGTTTACATTTTCACATCGACATTTATCTGTGATAATAGAGGTAATGGTGTAGCTCAAAAATTATCTGTTGGTGCAACCTCTAATAATGATATTCAATCATCAGAATTTATTTTGAATTTCATGATGAATGAAAATAATGAGTATAATATTACGTATTATGATAGAAATGGTGCAGTAGTAAATCCTACAAATGTAGGTGAATATGATGTTAGCATACAATTTAATGATACGGGTGAATATTCTTGGCTCAGTAGTATCGAATTAGGTTATAAAGTTCGTTTGGTAATCGTCCCTAGGGCAATTACAGTTTCGTATAACATGACAGATACTTTTACAAAAACATATGATGGAAGTTCTAGTTATGATGCAACTAGATTATTGCAGTATTTAGTATTTACGGACGGAGCAATGACTATTGCTTATGAAGGAAGTCAGTTCATTTTAACTCAAAACTATTCCGCAAATATTACTTATACTATCAATGGTATAGAAACTCCAATCAATATCGCAAATGAAAGTATATTCTATAATATAACTTTATCGGGGATTAACCTTGCTTATGGTACATATAACAATAACTTTACTTTAAACAATGATACAGTCACATTCTTGAATTCTATTAGAATCATGAAACGAGAATTAAATATTCTTGGAATTCAAGTTAATGATAAAGTTTATGATGGTACAACAGATGTGACAATACGTCAAGATGCAAACATTAGTTTGCAAGGAGTATTGTCAAATGACGATGTCAGCCTGATTGTTGATAACCTTGATATTAAATTTGTAGATTCAACAATAGGTCTACAAAAACAAGTAAATATAAATTCTGAAAGCGCATTGATTGGCGCAGATGCACAAAACTATAAATTGAATAATACTTCAATTACAGCTAGCATTTATCCATATAGTGTGTCTACGCATATTGATGGAGTTGGAGATGTGACGATTACAAATAGACGAGGTTTGACCGACCCGAGTTTAGCTAGTTTAATTCCTATCAATGCATCACTTAGAGTAGACATCATAAATGCAGATACAAATGAATATGTAAACATATATGATAGCATAGTTAGATATCTATCAAATAGTAATATATTCTCAATTGGTTATGTGTTAAGATTTGAAGTGAATGGAATAAGTAGGAATATTAGCAATAGTCTTTACTTGACAATCCCTAATGAAGAACGTTTAACAGGTGCAATTTGGTTGACTGGTGAGCAATCTGGAGAACTTGATTATGAAGTTCAGGGAGATAATATAACGATTGATTTAAATCAAATGAGTGCTAATGTCAATACTATTATCATTACCGAACAACGTGTGCTATTAGAATTGTGGCAAATTATTTTGATTGTGATAGGTGCTATATTATTGATTGCAATTATAATTATCATATTTATAATTGTCAGAAAGAAGAAGAAAGAAGAATATAGCGTAAATGACAAAATTTAGGAGACGGAATGTTTGAATGCAAATATAAATTTGAACTTGAAGATAGTTTGATATGTGCAAAATATGTGTACAAATCACAAAAAAGAAAACAGGATAAAGTAATCGCAGTTTTGATTCCAATTTTGATGATAGCAATGGTGGCAATGTTAATTGTAGACATTGTAATGAAAAATTCATATGTTTTAGACATCATTTTACTTGTGGCATTAGTGGTTTTAGAAATTGTATATCTTATTATCCCTGTCACGTTGGTTCGTTCGCAAAAGAAATCGTATAAACAGCAAAAATTAGATGAAATGGACTACTTGAAGATTGTTATAGATAATTCGTTATGCACTGAGACCTTGTATAAAGATGAGAGTGAACAGGCTAAAAATGTTCACTCTCTGAAATCTTTGACAAGTTTTTTGGAAGATAGTACTAGACTTGTTCTCGTATTCAATAAAGTTGAATTTGTCTGTATCAGAAAGGATAAATTGACAGGTGGAGTGGATAAATTAAAGGCTTTTCTTGAAAAATGCATGAGTAAAAATATCAATGGTAAAAAGTAGGTAAAAATGTTTGAATCAAGATTTGAATTCAGTCTAGATGACAATATTGCTGGAACTATATATACAACGAAAAAGAAAAATAAAAAATTAAATATAGTAATATATGTATTATTAGGAATATGTTTATTGTTCGCTATTATATCTTTGATATTAGATATAATTTTAGGTGATAGTATTATATTTGATATCTTATTAATCTTACTTTCAATAGGTGTTATTATATATCATTTCTATTCGCCTAAGATGTGGAAAAAGAGTGCTATAAAAACATACAATGAATATATTGCCGAAAATAAGTATTGCGTAGTTAGTATAGACGATGATAGTTGCAGAGTTTCATTTTATAAAGAAAATGAAGAAGTTAGTAAAAGGGTGCTAGATTTAAACAACATTACGGCTTGTTTTGAAGATGAAGAACGATTTGTAATAGTGTTTGACAAAAGCCAATTTGTGGTAGTTAGAAAGGAGAAATTATCTGGTAGAATTGAGTTGCTACGTGATAAAATAGAACAGTATTTAAATGATGAAGGTATCATCTATGTGACCAAGCGAGAAATAAAAAAAATGGCATGAAAATGCTATTTTTTGTTTTTTACATATGCATTTTATGATATAATATAAATATGAAAACAGAAATAACAGTTCAATTATTTGATAATTTAGAAACCATTGTCGATAGATTGAGTGGTCAAGGCGGGTCATTTATTGAAGAATATCGAATAAATGATTTTTATTTTTCTAAATTCAGTTTTGAAGAAATAAAAATGATAAAATATATCCAATTGATGGATAAATCTTTTATTTTACGAGAAATAATTGATGACAAGACAATAGCAAAGATTGTATATAAAAATAAGAAACTAGATAAAAATGGTAATGTTATTGCTGAGGATAAATTAAATGTAAATATTGACGATGTTAGCAAGGCGAATGAAATATTTTTAAAGAGCGGTCTAAATTGCTGGTGCGAATTAAAAAATCATTCTTTTGTCTATAAATTGGGAGATTTTGAATTGGTAATTCAAGTCGTAAAAGATTTAGGTATTTTTCTTGAATGCGAAGAAACGGAAAATATGAAGGATATGAATTATAATGAAAAATTTGAATTTTTAAAAAATTTTGTTTGTTCATTAAATTTAAAGATGGGTAAAGATTTTAGTTGTAAAAAAGTTTATATGAAATATTTAAATAATTTAAATACCGAATATACAACTAAAAATAAATAATATTTTTAATATTTTAATTTTTATAATAAAATAAAATTAATTATTTTTTTATAGTTAAATAAATTTATAAAATAAAAAAGTATTTTATTTATAATTATTTTTGCTAATATTTAATTAATAAATTAAAAAAATGACAAATTAATGTCACTTTTTTATTTTTTATTTATTTTTGTTGTTGTCGTTTGACTGGCAGAAGAGGTATTTGGCTTTATTGTTTGGTTTGGTTTATTAGTAGAAGTTTGTGTTTGAGGTATAGACTGAGATGGGTTGGTGGTTTGAGTATTAGAATTTGGTTGAATATTAGCTGTCGTGTTTGTTTGGGCAGGTCTAACATTCTGAGTAGGTTGGGCAGTATAACCTGGTTGATAAGGATTGTTTTGATTTGTAATATTTGAATTTAAATTATTGTTTGTATTGCCATTATTTGTGCCATTAATAGATTTTGCTCTTAACACTGTTTCATTGGCTCCTGTGCCAGTTTCATTTTGTTTAATAATACGATTTACTGCATTCGCTTTTTTTACATTTAATCCAATGTCTTTTCTACATGAAATTTTGAAATTTGCAATTCGAGTATCACTAACTTGTTCATTGTTATCAATAGCGATATTATAAAATTCGTCTGCTATACGAACATCAGTGATTACACATAGCAATTCATTATAGCATTTTTTTGCTCTCATTTTGAATTCATTATTCAAAGTGATTTGCTCACCCTTTTCTTGAATTTCATCCACCAATTTGAAAGCATCTTCGATGGCAGATTTTTTCAACTCAAAATTTCTATCAAATAAAATGACATCTTTATCTAAAATGTCTAAAATATTTTTTCTAGTTAAAAACAAAATTATAACTGCAAAAATTGATATAAATAATCCTGCAACTCCACCCCACATCGCAATGGTTGTCCACATATTTACCCCCTAAATTTAATAGTATTATACCAAATTAATTTAAATTTAACAAATATTTATTTATATTTTAAAACAATTATTAAAATAAATATTAAAAAATTTATAAAAAATCGTAATATTTCTTGTATATTACTATTTTTATAATTTGTAATTAATTAAATAATTTATTATCATAAAGAGAATAAAAAATCATTGCAACTAATATTTATTAAATTTAATTGTTGAATATTATTTAATAAATTGTAGTTGTATTTTATTTAATTTTTTAAAATAAAAAAACGGCAAAAGCCGTTTTAATTATTTTTTCAACAATTGTTTGAAAGATGCGCTAAGTTTAATTGTAGGTACTTTGCAAGCTGCAACTTTAACTTTCTCCCCAGTAAATGGATTGAGTTTAACACCAGCTTTTTTTGCTTTAATGCCGATATTAAAATATCCAATGAAATGCATTTCTTTACCAGCTTTAAGATTTTCTTTAATCTTTTCGCCTGCTGTATTCATGATTGTTTTGATTTGGGTCTGAGTAAAACCGGTCGCTTCTGCTACCTGTTTAATGAATTCCCCTGCGCTAATTGTATTCATATTTTTCTCCTTTTTATCCGTTGAAACATTCAACTTATAAAAATGCTATCAAATAAAAAATAAAAAATCAACTATTTTTAAGGTGTTTTTCGAAATTTTTATAGGGCTATTATTTATACTTTTATTGCAATTTTTTTGATTCTATGTTATTATATTATCTATACTAAGTAATAATATTAAGAGGTTTGATATGTTAGACATTAGAAATATTGCTATAATTGCACACGTAGACCATGGAAAAACAAGTTTGGTAAATGCACTTTTGAAACAAGGTGGTATTTTTCGTGATAATCAGGAAGTTCAAGATAGAGTAATGGACAGCAATGCACTAGAAAGAGAAAGGGGTATTACTATTCTGTCAAAAAATTGTTCTGCATATTATAATGACACTAAAATAAACATTGTTGACACACCAGGACATGCTGATTTTGGTGGGGAAGTTGAACGAGTACTTAAAATGGTAGATGGCGTTTTGTTAGTTGTTGATGCTTTTGAAGGGCCTATGCCGCAGACGAGATTTGTGTTAGAAAAGGCGTTGGCTCTTAATTTAAAAGTAATTATAGTTATTAACAAAATCGACAGACCAGATGCTCGACTAGATGTAGTTGCAGATGAAGTGTTGGAGTTGATGCTTGACCTCAATGCTAGTGATGAACAATTAGATAGCCCAATAATCTATTGTTCTGCACGTAATGGAGTGGCAACCACTGATTATAGAAAGCCAGGGACAGATATGAAACCGCTTTTTGAAGCTATTATCAATCACATTGACCCACCTGGTATGGATGTTGATGCACCTTTCCAGATGTTGATATCATCTACTGAGCAAAACGATTATCTTGGAAAACTTGCGGTTGGTAAAATCGAAACAGGGAAAATCAAATTAAACCAAACTTTGTATATTTCAAATTATTTTGATGAAAACAAACACTACTCAGGTAAAGTAGTCAATATTTTCAATTTTAATGGGTTAAAACGAGACCCAATTGAGGTTGGTACAGCGGGAGATATAATTTGTATTGCCGGCATTCCTGATATAACTATTGGAGATACTGCCAGTGAGAATGCAGATATGAAACCTATTCCTTTTGTAAAGATTAGCGAACCAAGTGTAGAAATGACTTTTATGGTCAATGATAGTCCATTTGCAGGGAAAGAAGGGAAGTTTGTGACCAGTAGACATCTAAAAGATAGATTATATAAGGAAGCCGTTAAAGACTTATCTTTGCAAGTCGAAGATGGCATCACTGCTGACCAATTCAAAGTGAGAGGTCGAGGGGAAATGCATCTATCAATATTGATTGAAAACATGCGTAGAGATGGTTATGAATTTCAAGTTAGCAGGCCACGTGCATTATTTAAAACAATTGATGGAATAAAATATGAACCTATTGATAAGGTCGTTTTAGACGTGCCAGAAGATGCGGTTGGAACAGTTATGCAATCTATGGGTGTTAAGAAGGGTGAGTTGCTAGACATGTCACCTATTGGTAGCAGAATGCGTTTGCAGTTTTTGGTGCCAAGTCGTGGATTATTTGGTTATAAATCACAGATGCTTACCGACACACGAGGTGAAGGGGTTATGTCATCTGTATTCTATGACTATGAACCATATAAGGGAGAGATTGAGGGAAGGAATTTTGGTTCACTTATCTCATACGAAACAGGAGAGGCTGTCACTTATGGACTTTTTAACGCACAAGGTAGAGGGCGATTACTAGTTAGACCTGGTGAAAAAGTCTATATGGGGCAAGTCGTTGGCTCAAATCCTAAGGGTGATGACATTGTGGTCAACGTATGTAAGAAAAAACAATTGACAAACACTCGCAGCAGTTCAAGTGATGAAGCACTTAAACTAATTCCTATTCAAGAGTTGTCACTAGAAGGTGCGATTGAATTTATAGCAGATGATGAATTGGTAGAGGTGACACCTAAATCTATTAGAATTAGAAAGGCAATTTTGGACCATCAACTTCGTGCAAAATCTAAAAAACCAATCGTGGAGGGATAATGCAAAATCGCAATGAAATGTATGAAAATGGTATGAAAGTAGCGAAACGAATTGCTATAACAATGCTTTGTTGTGTGCCATTTTTGATTATATTTGCTTATTTAACTAGAAATGTTATAACTTCAAACGGATTACAAATTTTATGTTTTGTGTTGATAATGGGTGTTGCGGTATTAATTGAAGAATTGATAGCAAGAAGAAAAAAGAAAAACAAAGTAGAAGTTGAAGATAAAAAAGATGTCTTTAAGTAAATTAAATTTTAAAAGACGATTAAAAAAGGAGAAATTATGGATAAAAAACCAAAGATTTTACCTAACGATTTGGAAGCGGAGCAAAGTTTGCTAGGTTGTTTGTTTCTTTCAATTGACGCATGTGCTGATGTCTTTCCAAGCATCAACGCAAAAGATTTTTATTCAAATACACATCAAAAAATTTATCAAGCGATGTTAGACAATTATTATAAAGATGTAGCGATTGACTATATTACTGTCAGCAAAGTGCTTGAAACAAAAGGCGAACTCGAAGAAGTGGGTGGTTTAGGTTATATTACTGATTTGACGAATTTTGTGCCAAGTGCGGCAAATTACAAGTATTATATGGACATTGTTAGGAATGATAGTATTTTGCGTCAAATTATAGAAGCGTCACAACAGACAATCAATGAAGCATTTGAATTGGGTTCTGCAAAAGAGGTGTTGGAGAGAGCGGAAAAGTATATTTTTGATATTGCACAAACCAGAAGAACAAATGACCTTGAACATATTAAAAAGGGAGTCAACGAAGCGATTGACCTTATGGAAAAGATTTCAATTGACCCTAATGCAAATATGGGGGTTAAGACAGGATTTCCTACCCTTGACAAGATTACTAATGGCTTTAAGCCAGGTGAACTCATTATCATCGCAGCTCGACCAGGTATTGGTAAAACAACTTTGGCTGTAAATTTTGCGATTAATTCTGCTTTAAAATATAATAAATATGTTGCAATGTTTGACTTGGAGATGTCGGCGCTTCAAGTGGCACAACGTTTTATATGTTCGACTGGACGTGTGCCAATGGATTTTGTAAAAGGCGGCACAAAAGACAACAATGTCTGGGCAACTTTGTTTGAAACTAAGAAAATTCTTGAAAATTCAAATATCTATATAGACGATACAACGACTATTACACCAGCAGAAATATTATCAAAATGTAGAAGATTGAAGGCTCAATCAGGACTAGATATGGTAATAATCGACTATTTACAGTTGATGAAAAGTGAGAGAGCAAACAAAGACGGCAATCGTCAGCAAGAAGTAGCAGAATTGACACGTAGCATAAAATTGGCGGCACGAGAATTAGGCGTTCCGATTCTACTTTTATCACAGCTCAATCGTGAGAGCGAAAAGCGTGCGGACAAGACTCCACAATTAAGTGACCTAAGAGAATCGGGAAGTATCGAGCAAGATGCGGATATTGTTATGTTCATATCTGATGTTGCTAGCGAAAATGCAAGTGATAGTTCTGATGATGCACTAGACTATTCCTTAGTGATTGCAAAACATAGAAATGGTATGCGAGGCACAATTCCAATCAAGTGGAAGAGTGAATTTACTCAATTCTACGAGCCTGGTAAGGATAATTTATATACAAAAAACACGAGCAAAGTGCAGAAAGAAAAAGATGTCGTGTTGACCCCAATGGAGAATAGTGAAATAGAAGATATATTCAAAGATGAATAGAAGGAGAGAATATGTTGATTGATGAGATTAAAAAGGATAATGTTCAAGCAATGAAAGACCACGACAGTGTGGCACGTGCAATTTTCGGCGTGGTGATGAACAAGGTGCTATTAAATAGCATTGAACTGAAAAAGGACGGAAAAGAGCAAGCGGACAGTGATGTCGTTCAAATCATTCAAAAGACGATAAAAGAACTAACAGAGGAAAGAGAAAGTTATCTTAAAGTTAAAAATGAAACTGAGGCTGGAAATATCGCTAAGCAGATTGAAATAATTTCAAAGTATCTTCCAAAAATGATGACGGAAGAGGAAATAATGGCAGTAATTAATTCATTAGAAGATAAATCAATTCCGTCAGTGATGAAACATTTCAAAGCAAATTATGCTGGGAAAGTGGATATGAGTTTAGTGAGCAAAATTGCAAGGGGATAGGTATGCGAGCAGTAATTCAGCGTGTGAAATATGCTAAACTTTCTGTGGATGACAAATTAATTAGTGAGATTGGTCCAGGCTTAATGGTTATGTTGGGCGTGACAAAGACAGATGATATCAATAATGTGACACGCATGGCAAAGAAAATTTCAACTATTCGTCTATTTGCTCGAAATGATAAACTTAATGATAGTGTACTTGATTTAAATTATTCGGTGTTGTTGATATCAAATTTTACACTATGCACAAGTGAAAACAGTGGAGCACGACCAGACTTTTCTTTATCCGCAGACAAAGAAAAAGCAGAAAATCTTTATCTGGCAGTTGCGAATGAGTTGAAAAATTTGGGAGTTGATACAAAGTTAGGTCAGTTTGGTGGAGATATGCAAATAGATTGCCACCTTGATGGCCCGGTCACAATATATAAAGAGATTTAAAAGCAAAAGGGAAAATTCATTATGTCTAATAATTTAATTGTTATGCTGTCGAACAAATTGAAAGAATCAAAGCAAATGTCTAGAACATCAAAATCAATACAAAATCAAACCGCAGGAAGTTATACAATTACACAATTGAGTAATGAACAATATTTTCAAATTGTGGCACTATATGAATTTTTGAAAGACAATGAAGATTTATCAAATGAAGAAGTAAAAGCAATGTTAAAATCGAGATTGAAATTTTCATTTTTAAGGAAATTGGATAAAAAAATTCCTAATATGATAGAAGAACTTAGAGAGCATGGACCGAAATATGTGTCAATAATGTATGATAAAATCAATCAAGAAAAGCAAGCAGATAAGGTATTGAAAGTTAGATTACCATAGGGGAAAGATATGGAAAAATTGGTCGATACGTCAAAATTAATTCACGATAAAATCATTCGTGTGATGACGAAAAAGTTGAATAGGGACGAATTTAAAAAAGTGATTGATGCAGGGAGCGGAAAGATTAGTGCGAGCATTGCATTGAAATATTTCCCACGAGCAAAAGTTGATGCAGTGATTTTTCCGGGAGATAATAGGAAGAAAAATCCACTTGAAAATGCAATTGGTAGCGATAGATTAGAGATAATGGAGGCGGACATTTGCACCACAACTTTTAGGAAACAATATGATTTTTGTCTAGTCCATTGCTCGCTAGGCGAGGCGCTTAGGTGGGGCAATTCGTTTGAAAATATGTTCCATCACATTATGGATATAAAGGCAGATTATTTCCTCATCATAGACATATTTGAAGACCCATGCGTGCATTTTAGATATATCGAGCAGTATTTGAAAGAAAAAGGATTCAAAATCGTTAAGAAAAAGAAATTCAAAAATCCAATCCCAGAGCATTATCCAAAGGTGAAATTTGATAAATACAAACTCGAATTCGACAGCCGTCACTATATCGCATATTTGGTGAAAAATTCTAAATAAAATAAAACATTAAAATTTTAAAATTAAGGAGAAAATATGAAGAACACATTTTATATCACAACACCTATTTATTATCCTAGCAACAAGATGACGTTAGGAAATTGCTATACTACAATTCTTTGTGATAGTATAGCTCGTTTTAATCGAATGATGGGAAAAGATGTGTTTTATCTAACTGGAACGGACGAACATGGTCAGAAGATTGAAAAGATAGCGAGAGAAAAAAATCTCAGTGAAATAGAATATTTGAATGAGATTGTTGCTGACACACGTGCTCTTTGGGACACGCTAGATATTTCGTACGACAAATTTATTCGAACTACTGATTCTAGTCACGTCGAGACAGTGCAAAAGATATTCAAAAAGTTGTACGAAAAGGGAGATATTTACAAATCATCATACAAAGGGCTATATTGCACTCCGTGTGAATCGTTTTGGACAGAAGAACAATTGGTGGACGGGAAATGCCCAGATTGTGGTAGACCAGTTGAACCAATGGAAGAAGAGGCGTATTTTTTCCGACTTAGCAAGTATCAGGATAGAATTGAAAAATTGCTGACCGAGACTGATTTTTTGCGTCCGCATACTCGTGTGAATGAAATGATAAACAATTTCATAAAGCCTGGATTAAAAGATTTGTGCGTCAGCAGGACCAGTGTGAAATGGGGAGTGCCTGTCGATTTTGACCCAAAACATACAGTTTATGTTTGGATAGATGCGTTGCCAAACTACATTAGTGCATTGGGATATCTTCAAAAAGATGATTCCCTATTTAAAAAGTTTTGGCCGTGCGATGTTCACGTGGTGGGGAAAGAGATTGTTCGCTTCCATTCGATTATTTGGCCAGCAATTTTGATGGCACTTGACCTGCCTTTGCCAAAACAAGTCTATGGGCACGGTTGGCTGTTGTTTGACGGAGGAAAATTATCCAAGTCAAAGGCCAATTCAGGAAGTGTGATTGACCCACGTATTTTATCTGATAGATATGGCATTGATGCTATTAGAATGTTTTTAATCAAAGAAGTGATTTTTGGGCAGGATGGACCATATACGCAAGAATTATTTTTGAATTCATACAACACCAATCTTGCCAACGAATATGGCAATCTTGTATCAAGAACGATTGGAATGATAGGTAAATATCTTGGCGGAACCATAAACAGGGCAACCAATTTAACTGAAAGCGATAGAGAGTTCCAGACTGAGATTTTAAACAAACGCAAACAGGTGTTTGAAATGATGGAAGATATCAATCCGACAGGTGCTTTGAATACAGTTTTTGAGATGTTTTCTCGTGCCAATAAATTTATTGACGAGAATGCTCCTTGGGTGCTTGCAAAATCTGGGGATACAGAAAGGTTGAATACTGTTTTGAATGTGTTAAGTGAAACAATTATCATTACAAATACTCTGCTTTTGCCATTCTTGACTGTAAAACCAAAACTCGTTTACGCTAGTTGGGGACTAACAATTCCTTATAGTTTTGATAATTACAGAGAATACGGGTTTATTGGTGACAATACAGCGGTAGCGAAAAATGAAAATTTATATCAACGTTTGGATATCAACAAAGAGATTGAAGAATTAAACAAAATTAATGTTTAATCTAAATTATATTTTACATTATTAAACGAATGGCTTATTATAACCAATAAATGAAAATTAGTAATTAATTTGCTCAATTTTGAGCAAATTTTTTTGTTGGTTTATCTTGATTGAAATAATTAAATTACATGGCTAAAATATGGCAAATTTCCCTATTTTTTAGGGTGTTAAACACTTGTTTTTTTGCTATAATTTTGGTAGAATATATTATATATTTATATATAATATATTTTTTTATAAAACCATATCAAACAATTGCATTTTATTTACTATTTCTAGACTTTTGAATGTGCTTTTATAACAATGAAATTGACATTAATAAGGAGATATTATGACAGATGATTTGAAAGTGACTGGCGAATATGGAGCGAGTGCCATTCAAGTATTAGAGGGATTGGAACCCGTAAGAAAACGCCCAGGCATGTACATTGGTTCGACCGATGAAAAAGGATTGCATCACCTAGTGACTGAGATTGTAGATAACTCGATTGATGAAGCACTTGCAGGATACTGTAATGAAATCAATGTAATAATTAATGAAGATGGTTCAGTTAGTGTGCTTGACAATGGTCGAGGCATACCTACTGGTATTCATGAAAAAGAAGGAATCAGTGCAGCAGAATTAGTACTGACAAAATTACATGCCGGCGGTAAATTTGGCGGCGGAGGGTACAAGATTTCTGGTGGTCTTCATGGAGTTGGATTGTCTGTCGTCAATGCTCTTAGTGAAACACTTATTTTGGACATATATCAAAATGGTAAACATTATCATCAAGAATATCATAGAGGAGTGCCAACTGGAAGATTGACTATTGTGGGTGATGTCCCAATAGAAAAGACAGGCACAAAGGTGACATTTAAACCAGATGATGAAATATTCCCAATTACGGAATTTAATTATGATACATTAAAAGCTAGACTTAGAGAAATCGCATTTTTAAACAAAGGTCTTAGAATTCATTTGTCTGATTTAAGAGAAGGCAAAGAGCAAGAAAACTTATATCAATTCATGGGAGGCATTCAAGAATTTGTTGCTGACCTTACTGAAAACAAAACTTGCGTTTTTCCAGAACCTATATATGTGGACAAAACATATAAATACAAGCGAAAAGATGAAAATGGAAAAAGTGTAGATGCTACATGTGAGATTGAATTTAGTTTTCAATATACTGATACTTACACTGAAAATATACACAGCTATTGCAATAACATTAATACCGAAGAAGGCGGAAAACATGTTGACGGATTTAAAAATAGTCTGATGAAAATAATTAATGATTATGCAATAAACAATAAAATTATCAAGGATAATAAAAAGTTAAGCGGAGAAGATACTCGTGAAGGAATTGTCGCTGTAATTTCAGTCAAAGTGGAAGAACCACAATTTGAAGGGCAAACTAAAACCAAATTGGGTACAGATGAAATTAAAACCTTTACTTCAAAGGCGATGGAAGAAACATTCAAAGATTATCTTGAAGAACACCCAAAAGAGAGTAAAGATTTGATTAACAAATGTATGATGTCTCAGCGAGCAAGAGAAGCTGCAAGAAATGCACGTGAAGAGACTAGAAGAAAGAGTGCACTTGAATCTACAAATTTGCCAGGGAAGTTGGCAGATTGTAGTTCAAAAAATGCTAGTGAATGTGAAATATTTATTGTTGAGGGTGATTCAGCTGGTGGTACAGCAAAATCAGGCAGGGACAGACGATATCAAGCAATTTTACCTCTTCGTGGAAAGATTTTGAATGTTGAAAAGACAAGACTGGCACATGCACTGGAAAACGCAGAAATTAATGCTATGATAACAGCATTTGGCTGTGGTATATATGAGAATTGTGACCCTAAAAAATTGAGATATGACAAAATTATTATCATGACTGATGCAGATGTTGATGGTAGTCATATTGAAATTCTGATGTTGACATTCTTTTTCAGATATATGCGTCCATTAATTGAAGAAGGACATGTGTATGTGGCACAACCACCATTATATAAAGTGACCCACGGAAAACAGGTTTCATATTACTATACAGAGGAAGAAAAAGAAGCCGCAGTTTTAGACACTGAAAAAGGATATAATGTACAAAGATATAAAGGTCTAGGAGAAATGAATGCCGATTTACTTTGGGAGACTACTATGAACCCAGAGACTAGAACACTAAAAAAAGTGACGATGAAAGATGAAGTAAGTTGTAATGAAGTGTTTGATTTGCTAATGGGTGACCGTCCAGAAGGTAGACGTGAATTTATTGAAAATCATGCGACACTTGTGACCGACCTTGATGTCTAGGAGTAAGAGATGAAAGATAAAGAAATGTTTGAAAAAATTGATAATACTAGATATATAGATATAGATGTAGAACACGAGATGAAGGAATCATTCATCGCTTATGCTATGGCTGTAAATGTGTCACGTGCGCTTCCTGATGTGCGAGATGGATTAAAACCTGTGCATAGAAGAATATTATATTCAATGAATGAAACAGGACTAACTAGTGATAAGCCATTTAGAAAATGTGCAAAGATTGTCGGAGATGTGTTGGGTAAATATCACCCACATGGTGATAGTTCGGTTTATGATGCACTTGTGCGTCTTGCGCAAGATTTCACAATCAATGAACCTTTAATTGACCCTAATGGAAATTTTGGTAGTGTCGATGGTGACCCAGCCGCGGCATATCGTTATACCGAGGCAAGACTGAGTAAAATTGCAGGCGAATTGTTGCGAGATATTGACAAAGATACTGTGGATTTTTATCCTAACTTTGATGCGACTACCGTGCAACCAAAAGTATTGCCAAGCCGTTTCCCTAATCTATTGGTAAATGGTAGTGATGGCATTGCTGTTGGTATGGCGACAAATATTCCACCACATAATTTGAACGAAGTAATCGACGGTGTAGTTGCGATGATTGATAATCCTAATATCACCATTGATGAGTTAATGCAATATATCCCAGCACCAGATTTTCCTACTGGTGGTGAAATACTAGGAAATAATGCAATCAAACAGGCGTATAAAACTGGACGTGGTGGCGTTGTTATGCGTGCTAAAACAGATATAGAGACTTACGATAATGGAAAACGTTTTAGAATTGTTGCACACGCTATTCCATATCAAGTAAATAAAGCTAAATTGATTGCTCAAATCGCTAATTTAGCAAAGGATAAAAAGATTGATGGCATATCTGATGTTAGAGATGAATCGGATAGAGATGGTATGCGTATTGTGGTAGAAATTAAACGAGATGCTAACCCACATATTATACTCAATCAATTGTACAAACAAACTCCTTTACAAATGTCTAGTGGAATAATCTTATTGGCATTAGTTGATGGACGACCAAAAGTACTTAATTTGCAAGAAATCATTTATTATTATTTGTCTTTCCAACGAGAAGTGATTACAAGACGTACAAAATATGACTTAAAGAAAGCAGAAGAACGTGAGCATATTTTAAAAGGCTTGGTAATTGCAGTAAATAATATTGATGAAGTAATTAAAATTATTAAACAGAGTGAAGATAAAAATGACGCATTAACTAAATTGCAAACAAGATTTGAATTATCTGAGCGTCAAGCAAATGCAATACTAGAAATGAAATTGAGTAGACTGACAGGATTAGAAGTTGAAAAATTAAATGCCGAATTAGGTGAATTAGAGATTTTAATTGTACACTTAAAAGAGATTTTAAGTGATGAAGGTAAAATTAATGAGATTATAAAAACTGAATTATTAGAGATTAAAGAAAAATATCCAACTCCTAGAAAATCAGAAATCATTATGGATTATGATGATATTGATATAGGAGATTTAATAGAGAGACATGATGTAGTTATTTCGCTCACTAGTCAAGGGTATGTCAAGAGACTTCCTGTCAGTGAATATAAGTCACAGCATCGTGGAGGTCGTGGAGTGAATGCGCATAAGACTAAGGAAGAAGATTTTGTGACAGACATGTTTGTGGTAAACAGCCATGATGACCTAATGTTTTTCAGTAATCTTGGTAAAGTTTATGTATTGCGTGCTTACAATATTCCAGAAGCTGGAAGACAAAATAAAGGTAGAGCATTGGTAAATCTATTACCACTTGAAGCCGACGAAAAAATTAATACCATTCTCAAATTTGAAAGAGATGATAGTGCATATCTCGTTTTAGCTACTAAAAAAGGTTTAATTAAAAAGACAAAACTTTCAGAATTTGACAATGTTAGAAAAAATGGAAAAATCGCTATAAAATTAAATGAAAATGATAGTTTGATTAGTGCTAAGATAATTCACCCTAATGATGAATTATTGATAGCATCTGACAATGGTAAATGTCTTCGTTTCAACGAGAAAACCATAAGGTTGGTTGGCAGAACGTCACTTGGAGTGAAAGGCATGAAGATAGAACCAGATGAGAACATCATTGATATGATTGCAATTGTTCCTGATATGGATTTATTGACAGTGACAGAAAAAGGCTATGCTAAGAGAAGTAAAATCAGTGATTATAGATTGCAAGGAAGAAGGGGCAAGGGACTAAAAGCTGGTGTATTTAATGAAAAGACAGGAAAGGTCGTAGCGATGCGTCCAATAGATGAAAATAAGGATATCTTAGCAATCTCTGGCGATGGTGTGATGATTAGAACTCATGCTGATAGTATTAATCTAGTGAGCAGGACAAGTTTAGGTGTTAGATTAATGAAAGTCAGTGCCAATGACAAAGTGGTCAGTGTTGCAGTGGTAGATAGAGATAATTCAGATATTGATACGGAAGAAGTTGATGAAGAAAATGCAGAAACCATCTAATGCACAAAATCATTTGCATGCAGGACATAGACAGAGATTGAAAAATAAATTTGTAGAATATGGTTTGCGTTCTTTCAATGAGCATGAAGTGCTAGAATTGATGCTGACATATTCTATTCCTTATAAAGATACAAATGCATTGGCACATAAACTTCTTGATATGTATGGTTCAATATATGATGTATGTAATGCAAAATTTGAAGACTTGATTGCTAATAATGGAATAGGCAGAGAAAGTGCTATATATTTAAATTTATTGAGCCAATTTTGTGATGTTTTTTACGCAAGCAAAACAAAGGTCAATACAAAGTCATTAAATAATATTAGAGCGATTGTGGCATATTTTAGAAAGAAACACGTCGTGAAAGAAAAAGAAGAATTTTTCTGCCTATGTTTGTCTTCTAATTATGCCTTGATAAAAGAGATAAATATTGAAGGGGTAGATGAGAGGAGTGTTAGTTTTGATTTTAAAACTTTGCTCGCTCAAATTACTGCCACGCATGCTAGTAGTGTTGTGTTTATTCATACTCATCCACAGGGTAAATGTGTTCCGAGTAAGGAAGATATTGAAATAACATTTAAATTGCTGATGGGTTGTAAAATATTAGGTATTGAATTAAATAATCATCTTATATTTAATGAGGAAGATTATTATTCAATGAAAAAAGAAATTGATAGCATGAATAACTCATATTACAATAAAATTGACAATATTTTTCAATTAGATTCGTCAGTTTCGGATAAAGATAATGAAAAATAGAGGATTTAGTATTTATTTGAATTTAATGGAATAAATTAATACATGGCAAAAAGCAAATATTATAAAATTATATTTTGTATAATGCTACTAGTTGTAGTCTTTTGTTTGAGTGCATGCAGTAGTGTACGTGCTATGACTGTCACAAATGAAGACGGAAGTATTGATGAGCTTGTATATGTCAGCCTAAATGAAGAAGAGATTATAAATGCAGGATATACATTAGATGAGATGAAAAATAGAATTTCAGTTTCAAGCATGAATGAAGCCCAGCAGATTGTTTATAATTTGAATCTAAAAATTAGTATAGATATTGCTACAACAAGTGACAGTGAGACAATTAGTATTTTAAATAGTTTCAAAAATGGTATTGAAGTGGTAGGAAATACATGGCAAGATGATATGTATGTAATTGGTATAAGGTTTAAAAATTCGGACATATATAGGTATTATTACAATATAACGAATAACAGTAGTTCAAAGACTTATACCAAAAAACACTTCTTTTATAATAAAATTTATTATTACGGTTTGAGCATGTATGTCAATTATTCTGATTTATATGAAAAATTAAATGCTTACTATTCCACAAATTATCCAAACTTGGTGGAAAGTGAAAATAATGAACTTTTATATACTTACATTACTGATTTGCATAGGGAGCACAGTGATGCTGATTATATCACTGAATTAGATGGGAAATATTATCATACTTGGATAATTGATGGAAATGATTTAACACAAGAATTAGTAATTTATTATAATGTCGCAAATCGGACTAATTGCATGATTGTTTTGATTGGTGTGGGAATTTTGATTAGCGGAATATTATTGTTAATTGCATATTTTGTAAATAAAAAAACAAAGAAAAAGGAAATAAATATAAGTTTGGATTCTAAATAAAAATAAAATTTATATAAAAATTATAAAAAAATTAAAATTAATTAATAAAAAATATAAATTATTATAAAAAATAGAAAAAATTTAATTTTCTATTTTTTTATTTATATTTAATTTTATTTTTTAGTAAATTATTATTACCAATCATATTTTTTTGACGATATTTTAATGTCATCATAAAATTGAAGATAATTTTCATTTTTCTTATCTTTTTCAGTATTTTTATAGGGTTTTTCTTTTGTATAATTTTTTTGTGATTTTTGATTTTTAGGCAGATGTTTTAATATTTTAATTTTTTTCATATTTTTCCTATATTTTATTTAGTAAAAAATAAATTTAATTATTAAATATATTATAATTTATTAAATTTTAAAAAGATTTCCACAATTTTAATATATTTTGTGGAAATCTGAATTTTTTTTATCATTATACGGACTAAGAACGACTTTATTTTCTTTTAGACTTTTTTGCACATCAATTACTCGCTGATTGCTACTACCTTTGAAGCGAAGAGTTATATCTTTTAAATCTTCTTTGAATTCGCCGTCTACCAATATATCGATATATGATAATAATTCTTTTGTCCAAGGGCAGTGTGCTCTGCTTTCGGATAATAACTCAGTATCAAATAAATATCCAGAATAGCACCATATGGTTTTGTTAGGATAAATAGATTTCACACGCTTAACAAAATCTAGCAATGCTTTTTGATTGGCGGGTTCCATTGGTTCACCACCTAGCAAAGTTAATCCGTTGATATGGTCTGGTGCTAATGCTGATATAATATTGTCTTCTATCTCTTTTGTAAAAGGTTTGCCATAGTTGAAATCCCAGGTTTCAGGATTAAAACAATTTTTGCAATGGTGAGTGCATCCGCTCACAAATAGGGATACACGGACACCTTCACCATTAGCAATATCATTGTATTTTATATTTCCGTAATTCATATTTTCCTTTATAGATGCAATACTCTATCTCGTATCTCTTGTGTTCTACCTTGGTTCCAGAATTGGCTACCAATGTATCCACAAGTACGTCTTGCTACATTCATTTTTGTTTGGTCTTTATTGCCACAGTGAGGGCATACCCAAATTAGTTTTCCATCTTTATCTTCTTCAATTAAGATTTCACCATCATAGCCACAAACTTGACAATAATCAGATTTTGTGTTTAATTCGGCATACATAATATTGTCGTAAATATATTTAATGACTTGCAATACTGCTTCAATATTGTCTTGCATGTTTGGAACTTCTACATAACTTATGGCTCCACCAGGGCTTAATGCTTGGAATTCACTCTCTAATTTTAGTTTTTCGAATGCGTCAATAGGTTCTGTCACATGCACATGATAACTATTTGTCACATAATTTTTGTCTGTCACACCTGGAATAATTCCAAATCTACGTTGTAAGCATTTTGCAAATTTGTAGGTTGTACTTTCCAATGGTGTGCCATAAAGTGAATAATCTATATTTTCAGCTTGCTTCCATTTCTTTGTGTATTCATTAAGTTTTTTCATTATTTCTAAACCTAATGCTTCACCTTCTGGTTCGGTTAATTTATGACCATTGAGATAGTAAACAGTTTCCCATAAGCCTGCATATCCAAGAGAAATAGTTGAATATCCTCCATATAATAATTTATCTATCTTTTCGCCTGGTTTTAATCTAGCTATTGCACCATGTTGCCATAGAATTGGAGCAACATCAGAGGTGGTGCCCAAAAGTCTTTCATGTCTACAACGCAAAGCTTCATGACATAAATCCATACGTTCATCAAATATTTTCCAGAATTTTTTCATGTCTTTTTCACTTGACAATGCGATATCAATTAGATTGATTGTGACAACACCCTGATTGAAACGTCCATAATATTTAGGTTTTCCATTTTCATCAACATATGGTGTCAAGAATGAACGGCAACCCATACATGGATAACAGTGACCCTCACCATTTTTGTCAATCTTCAATTCAAGCATTTTCTTTTCACTGATATAATCTGGAACAAGTCGTTTAGCAGTACATTTAGCTGCAAGTTCTGTTAGATAGTAATATTTGCTGTCTGGATGAATGTTGTCTTCTTCCAATACATATACAATTTTTGGGAATGCTGGGGTGATAGGAACACCTTTTTCGTTCTTCACACCTTCATATCTTTGTTGCAAAGTTTCTTCTATGATAAGAGCTAAATCTTCTTTTTCACGTTCGTTCTTCGCTTCACCGAGATACAAGAATTCGGTCACAAAAGGTGCTTGTCCATTTGTTGTCATAAGAGTGATTACTTGATATTGAATGGTCTGAACTCCTCTATTTATCTCTTTTCTTACACGTTGTTCAGTGATTTTATCTAATAGCTCTTTATCTACATTTTCATTCACAAGTTTTAGTTCTTCTTCAACTTCTTTTCTAATTTTTCTACGACTGACATCTACAAATGGGGCAAGATGTGCCATACTGATGCTTTGTCCGCCATATTGACTGGATGCAACTTGTGCAACGATTTGTGTCGCAATATTACATGCGGTTGAGAAAGAATGTGGTCGTTCTATCATTGTGTTTGAAATAACGGTTCCATTTTGTAGCATATCTTCAAGATTAACCAAGTCACAGTTATGCATACGTTGAGCAAAATAGTCTGCATCATGGAAATGAATAATTCCATCTTCATGTGCTTTCCATATATGACTAGGCAATAGAAAACGTTTGGTCAAATCTTTGCTCATTTCTCCTGCCATGTAATCACGTTGAACACTGTTTACAGTAGGGTTTTTGTTTGAATTTTCTTGTTTAATCTCTTCATTCTTCAAATCAATCAAAGCAAACACCTTTTCATCAGTCGTATTTGCTTGTCTAGCAAGTTGTCTGTCATAACGATATGTAATATAGTTTTTTGCAACTTGAAATGCACTTTCTTTCATTATTGCATATTCAACCATATCTTGAATTTCTTCAACTCCAACAGCTCTGCCCATGCTTTCACATTCTGCCACAACTGAATTGACGATTCTTTCAATCTGAGATTCGTTTAAGCGTTTGCTCAATTCGTCTAATGAATTGTTTGCTTTGGTGACAGCAATTCTGATTTTGTCTGGATTGAAGATAACTTCTTGTCCATTTCGTTTGATAACTTTCATATTTTCCTCCCTAAGATTAAATCAAACAACTTGCTTTTGTTTGACATTACATGACTATTATACTATAATGAAATTGTAAAAAGTGTTGTTTTTACAACAAATTTATGGGAATATGGAATATTTTAATGAGTTAAAAGCTACCAAAATTTTTAGTTCTGCGTCTGAATTTGAGTGTCAGGCAATGATGTTTTGTTTCAAAACTAAGTTCAAAACATTTGACAAAAATGAAAACATTATCAAACAAGGCGACAGAATGGAAGACATTATTTTGATTTTAAAAGGTGGCGGAAATGTTGAAAATGTAGATAGTCTTGGGAATATTTCAATAGTTATGCAATTAAAGAAAGGCGATGTTTATGGGATTGAAAGTGCATATGCTGGTGACGAATATTATAAAGATAGTGTGATTGCGACAGAGAAAAGTTTAGTGTTATTTATGAATAAGCATAGATTGATTAATCCATGTGAAAACAGATGTAAACGTCATGATATAGTTGTTAAAAATTTAATGCAAATGGTGGCAGAAAGCAACTTAAAATTGTTAGATAAACTGACGCATATATCTAAAAAGACAACTAGGGAGAAATTATTGTCATATCTTAGTTCAATTAGCGAGAGGGAAAAGTCAAACTATTTTGAGATACCTTTTAATATTACCGAGTTGGCAAATTATTTATCAGTGGATAGAAGTGCAATGTCCAATGAATTGAGCAAATTAAAAAAAGAAGGAATCATTGATTATGATAAGCGTCAATTCCATATATATAATAATAAGTTAGATTATTAATTAAAATTTTACTATAAATGTGTCAAAAAACTTTTACTATTGAAAAAAAATATTATATAATATAAATATTATGAAAGATAATTTAAAGAGAGTGAAAAAAGACGTCAATAAAATGTTGATTATCTCGATAGTTGCGAGTGTGTTATTTGTAGTAGGTATTCCTTTAATTGCCATGTTTGCTGGAAAAAACTGGATAGTGATGACTATTGGAATTGTATTTGTGGTGTTTGGGTTTTATGGTTCACCTATGCTATGGTTATCATATGCTGGCAAAAGGAAAACAAAACGTGTGGTAGAAGTCATCGTTGAAGAAAATTTAATGACAAATGCAGAAATTGCTCAGCAATTATCAATGAATGAAAAAGATGTTAAAAATGAGATATACAAAGCAGTTAATAAAAAATATCTTCTTGGATATCTTTATGATGGCACAAAGTTGACTATGAACGACAAACAACAACCTGTTCAAAAATTACATATCAAAAAGTGTAATAATTGTGGGGGTAAGTTGGAACAAGTTGGAGAGAGTTGGCATTGTCCTTATTGTGACATGACCTTTTCAAAAGATGAAATAAAATAATTAAGTTATAAAGGGTATAATTATATTTGGAGATGTATGTACGATAAAGAATTTAACATTGCTTCAAAGGCAATAAAATATGTAGGAAAACACATATTGAAAAAAAATGCAGTTTCTAAAACAGAAAAAGGTAATTTTGATTATTTTACAGATAAAGACATTGAGAGCGAAACTTATTTAATAAATAAAATAAAACAACATTTTCCTAGTGATAATTTTTTGACAGAAGAAAACAATTCGAATAATCAACTTTTAGATAGAACTTGGGTGATTGACCCTATTGATGGCACACATAATTTTATGAATAATCTGCCAATTTTTTGTGTTCAATTAGCTTTTTTTGCAAAAGGAGAAGCGCAATTTTCTATTATATACTTGCCAAGGCAAAATGAATTTTATTATGCGAAGAAAGGACAAGGTGCATATCTTAATAAGCAATTATTAAAAATTAATCCAAATTTAGATGAAAAATCGATACTTGTAAATGCCGACTTTCTTAAACCAAAAGAATTAATGCAACTCAATTTTGATATTATGTTGAAAATTCGTGAAAACTGTGTATCTTTTAGAGACATTGGCAGTTATGGTTGTGAATGTGCCTATTTAGCCTGTGGATATTATGGAGTATTTTTTCTTGTTAACCATATAATCAAGCCGTGGGATAGCATGCCGGGTGAATTATTATGTAAAGAAGCTGGTGCAATATCAAAATTTGAAGTTTACAAAGACATTAATTATCATGTCATCGCTATTAATGAAAAATTGTGTGACAAAATGGAAAAAATTATTAAAGAATGCATAGATAAAAAAATCCACAAATAATTTAAGTTTGTGGATTTTTATTTATTATTTTATTTTTCTTTACCGAAGAAGAATAAGGCAAGCAGTCCTGGGCCAGTATGACAGCCAATGACCTGAGTCAAATCTGTGATGATTGGTTCCACTCCTAATTGTTCTTTTAATGTTTCAGCAAGTTTATTGGCATCATCTAGGCATACGGCATGATTAATAAATACATATTTTTTGTCAGCAATTTTTTCGGCACAGATTTTGGTTAATTCATTAATTGCTTTCCTTCTTGAAATAATTTTACGATAAGAAACAAGTCTACCTTGTTCATCTACTCTAAGAACTGGTTTAATGTTAAGCAACGAACCTATCATTCCTGATACTTTGCTAACTCGTCCACCACGCACTAAATATTTTAATTGTTCGACTGTAAAATAACTACAAGCATAAGGTATTAGGGCAGTTATCTCTTGAGCTATATCATCAATGTTTTTACCTTCTTGCATTAAATCATAAGCTTTTAATACAAGCAGACCTTCGCCAGATGCTGCGTTGAGTGAATCTATTACAATCATTTTGTTTTTATTCTTTTGGTTGTATTCATCAGCAAGTCTTTTCATCGTAGCAGTGCTTCCACTCAATGCAGAAGAGAATCCTATATGTAAAATGTCTTCACCAGATTTTAATAAATCTTCTATATACTCACGTGCTCTGAATTCGTTAATTTGGGAAGTGGTAGGAGTGCTACCGTCTCTCATTTTTTGATAATATTCTTCAACGGGTAAGTCATCGCTTAGGTCGTTGTATGTTTTATCGTCTAAATTAATTTGCATAGGAATCATGCGAATATTCAATTTTTCATAGTATTCTTTTGGTAGGTTAGCAGTAGAATCTGTACTTAATATCATTATATTTTCTCCTTTATTTTCAATTTAACCAAAGTTTCAACACTGTTTGTATTAGCAAACATGTCAAATGGTATAATCTCTTCTATTATATAGTTATTTTTGATAATTTGCAAATCTTTTGCTAGTGCAATAGGGTTGCAGGAAATATAAATTATTGAATTTATTCCATTTATTTGTCGCATTATGTCTTTTCCACAACCTTTTTTTGATGGGTCAAGTATGATTGTATCGACTTTTTCTTTAATTATTTTATATTTTTGATTAAAGTCTCCAAGTATATTTTTAACATTTTTGATATGATTAGTTTTGATTAATTGTTCAGCTTTTTCGTGTGAACTTTTTTCTATTTCTATACCATATACAAACCTTGCTTTTTTAGAAATGATTGCACTTAGTAGACCTGCTCCGCTGAATGCATTGATTACAGTTTCATCTCTTTTTATATAATCTAAAACTTTATCGTAAATTTTGTTTTGAATATCTATATTTGTCTGATGAAAAGATAATAGGTCAATATTGTAGTTTATGTTATAGTTTTTTATATTTATTTCTTTAATGCCTGCGATATGTTTACATTGTCCACTAAGGACCACAGAATCTTTTCGTTTGTTTATTATTAAATATAAGCCAACTTGTTTAAAATGTTTAGTAAGCAAGTCATAAAAAGAATTACATTTGATATCTGTACTACTCACAATACCAACTAAAATTTGTTGGTCAATACTACGGACTACTAGATTTTTTATATATGGTTTGATTGAATTATGTTTAGACAAATATTCTTTAAATAGAGAGTATATTTGATTAATATTGTCATCTAAAAGCATGCAATATGAAATGTCTATTATATCTTTTGAATTGTGTTTGAAAAATCCAGATTTATTATTTGAAAAATTAAAACTTGCTTTGTTTCTATATTTAAAGATGTTGTCACTAGCAACTGTATTAGAAACGGGGGCGTCTATACCTGTAATTTTTTTAATAGTCTTTTTTATTAGTAATGCCTTATACTCTAATTGTTCAAAATAATCCATATGTTGCAGAGCACAACCTCCACATTCATAAAAATATGGGCAGGGTGGAGATAATCTTTTTGTGGACTGAACGAGAATGTTTTTTAGTTTGGCAATAGCATAATTTTTGAATTGTTGTTCTACTTCAATTTCTACTTTTTCTCCAAACATAGAATATGGAACAAAATATATGAAATTATCAACTTTTGCCACTCCTTCTGCGTTCATTCCATAATCAATAATAGTCGTTTGCATTGTATCTGATTATTCCTTTTATTCCATTGCGAATTAATGTTGGTAAGAATTTTTGTAAATCTTCTAATTTACAATTTATATTACCCTTGAACCAATCTGTGTAGACATTAACTACTCCACCAACAATATATTGGACTACAATTTTGAAAACCTCATAATTCGTCACATATTTCATGATTTTAAAATTATTTGCTATTGATTTCAATATTGAATTTTTGATTTTTTCCATCAAATTACCGTTATCACTCGCAGTTATAATTAATCGGTAATAATCTAAATCTTTTGATAATATTTCATTTAGTTTTTCAATCATTACTTCTGGTAGATGGTCAATATCAGACATTCTAAAATCTATTTCTAATTCTTTAAAATTAGCCGCTAGTTCGTCTTCAATATATTTCGCAACGTCATCAAGATTCTTAAAATGCAAATAAAATGTTCCACGGTTGATTCCAGCCGCTTTCACAATATCTGTCACAGAAAATTTATTATCAGTTTCAATCAAAAGAGTCAAATATGTGGACGATATTTTCTTTTTGCTCTGTATGGCATTTTTATATTCAGCTTTTTTCATACTTAATAATATATCAAAAATAAACAGTTTTGTCAATTAATGTCTAATGTTTTGAATAATTTTTAACAAATTTTTTAAATTTATTATATTTTTGTTGTAGAATTTAATCGGTTTTATTATAATACAATTATAAACATTTGTTTATTTTTGATAAGGAACTTGTATGAAAAAAGTTGCACTTGTAATAGATAATTCAGGAAGCTTGACACCAGAAGAGATGGAAAAAATACATGTGACAAAGTTAATTCCTATTTCTTTCATTGTCAACGGAGATGAATACTATGAGAATGTAAATATGTCTTATGAAGAATTTTATAAATATTTGGCAGACAAGAAGACGGATGTCAGCACTTCTCAACCTAGTATTGAGATGATTAAAGAGGAATGGAGAAATGTTTTAAAGGAATATGATGAGCTTGTTTATATAATTTTGTCCAGTGGATTGAGCGAATCATGTAATACAGCTATTAATGCTAGCCATACCGATGAATTTGAAGGCAAAGTTTTTGTTGTCAATAATCAGCGTGTTGCGTACATGAATAAAATGGCAATGTTTGAAGCTCGCTATATGATTGACCATGGCAAGAGCGGAAAGGAAATCAAGGATTATCTTGAAAAGACAAGAAGTGAATGTGGTGTGTATATTGCAGTTGACACACTAAGATATTTGAAAAAGGGCGGAAGGGTGACTCCTGCGGCAGCAGCAATTGGAACGCTACTCAACATTAAACCTATTCTTCAAATCCATGGTGGAAAACTTGATGCTTATGCAAAAGTTATGTCTATGAAACAGGCTCGAGCAAAGATGATTAATGCAACAAGAAAAGAGATAGAAGAAAGATTCCCAGAAGAAGCAAAAGAAGGGAAAGTTTATATTGGTATGGCTCATAGTAATCCAAATCTCGATGCACAAGAATTAAAAGATTTCAAGGAAGAAGTGTTAAAAGCATTCCCAGATTTGCCATTCTTCACATTTGACCCATTGCCACTATTTATTGTTTGTCACACAGGACCAAATGCTATGGCGATTGGATATAGCGTTGATAGAATGGGAATAATAAAAGATATGATGAAAAGCGAGTAATCGCTTTTTTATTAATTTTTACCATTGTAGAATCAAAATAATTTGACTTAATTCTATTTTTTGATACACTAAATTTATGGAAAGTATTGAGTTAATAATAAACAAATCAAAGTTTATAGCATATAAGTTTACATTAAATTCATTAGAAGAGGTCAAGAGTATTTTAACTAATTTAAAAAATGAACATAAAAAAGCAACACATATTTGTTATGCATACATATACAATAGAGATATTGTTAGCGAAAAATGTAGTGATGATGGAGAACCTGGTGGAACAGCAGGATATCCAATATTAAATGTCTTAAAAAAGAAAAATTTAGAAAATATTATGGTGGCGGTTGTCAGATATTTCGGTGGAGTGAAACTTGGCGCTGGTGGATTGGTGAGAGCATACACTAAGGCTTGTAGCGAAGTGATAAAAGTTTAATTAAATTTTTTAATTAGCATTGAAAAAATTATCATCATATGTTATCATAAACAAATATGGAAAAAATTGCGATTGATTTAGATAAAACTTTAATAGACTGTGATTCATTCATATATTGGATTGCCAATAAATATTTTTCTGATGCCATATCGGAAAAAGAACTACATTATTGTTTTGTTGAAGAAAATTATGTTGGGAATAATGGTTTGATATCAAAACTACTTGCAAGATTCAGCAAAATGGCAAATGCCAATTCGTACAAACAAATTGAAAATGCAATTAGTGTGGTGAATTCATGGTATGAAAAAGGAATAAAGATATATATACTTTCAAGTAGACCAAATTTTGCTTCGCTAAATTTGGCATTGAAACAATTTTTTGTCAAGTCAAATTTAAAATATAATGGTATGGTAGTTAATTGTAATAATAAATCAAAATTTTGCGAAAAATTTGATATTGATTTGTTGATAGATAATTCTCCGTTAATTTGTCTTGATGCTAATATTCGTGGAATCCGAAGTATATGTCTTAACAATAAAATCAATACGGATAAATTCAAAAATATTATTTTTGCTGATAGTTGGAATGGCATAGACAATATCGTTAGATTTGAAAATTACGGTGTAGACGATTTTAAATTAATTCCTAATAAAGTGAGAGTTTAATACACTTATTTATTTTAAAATTTTATTGCAAAATTAAATATTTTATGTTATCATCATTTTTATGAATATAAAAAAGATAATTGCCGATTCAATAACTGATAAATTTGATGGCGTAAATTATGAAGATTTGATTATAGAATCAATATCAGAAGATAAAGGTGACTATTGTTTGCCATGTTTTTCGTTATCAAAATTGCTTAGAAAAAATCCTAACCAAATTGCACAAGAATTAGCGGCAAGTGTGAAGTGTGATACATTTATTGAAAAAGTTGAGATAGTGAATGGTTATCTTAATTTCTTTTTGAATAAAGAAATTTTAAGTGAAGAAATTATTGAAAAATTCAAACCTGAAAATTTGAATTTGAATGACGGAAATAATAAAATTGTCACCATTGATTATGGTAGTCCAAATTTAGCAAAATATTTACATATAGGACATTTGAAAACAACAATTATAGGTGAATGTTTGGCACGTTTGTTTACGCAATGTGGTTATCAGGTGAAAAGATTAAATTATATTGGGGATTACGGGACACCTTTTGGTAAAATTATTGGTGGAATGAAAATGTGGGGCAGTATTGATGATGTAAAAAAACGTGGCAATGATGCTTTGCAAGAATATTATGTTAAATTCAATCAGGAAGAAGTAAATAATCCTGAACTAAGCCAATATGCACGAGATATATTTAAGAAAATTGAAGAAAAAGATAGTGATATATATCCAATTTATGAGATGATAATTGATATTGCATTGAAAGATGCAAAAAATATGTTTGACATTTTGGGTGTTCATTTTGATGATTATCGTGGCGAGATGTATTATAGTCAATTCGTTCCAAAAGTGTTGGACGAATTGAGAGAAAAGAAATTGTTAATCACGAGCGAAGATGCTCAAATAGTAGATTTATCTGATGTTAATCTTCCACCAGCAGTGATTTTGAAAAATGATGGTACTTCATTATATATTACACGTGATATATCTGCTGTAATTTCAAGATTTAATGAGTATAAGTTTGATAAAATGATTTATGTGACGGATATTGCTCAGATACTTCATTTTAAACAGTTGATTAAAATCATCGAAAAAATGGGGTATGAATTTTATCAGTTGATGGAACATGTTCCTTATGGCAGATTTAGTCTTCCAGATGGAAAAATTAGTTCTAGAAAAGGCAAACAAGCCATTTTGGTTGACTTGTTGGAGTTTGCATTAAATAGAGCAAAAGATATTATTAAAGATAGAAAATTTGAAATTGAAAATCCGAATGATGTAGCAAACAAAGTGGCTCGTGCAGTTTTGAATTTTAGCGTGTTGAGAGTGGAACGTATTAAAGATTGTATTTTTGATACAGAAAAATCATTTTCGTTCGATGGTGAAACTGCTCCATATATGCAATATACTTACACACGACTAGAAAGCATCCTTAGAAAGTATGAAGACGTAGAATGCGAAGCAGATTATTCGTGTTTTAATGAAGAAGCATTTGCATTAGTTAAAGCAATCAATGATTTTACTGCATATATCAGATTAGCATTAGAAAAGAGAGATGCTAGCATTATGTGCAAAAGAATCATGGACATGTGCAAAACATTTAATAAAATGTACACAACTTGTAAAATCTTAGACGGAAATAATAATACGAGTAAAGCAAAAGTAAATCTCGTACGCGCTTTAAGAGATTGCTTGAAAGTTGGCTTCTATCTCATTTGTATAGACACATTGCAAGAGATGTAATTGTTTAACATAGTTATTATAGAAAAATGAATTAAATTATTAAGATTGGATAATAAAAAAATCTTAGCATTGCTAAGATTTTTATTTTACAATATAGTAGTTAGCATGTCAGATGTCACTTCACCTATTACGATTGATTGACTGATATTATTTCTTGATACATTGATTATAACGCTATCTCCTGTACGGATAGTGAGTAATAAATCACTTACCTGATAATAACGTGAAATTTCATACTCTGTTTTATTAATGACTATTGATTCAATGATATCTCCAACCTGCATTCCTTTATTTTGAGCAAGAGAATCTGAACTAATTCCTGTGACAAGAGCATCATCAGTAATTGTAATTTTTCCTGACACATAATCGTATGTCGCTTGACTATTCTCTGCTGCGATATTGATACCTAATAAAAGTTTTGTCACATTGACAGGAGTAATCAAGGAACCATTAGTTGTTGTTGCTTCATGATAATGTATGATATTGTCAACAACTTTTGTGACGTTATCATAAGGTAAAGCATATGAAATGTTGTCTATTGGTGTCTCATCAGAGCTGTATACCAATTTTGAATTAACTATTCCAATCAATTCTCCTTTGTCATTAAACAATCCGCCACCAGAATTACCTCCGTTAACAGCTGCATCTATTCTCATAACACGGAATGTCACTTCTGTTTTGTCATCAGCGCCGGTCATAGTAATGTTTTCGCTAACAACAGAAACAACACCAGTTGTCACACTGATTCCATTACCTTCTGGATTACCAATAGCTATTGCTGTATCCGCTAGACCGTATTCTGATGTGATTGTGACAGGTTCGGCATCTGGATTGACTGCTAACAAGTCATCGGTTGATACTTTTAATACAGCCAAATCATAATTCAGTGAACCACCCACATATTGACATTCAACACCATCTCCGCCAAATTCAATTGCAGGAGCAATACTAGCATCTTCTACATCAGTATTTGAGATTTCAACATTTTCTCCATATTGATATGCATAAATCATACGAGCAATATTATTTTCAGCTAATGAATTAACTAGATAAACCACATGGTAATTTGTGATTAAATAACTATAATCATCATCCATCTTATAAATTACACCAGCACCGCAATAGATACTAGAAGCAACTTCTGTACTTATATGAGGATATGTTCCGGTTAAAGCATTGACAGGGTGCTCAACATAAATACTAACGGCAGATTTCATTGCTTTTACAACTGCTTGATTAATCGAATTGTCGTCTTCAACTGTAAAGTTCAAATAATCAGACAAAAATTCTAAGAAGCCTTTGTCACTATTTTCATACATTCCACGGTTTACACAGGTTTGAAAAATGTTTTCAATTGTGACGTCTGTACCATTTTCTCCATCGGCACCGTTCTCGATAGTAAAATTAGAAGTTGTATTATCAGAATAATATACCGTGTATGTGTCAGTAGTGCCTATTGTTTCAGTTTTTTCTATTCGAGTGACATATACGTCTGAATTGTCATCTGAATCATTTTCAACCGTGAAATTAGAGGTGGTATTATCAGAATAATATATAGTGTAAGTATCGGTTGAGCCCACAGTTTCAGTTTTCTCAATTCTAGTGATATAGACATTTTCTTGACAACCGCCAAAAAGAAGCACACAAGGAAGCATCAAAATTACTAAAAGAAATATTCTAAATTTTTTCATATGTTCTCCTTTGAAAATGAGATTTTATTTAAATCTTAAATTTTTATAAACAGATTATGATAATTGTATATAATAATTTATTATATCACAAAGAAAAAATTTTTATATCAATTATTTTATATAATTTAAAATTATTTTGAAAAAATTATAATTTATGATAACCTAAATAAAAATTGGAACAGAAGATGAAAAGGGAATATTCACATAAACATGCAGGACATAGGCAAAGATTAAAGAACAAAGTGCGTATGAACGGACTAAAATCTTTGAGTATACATGAAGTTTTGGAGTTGCTGCTAACATATACAATTCCACAAAAGGATACTAATGGACTTGCGCATGATTTGATTGATAAATATAATGGATTTTCAAATGTATTGGAAGCAGATTACAAAGATTTAATGGAGATGAAAGGAGTCGGAGAAGAGACGGCTTTATTTCTGACAATGCTTCCCGATGTTTTTGACATATTCAAGGCAAATAAATCAAAAATTCATGAAACCAAATTGGGTTGTCCACGCGACTGTGTTGAGTATTTTAGAAAACAGTACGAATTACGTTCAAAAGAGTTTTTGTATGTTATTGGACTAAACAGCATGAACAAAATTGTAAAGACATTTGAAATTGAAGGTATGAACGACATCAATATTAAAATTGGTTTGAAGGATTTTGCTCAGATGATTACAAGCAAAATGCTGACAGGGATTATATTGTTTCATACTCACCCAAATGGTGAAGCATATCCAAGCAGTGAAGATATTGAAACAACTCAGAAGATTTTTGATATTTGCATGATTATGGGTGTCGCTTTACTGGACCATATTATTTTAAATGAAGAAGATTATTTCTCATTTGGTTGTGAAGGGTTGCTATCAGAAATGTATGAAAAATATGCTAATACTTATTCGTTTACAAAAAAACAAAATATAAATTTTCAACAAAATAAATATGATTATACAAAAAAATAATTAAAAAATTATTAAATAAATATATAAATATTTAAAAAAATCGATAATTTATCAAAAAAAATAAATATTTTTAGATTTTTTAATAAGAAATAAAAGTTTTTATTGCTTATTTTTTATTAACAATTTTTAAAAATAAACATATATTGATATATGGATTATGAATTGTCATATATTAAAGGGGATAGATGAAAAATTATATTGATAAATTATTTTATAATTTAATGACTGAAATTAAGGCAAAAGATTCTAATGATATTTATTTTAATATGTTTACAAAATTTAGAATGATTCCGTTTACCACACAATTATCAATACAACAATTTTTAAACAAGTTCAACTATTGGGGTAAAATTGAGATAGAAAAAGATAATTATGAAATGTTGAAAAATAAATCAGTTGTTTTTAAAAAATACCAAGACGAGTATATAAAATTATATAAAAGCTTAGCAGACTATAAGTCTAAATACATTTTATTCTCAATATTAAATAACTTTTATAATTTTGATTTTGAGCACCTTAAAAATTCGATGGAAAATATATATAAACATTATTTTGATTTAGATTTAATGCCTAAATTTAAAGACAAAGTTTTTGTTGATGTTGGAGCTTTTACTGGTGATAGTACATTAGATTTTCTAAATAGTTATGGTATAAAAGGTTATAAAAAAATATATTGCTATGAAATAAGTAAGGAAAACATAGATAAAATACGATATAACCTAAAAGAATATGATAATATAATTATTAAAGAAAAAGCGGTGTCTGATAGGGAATGTAAGTTATTTTTTGATGAAAATAGTGAAAGTTCAGCGAATAAAATTTCTAACACAGGCAAATTAGAAGTTAAGGGTACTTCATTAGATGGTGATATATCAGAAAAAATAGATATAGTCAAAATGGATATCGAAGGAGGAGAATATTTAGCATTGCAGGGCATGAAAGAACATATAAAAAATGATTGCCCAATATTGATGATTTCAGTGTATCACAACAATACAGATTTGATTGAAATACCAAATTTGATTTCAACTTATAATGAAAATTATAATTTCTATTTGAGATATTATGGTGGTTGTATTTTTGCCACTGAAATTGTTTTAATTGCATTACCTAAAAAATAAAATTTAATAAAAATTTATAAAAATGTAATAAAAAATAAATATTTTCTAATTTTTTTTAATTTTAATTTAATTTTTATAAATTTTATCAAAACTTTATAAAAAATTGTCAATAAAGTTTGTTGAAATATTTTATTTCAAAATTTTTATAAATTTTCTTGAAAGCTGATAAATTTTTCCAATTATTAAAAAATTGTATAAATTTTAAAATAAGAAAATAATATTAAATTTAAGTTGAAAAATTTGCCACATTCTGATAAAATAATAGAAAAGGAATGTAATATGGCATCGATTTATAAATATTATAAAGAACGTTTAATAGAGATTAGTGGTAAGAATAGAAGTCTTTATTCAAGGAATATTAGCAAAAAATATTCGTATGATATAGGTGCTGTGATTGGAAACGACAAAGATGAATTCCAAGAATTTTTTACATTTCTATGGAAGGGTAAACGAACTGGTTATTCTTTGATTGATAAGAATATGAAAGAGCGCCTTTTTAAAAATTTCAATTTGGAAGGGAAAATAAAGACACAATTTAAACCTATTGACGGCTTGGAAGCAGAAGAAAAACGGGCAGAAAATCTTAGACGAGAACGTTTAAGACGAGAGGAAGGAAAAAAAATTATTTCTTCACAAGTAAACTCGCTAAGAAGTTTAAAACGTGAGATTGATGAATTTGCAAAAGAAACGGGTAGATACGAATTATTTATTGGGTATCCTTTCGTGACAGGAGTGTTGAATAAGGACATAGTTGTGAAGGCTCCGTTGATTCTATTTCCTGTGGTAATCAATATAGAAAATGATAATACTGTTTCAATTGAAGCTAAAACAGACGAACTTGTTCAGTTTAACAAAGTTTTGATGCTTGCTTATGCTAAGGAACATAGGCTTAAAAATGATGGCATGATAATGGAGTTTGATAATCTTATTGATTATAAACTCAGAACTGTAAAAGATGTAGTAGATTATTTATCAAATTTTGGCTACAAGTTTGACATAAAAGATAATTTTGATTCAATTAACAAATTTATAAAATTTGAGGATATCCCAGAACCTAATGAGGTAGAAGGATTAAAAATTGTAAATTCATGTGTTATAGGGCGTTTTCCACTAGCCAATTCTATATATAATGATTATTCTTTGTTGGAGAAAAAGCATTTAACTTCATCTGCAATTAGACAGTTATTAGAAGCTAAAAATATCAAGAAAAACAAAAAATTTGATGAAAGAATTTACACAATCAATGATTTAGATTATGCGCAAGAAAGTGCTATTGCCAAGTTAAATAAATTCAATAATTTAGTGATATATGGACCACCAGGTACGGGTAAATCACAAACAATAGTCAATATCATATCTGATGCACTATGTAAAAATAAACGAGTGCTGGTAGTTTCACAGAAAAAAGCAGCTCTTGAAGTAGTATTTAATCGTTTGAATACATTGAATTCTAAGTGCATGTTTATAACAGATGCAGAGAAAAACAAAGTTGAATTTTACGAACGCTGTGCACAAATGCATCAAGCGGTAATGAATTCTAACAATGTATCTATTTCAAGTCAGGATTTTGATAGGGTAGAAAATGCTATAAACAAAGAGATTGAAGAATTGCAGATTATAACTGATGCAATGTTTAGTAAAACTTCATTTGGGTTATCACTTCAAGAAATGTATACTAATTCAGCTAAAATTGGTAAAAACAGCAATGATTATGTTCTATACAAGCTAATGAAAAAAAATAAAGATATAATGAACATGGATTATTCTAGGCTGCATTCAACATTGAGAATTATTAAAGAGAAAAATAAAGCTAATTTATATTATAGATATATTGAGTTGAAGAAAAATAATCCATTGATTGACCATATTAAAGCAAATGTTGAAATTCATACTATAAATCAAATGAAAGTCTATTTGAAAGATATAATAAACAAAAATATCGTACCTTTTGATACGGCGAAACATCCACATGCTAGACAATTACTT
Source organism: uncultured Clostridia bacterium (assembly GCA_944377485.1). Classification (GTDB taxonomy): domain Bacteria; phylum Bacillota; class Clostridia; order Christensenellales; family UBA1242; genus Onthoplasma. The sequence goes on along the minus strand of CALWFB010000006.1, from coordinate 24,061 downwards.
ATATATATGTTAGAAAATGATGTGGACAAGATTGAAGATATGCAGCCGCTGATTAGTATGATTTCAAAAGTTGAAAATAAAAAATTACATACCGACCTTAGATGGTCAAAAATTCTTTTCCCTGCCTATCCTTTTGTTAAAAAGAAAGTAAACAAAAAAGAAGAAGAGATTAAAGCGAATTTTGAACAAACGCTTGAAGATATTCAAAATTATATCAGTGAATATTCATTGTTAAATAAAGTGTTGGATAGAAAAGGTTTTTTGATGACTATTGATAACCTAATCAATGGAAATTCAATCTTTTTGAAATTATTATTGAATGCTCTTAATGATTATTTGGAAATTCGTGATGTCAACATTGCACTACTAGGACTCACAGACGATGAACGAATAATATTAAATTTTGCCTACGAAAATTCTAAAAATGCTAGACAATATAAAGAAATTATTGAAAAGTTGATGGAAATTAGAATTTATCATGAAACTATAAAATATGAAGAACTATACAAAGAAAAACTTTCTAAAATAATTAATTTTGAAAATATTCGAAACGTATTTTGTCTTTAAAGAAAGACGAAAAACAAATATCTATGGACATTTGTTTGAATAAATTTAAAGATGAATACATTGAATTTTATAATTCAAACGAAGAAAATAAAAATTATCTATATCAAATTACAAAACAACAAAATCTTTTACCGATTAGAAAGATGATGGATTTATATAATGACTTTTTGTTGAAATTGTTCCCTTGTTGGCTTTTGTCTCCGGAAAGCGTTTCTACAATCTTCCCATTGAAAAAAGAGATGTTTGATATTATTTTGTTTGATGAAGCGAGTCAGGTGTTTATTGAGAATACTTTACCAACGATTTACAGAGGAAAGAGCATTGTGGTGGCGGGAGATTCAAAACAATTGCGTCCAACTGCAACATTTGTAAAACGTTATATGGGTAATGATTCTGATGATGAATTAGATTTGGCAACACAGGCAGCACTAGAAGTGGAAAGCCTTTTGGATTTGGCAACTTCTAGATTTAATAGTACAAATTTGACATATCACTATCGAAGCAAAAATGAAGAATTAATCAACTTTTCAAACTATGCATTTTATGATGGCAAATTGCAAATCGCTCCAAATATTTCAAAAAATATTGGCAGTAAGCCGATTGAAAGAATAAAAGTAAATGGTCAATGGCTAGGTAGACGCAATCAAGAAGAAGCTAATGCAGTTGTCACTTTGTTGAAAAAACTGATAAAAAATAAGAGGAACAAGTCATCGATTGGAATTATCACATTTAATACAGAACAAGAAAATGCAATTGAAGATGCTATTGATTTAGAATGTCAAAAAGATTCAGCTTTCAGAGATGCATATATTAGAGAACAGAATAGAAAGGTCAATAATGAAGATGTTTCGATATTTATTAAAAACCTAGAAAATGTTCAAGGCGATGAGCGAGATATTATTATATTCAGTATTGGTTATGCGAGAAATGAGTATGGCAAAGTTGTTGCACATTTTGGAGCCTTGTCAGTAGAAGGTGGCGAGAATAGACTAAATGTTGCAATCACTCGTGCAAAAGAAAAAATATATGTCGTCACCAGCATTGAACCAGAAGAATTGATTGTAGAGGGAAGCAAAAATGCTGGTCCTAAGATATTCAAGAGTTATTTGAAATACGTGCGTGCTATCTCTAATAAAAAGTATAGGGAAGCGGGTTTTGTTCTCGATAGTTTCAAACCGAGTTTACCAAGTTCAAATTCTGAAATCGTGAATAATTCAATTGAAAATGATATTAAAAACGAATTGATTAAATTAGGTTATAATGTAGAAACAAATTTGGGAAATACCGATTATAAGTTGTCGCTTGCAATTTACGATAAAAAAATTGACAGATATTTATTAGGTATTGAGTGTGATTATGCAGCATTTAAAAGCAGTGATTCAATTTTGGAAAGAGACGTTTATAGAACTAAATTCCTTCAATCTCGTGGTTGGACAATTATGCGAGTGTGGAGTAGAGATTGGTGGATGAATAAAAACAAAGTGATATCAAATATCGTTAAAGCAATAAATGAAGCGAAAAAGAAATATTCATAAAATCTTACAGGTTAGATAGAATTTTCATTCTAATTTAACCTGTTTTTTTCTGTTAATTCAACGTTATAACATTATTAGCATATAATAAAAGTAGGAGGATAATATGAGTAAGTGTAATGACAAAACTACTAATCCTTCAATATTAATAGATGTCAACGACATGGTCAGTCATAACATAGATTTTGATTGTTGTGAAAACAACAAAAACGTTGTACTCGATTCTCAAAATTTGTCTAGCATAGGAAGATTTCTTAGCGTGACTACAACAATAAAAAAATTCATAATGTAGACATTAATAGCATTAATGATAATTTTATTTTGGCTATATAATTTTCTTTCGATAAAAAATATTTCGTTTTATATTTTTGTAGAATTGTTTGCACTACTATCCATTCCATGTCTATTGTTATATAATGGGCAGAAAGGTAGGACTAATCTAAAATGGCTTTTTTATATATTTTATCCAACTCACATTTTATTAATTTATTTGTTGCAGTTATTTATATAAAATAATAGTTATGTAAATAATTGAAATAATAATTGATTATATTAAAATTCTTGACGAATTATATTAATTTCATTAAACTACCAATATCTAGAAAAATTGCCGTAAGCAAGACATATTTTCAAATTTGAGGTTTGAGAGTTATGTTATTCTAGATACCTCTAAAACAACTGACATGCAGATTATAAAGTTTCATTTTGGGTGCTCATTTTAAGGATTTTAAATTGTGGATATCTATAAACAATAATTTATGTTGGAGATAATAAATGTGTGTAAAATGTAATAAGGTAAATTAGAATATAAGAATTATATCATAATTAAAAACAATATAGAATAATTTCAAAGTCAATATGTTATAAATTATTAATCATGTTAAATAGTATTAACATGATTAAAACAATAAGTTTAGGATTAATAAACATATTGATTTTTATTTTTTTAAGTAAAATTAGAATTTTTAATATTTATTTTGTCTGTCGAATTTGATATTATTTTCGCAAATGGCTGATTATGTTATAAAAATTATTTGTAAACATTGTAAAATTTGTTTATAATAAACATAGTAAAGGAGAAAGTATGTCAGATATCATTTTTGGTGTTAGTATTGGACTGATTGTATTTTTTTTGGTTTTAGGATTTTTGATTGGTTTAATCAGAGGAGTGAAACGTTCAGCATTACATATTGTTTTTGTTATAGTGAGTATTTTAGTTGCATTTTTCATAACAAGACCAGTTGTAAATGTTGTGTTAGGAATTGTTATAAATGTTGATGGTTCAATGATGCCAATTAGTGACTATATTTTATCTATTATTAATGAGAACATAGTAGATTTGTCAAATTTTGATTCGGCTTCTGCATTTATTCGTGCTCTGCCGTCAGCTGTTGCTAGTCCTATTGTTTTTATGGTTCTTATGATTCTTGTATATTTTGTAATAGATATTATTTATCTAATTATAGCAAGAATTGCTTTTGGAAAGAAAAAGAAAGATTTGCAACAACATAAAGCTCATCGTTTACCAGGTGGTTTAGTAGGTATAATTGAAGCATGTCTTTTTGTGTTTGTTTTGTTTGCACCAATTACATCGTTAACAAACACATATAGTGAAATTGTAGAACAATCAACAGTATCCGCCGCAGAGGTTGTTTCCTATAATGTTAATGACAGCAATCATCTGCAAACTATTGGCAGTATAGTTTCAACAAATGTGCCAGATGATGTTGGCGAAGCGATAGATTCATTTAATAAATCTGCAATCGGCAGATTATGTTCTATTGGTGGAATAAATAATAAATTGTTTGATGGACTTTCAAGTATCAAGGTTAATGGCGAAAAAATCCATATAAGAGAAGAAATTGTTTCAGTGGCGAATAGTTATAATTCATTTGTAGTCTTATATAACAATATTATTGATGAAAATTATACAAACTTAAAATTTTCAGACTTTAAGAACTCAGTTAAATTCGTGATTCAAAATAATTTATTTAAAACAGTTATTGCAGATACTATTGGTGATTTTGTTGTTAATTTTGAAGAAATTGGAGGAAATTTAACCAATAATCTTCCTGATATTGCTAAAAATATTATTACCACTTTACAAACAAAATTTTCATCAGAGAATTTTGATGCTTATGATTATATTTCAAATGACTTAATGAAATTGCTTGATATCGCAGATACAATAATAAGTAGCGGAAAGTTGAATGAGTTCATTAATTTCAATGAACTCAATGGAAATATTGGTGAAATTTTAAATATGTTTACCAAAAACAGCAATCTTCTATCAACTTCATTGATAAATTTTGCTGATTTAAACTTAGTAAACGATACATTACCAATTATTCTTGATTATGTTAACCAATCAATTCAAACCAAATTCGAAAATGACCAAGATATAGTTGTCGCATTCAATACTAATATTTCTAATCAAGAATTTAAAAATACAATAACAACATTGTTTAGTGGCGAGAATTCAATTTTGTCACAAATAAATGAATTAGAACAGGATTACAATATCCTTGATATTTTAAAAACTGACAATGTTTTAGATTCAATTTTAAAAATTAAAAATGTAGACATTGCATTAACTAAATTTGGAGCAATATTAGATGATATCAATGAGTTGGAATTATTAAGTTATACAAATCACGAAACAGATGAAAATGTACGTAGTTTTGAAAATATGTTGAAATTAACCGGTATTGATGTCTTAGGAGATACAGTTAGCATAAAAGTTGGCGAAACTCAACAAACTGAAATCTTAAATTCTTATGAAGAATTCTTTACTTATATTAGTAAACCAATAAGGAAGATTATTGACACAGGTTTAGTTGATTTATTAAATGAAGATGTAGATTTTAATATAATAGTTGACACGTTGACTTCTGCAATTAGCGGTACACAAGATTCAGATAAAGATTTATATTTCTTAGCGGACATCTTGATGCCTTTTTACGAATTAGAACAAGCAAATTTTGCAGGACAGTCATTGAAAGAATTAGTATTTACAAATATAACAAATCTTTTAAATGAAAATCTAAGTGAAGTTATTAATCTCTCAACCACATCAGAAACAGAAAACTATCAAACGTGGGAAAATAGACTCATTTCAGTTGCTTCATTAATTGATACGTTAAATGATGGAGAAATGCTGTTGGGAAATGAGACCAAAACATATTTAAAATATATTTTAAGTGATAGCCCAGATTATTTCAACTTAATTAAAAACATGAACAATGATAATACCATTGAAGAAATGTTAGATATAATTTTCAGTAATAGTATATATCAACCTTTAAATAATCAAATTTTCTCTATAATAGATAATCAAATTGCGGACTTTACAACTGTTCATGTTAATACGAATATTGATAATCTTTACACAGAAAAGGAAAGTTATATTAATTTAATTACTTCTATGATTAGTTATCTTGATGAAGGTTTGTTTGATAGTGAGGATTTAACTACTCAACTAACGGCGATTGGCCAAATTTTAAATGATTTAAAGACATATGCACAACAAGATGTATTTGATGAAATATTTGCTAATTTGATTTGGTATATGACAGGTGAAGTTATTGACGAAAACAACGCTAATTCATATCTTGGTAAAATTACACCTTTTGAATATGCGGATAAGACAAAAGAATATTTAGATGCTGATAAATATGATAATGGATATTATGGAATAGATTATTTGGCAGAAGTTGAGGGATTGGTTGATTTCATTGAGTTTGGCAATCAGGTTGTACAAAACTTAAATCAAGTGGATTTGTCAACAGATGGCGGAAGAATTCAGTTTGTACAAAATCTAGAAAAAACTATTGAAGACTTAGGCGATAATGCACAAGAAGTAATTGATACCGCAAAAGAGATTGTTCAAGTTGTGCTTAGTGAAGAACAATTAAGTAAAATCCAAGCTCAAAGTGAAAATATGAAAATTGCATTAAATAATTATGAATCTGAAAGCGGGGTAATGACAGAAGAAATTAAAAGCTCTTTGTTGGAATTATTTGGATTAAATTAAAAATTAAATTCTATAAATAATTATAAAAATTATTACTTTTAATATTTTTGGATAATCAAAAGTCTATTTAATATTTTCTAAACTATAGAAATTATAGTTAAAATGTTGGAGGTTTAGATTATAAAAAAATATATAAAAATTTTTATAACTAAACAGAAAAATAAAGGAAAGATTATATTGATTAACAAAAAATAAATAGATATTAGTGTTATGTATGATACTACGGTAAAATTGTGCCTTATTAATATACTTATATTCTAAAACAACTTTTGCTCTATATCTTAAAATTCTTAAAAAATACTAACAAATTAAAAGAATTTTTAGAATTGACAAGTCATTCAAATATAAATATTGTAGTTAAAGAAAACATAAAAAACATGGACAAAGTTGCATCAATTTTAAAAGCGGACTCTTTGTTAAAAGAAAACGGAAGAGTTTTGTATATAACTGAATATGGTGAACCTCAAATTTTATATGAGTTAAAGGATATACTTTTTGCAAAAAAGACGTTAGACGATTGGGCAAATACGATAAATAGTGCAAAAGTTGATGGAAAAGAACTTTCTCCTTTGGAAAAATTTTGTTATGCATATATGATTGTTAAAAACAGAAAATATAAAGAAAGTGAAGATAAAAGTTTAAGAATGTTATCAAGAAAATTTGTTTCAGTACTAAACTCTGATTATTGTGTATGTGTAGGTTTTGCTAAATTATTAAATGAACTTTGTTCACGTATCGGTATAAATAGTGTAGATAAAACAATAAATGTCGATGGTTGGCATGCAATAAATGCGATTTTAATAAACGATGAAAAATATGGCATAAAAAATTCACTTTATTACTCTGACCCAACTTATGATTGTCTTTCAAATAAAAACACATTTATTTCAATTATACTAAAAGATTTAGATGATGTTTTTTCACTTTATGACGATTCCGAGATAAAGAAAAATTTAGACAATAATGAATTACAATTGTTTAATGCGGATAAAAAATTACTAAAATCTGCAAAAGAAAATACTCATGAAATTTCAGAAACAATTATGTCAAAAGCATTAACAGCAGTTTTTAATAGTCAAGGTAAGACGACAAAAGATTTAGCTAATTATTTAAAGCCAACATTTGATAGGGTGAGAAATAATCCTCAAAAATATGAGCACACTTGGGTTTATCAATTATTGAAAAACCATGGTATAATCACTAACTTAAATTTTGAAGAATAATAAAAAATTTTTCTTCATGAATAGGCACAAAAATTGCGAGGTAAAATCTCGCAATTTTTTTTAATGATTGCATATCTAAAATAATCAATTTAATCTTATAGTTCTTGCTCGTGATTATGTTCTTGTTTGTTTGAAGTTTCATTTTGTTTAATTAACGTGTAAGCACACTCACAAACTTGGTCATATTTTTCTTCGTTTGGACAAATTTGATAATATGAAATATATTGAGAAGTTGTAATTTCTTCGCCACAATTAAATTTTAAAACAGGCGTGAATGTATAGCCTCTATTACCATAAACATGGTAAATCACATCTCCTTTGTGAAGGGTTGCAATATCATTTTCGTTAACGACAATATAAACATTTTTCTCAACAATATAATTGCTAAGTTCAGTATCTGAGATATCAAAACTTCTACTACAGCCAGTAAGTCCAACCAGTGAAGCTGTTATGGTTCCAGTAAGCCCTAATGCAATCATTTTTTCAATAATTCTTTTCATTTTTCTTTCTCCTTTTATATTTTCAGAAAGAACAAAAAACAAGACTTTCTGAATAATCAAAAAGTCTTGTTAAAGCAAAATTTGCTCTCGTAAAGCGGGACAATTAGTCCGTTTTGACGCCTCACGACCACTTGGGCTAGTGGAAACTACTCCCTTTTTATATTTTTATTATATAATAGAATTTTCAAAAGTCAATATTTTTATAAAATTTCTTTCAAATATTTTGAAATATTAAATTTATATAAAAACTAATCAATTTTCAATAAAGGCTTTATTTATATTCTCAACCGAACAATTTTTCTTGGCTAAGATACATTTGTAATTTCTTATCGTTTATTTGTTGGCAACAATTACAGATATTGGGTCATTGAGATGAGAAGCAACAATTACGGTTTATAACTCCGTCAATAGCTATTATGTAAGAGAAACAACCGATAGACTTAACGCAAAAATTCAAGAAAAGAAAATGAACAAGCCGAGGAATTTTCAAAAGACGAAATGACCGATGAAGAAATAGAACTGAGAATTCGTGGACTTGAAAAACTGAAAGAGAAAAGAAAGAAAAGAGAAAAAGATTTTGAGATGTAAATTGTGTAAAAAGTGACACATAAGTATTAAGTTAAATAAAACTTATGACAGGATGCTAAAAAGGTTGAAGAGATTATTTAACTCCTTAACCTTTTACATTTTAAAAGGAGCAATATATGGAAAATCAATTAAATTTAAAAAATGAATACCAAGAAGAAAAACTAAAGAGAAAACAAAAACTTGTAAGAAATGAATTTAAAGGAGTTGGCAAATATGGAATGCCATTAATAAAAAGACAAAATATTGATTTAGATAAAATTGAATTGTTGGCTTTTACAAAAACAAAACATAATGATGAAGAAAATCAAAACAAAACAATTCATTTTTTTACGTATGATTGGAATTTTCAAAGTGTATATGAAAAACCAGAGGAATCGCTTGAAAAACTAGACCAATATTATGCTTTACTTACACCAGAATTTAGTACATATAAAGACATGCCACTAGCAAGACAAATAGATAGCGTATTTAAAAATAGATGGTGTGGTGCATTTTGGCAAAAACAGGGAATGATTGTTATTCCAACAATCTCTTGGGGCTCAATCCCATGTTTGGAGTTTTGCTTTGATGGAATTGAAAGAGGCTCGGTTGTAGCAGTCTCAACTTACACAAGAGAAGATAATAGAGATGACTTTATGCTAGGTTATAATAAAATGTTAGAAATTATAGAACCTTCTGCAATTATTTGTTATGGGACGCCGTTCTCTGAAATGAAAGGTAAAATAAAAGCAATTGATCCTTTTAATAAAGAAGAACTAATAAAGAAGATGGGATTTGTCGAATTTACAAAGAAATATTTAGCAGGTGAACTATACCCTGAAATTTAGGAGGCGGTAATGAAAACTTTAAAACTTACTATAGAATTGTTACCAAAAGGTGCTTGGAATAATGACTTTAGTAAAACATTGCCTAAAAAAGAGTGGGATATTGTCAGAAATTTTTGTTACAAAAGAGCAAATCATAGATGTCAAATTTGTGGATTTGTAACGGATGATTTAGATGCTCACGAAGTTTGGGAGTTTGATATAAAAACAAAAACTCAATCATTACTTGATATCATTGCATTGTGTAGTAAATGTCACGGAGTGAAACATATTAAAAATTCTCAAAGATTGGGTTATGAAGAAGAAGTTAAAAGGCATTTTATAAATGTAAACAAGTGTAGCGAATTAGATTATGCCGCGCATTTAATGAAAGCGCAAATGGATTTTGAAGAACAGAATAAAATTTACAGATGGAAAATAAAGGCAGATTTGACAAATTTTGGTCTTGAAAACGCCACAATAAAAGAGAAAAATATTCCTTTTATTGAGAATCCATATCAAGATGTTGATTTGAATATTCTTAGTTATAACGAAATAAAAAAATTATTTAATATAAAAAGAACAAATGATAACTTGATTGGTGCTCCTAAAATTAATTATTTAGATGTGGATAATTATCAAGGTATAATTACGGTATCTTCGTTGTTCGCAAACAAAATAATTTGGGTTTTAGATGGTATTAAAATAAAAACAAAATACAATGTCATTGGAGAATTTGTTACAACTCTAAAGGTTGAAAATTTAGAGGGAAAAGAAATTTATTTTATATTATTAGGTGATAACGGACAAACGAAGTCTAAAGCATTTGGACTTTTGCCACAGGAGGTGTTATAATGGGAATGTGTAAACCAAGCGGTGGAGTGAATAAAGTTTATGGTCCATTTGGAAAAAATATAAAAGATATTGAAGGATGTGCTCCAAATTCTAGAACTGATTATTATGATGAAGTGACTGGGGAACTATTACAACAAAGATGGTATGATGCAGAAGGTAAAGCTATTTGGGATAGAGATTGGAAACACAACAATTCAAACAATACCCACACTTTTCCCCACGACCATTATTGGGATTGGGAGAAAAATAGCGAACACCCTCCTAGACTTGAATATGTAGGTCCAAATGGTGAAAAAATAAACATGAATTATTGTTAAAAAGGAGAAATAATGAAAAATAATCAATATGATAAAATTTTTGAAAAAAAATGTGATGTTTGTGGCAAAACTTTACTTGCCAGCAAAACCGGAAATGGAGAGTGTCAATATTGCGGTTGGTATAACAATAGACTCGGAGAAATAAACGAAAACGAAGTAATTTTCCCTAATTTGATATCTTTAAATAAGGCAAAAATATTATATCAAGAAGGAAAGCCATTTAGACCAGATTTAAATGATTTTCTTGACGGACTATATTTTTATAGTGAAATGGAGTTTTGGTATAAGGGGTTAAATTGTTGCTTGTATCTAAGAAGCAATACGAATAAAAAAATCGAATTTGGTTGGAGTCCAGAAAATGTATATTTCTTTTTAGACAAAGAAGATTTCATTCAAAATGCAAAAATAGGTGACGAACTTGTAAAAGATATTTGGGATAAAGTTGAAAATCCTAAGTATATGTAGTAATATTTGATACCTGCTATTAATACAAATTAAACGGATAAAAAAGAGTAAAATGAAAGAAAAATATACAATTAAGTAGATAAAAAGAATGACAGCAAATGACAGCAAATATGTTAGTTTTAGGCAGTTTATAAAAGATTTAGACCGATGAGTTATCTTTTGACTATCAGTCTATTTTTTTCTCCCTATTTTGACAGCAATTAGTCCTAGAATTGACAGCAAATGATTTTTTGATAAATACTTATAAAATTTAAGTAATAAAGAAAACCCCTGAAAGTGCCTATTTTACTAAAGTTTCAAGGGCTTTATGAATGGAGCTGATGACGGGACTTGAACCCGTGACCTCCGCCTTACCAAGTTTTGAATATTTAAGATAAGGAATTGAACTCAATATGATTAAAACCCTTATTAATAAAGAGTTTTGTTAGTTAACAAAAACGAGAATTGTTGTCAAAAAAATAGTAAATTGACAACAGTTGACAACAAATGCCTATTTTTTAGGGGTAAAATGCACCTGTTTTACCATATAAAATTGCCTAAAATCATCTAAAATCAAAAATATTTGTTGTCAAATTTTATTTGGTGAAATAGTAAAATTTCAAAACTTGGAGTGAAATTAATTAAAGATAACGATTGAATTTTAACTTACCAAATGGCTTTAACTATAAGTTAAAATGTCAATTTTGTTGTGTTCTACCATAAGTGCAAAACACAAAAGAGAATGGAAAAATCTTTCCATTCTCTCTTTTTTTAATATGAAATATTTAATTTATTCAATGTCTAAATTTTCTTCACTAAATAATGGACTATTAAAGAATTCATCAATGGATATGCCAAGTGTTCTTATGACTATAATTAAAGTTGTAAGATTTACACCTTTATATCTTGCATACATTAAAGAAGTTAATGTTCCTTTACTTAATCCAGAATTCATTTCCAATCTATATTGCGACATTTGTTTTTGAGATAATATTTCTCTAATTCTTGTAGCAACTGCTTGTGACACTTTCATATTCTATCAACTCCAATATTTATTTTAACTATGTAATTATGTATTTAACTAGGTATAGTTTAACATAGCCATTTTTATAAATAATTATGTAAAAACATAATATTTTTTATTGAGAAAGAACATTTTTATGTTATTATATATATGTAAAAACATAATTATCTAGGAGATTTATGAATATGTTATCTAAAAATATATTTGGATTGAAAAATAAATTAAAAGAGTTAGATAATAAATTATCAAATAAAGTTTGCTGTTTTACTGGTCATAGACCACAAAGTTTACCATGGAGATTTAATGAACAAGATGAGAGATGTATTAGAATGAAAAATAAATTAAAGGAAGAAATAATTAAAGCAATTAAAAATGGTTACACAACATTTATTTCGGGTATGGCTCTTGGATTTGATATGATATGTGCGGAAATTATTTTGCAATTAAAAAAAGAATACCCAAATATAAAATTAATTGGAGCTATTCCGTGTAAGACACAAGATAAACTTTGGAACGAAAAAGACAAACAAAAGTATAAAAATATATTATCAAAATTAGATGGTGTAAGATGTATTTACGATGATTACATTGGTCCAAAGTGTATGTTCGAGCGTAATCAGTATATGATTAATAATTCATCACTTGTAATTGCATTATTTAATGGTAAGAATGGAGGAACTAAAAAGACATTAGATTATGCGAAATCACTAAAGAAACCAATAATTGTTATTGATTTACTTCAATTTAAATAATGTTATTAAATTAATATTTATATATTAAAGATTTTGGTAATTTTTTATGAAAATTTTAAACATTTTGTAAAAATATATGGTATACTTAAAATAGAAAAGTTATTGGAGATAATATGAAAGATATTGATATGTTGCCGCTAGCACCTAATTTAATAGAATCAACTAGATCTATTGGCTATTCATTTGAGACTGCTGTTGCTGATATAATAGACAATAGTATAAGTGCAATAGCAAAAAATATATATGTTGATATAAATGCTTACGACAGTCCATATGTCGCTATATTGGATGATGGCTTTGGAATGAATTTAATTGATTTGCAAAATGCAATGAGATACGGTAGCGATAATCCAAATAAAACAAGAGATTCAAATGATTTGGGTAGATTTGGATTAGGTATGAAAACAGCTTCTTTATCTCAATGTAGAAAACTAACGGTAATTTCTAAAAAAAATGGGGTAATAAATGCTTGTTGTTGGGATTTAGATTATATAAATAAGACCAAATCTTGGAAATTGATTATATTTGAGAAAGACGAAATTAATGCAAGCATTCCAATGATTGAAAAATTAAGTAATTTAGAAAGTGGGACAATAGTCTTATGGCAAAATTTTGATTATATAAAAGAAAGTTCTATATCTTTATCGGATAGTTTAAATGAAAAAACCAATGATTTAATGTACCACTTATCATTAGTATTCCATAGATATTTATCTTACGAGGACCCACAACATGGAGTTAATATATTTGTAAATAATAACAAACTTAAACCATTAGATCCATTTTTAAGTTATCATACTGCTACACAAGTATTACCTTTGGAACCATTGGAAATATTTGGAGAAAAAATACTTGTAAAACCCTACATATTACCACATTTTAGCAAATTATCGCAACAAGATAAATATATGGTTGGTGGAGAAGATGGGTTTAAGAGAAACCAAGGTTTTTATATTTATAGGAATAAAAGGTTAATTAAGTGGGGAACTTGGTTTAAGATGTCAAGACAAGAAGAGCTATTTAAATTAGCAAGAGTTATGGTAGATATACCTAATACATTAGATTCAATTTGGCAAATAGATATAAAAAAATCTTCTGCTAATTTACCTGATGTTATTAAAATTAATTTATGCAATATTATAAAAAATATTGTAGATAAAAGTGAAAAAGTTTTTACATATCGAGGTAGAAATGTTAACTCAAAAAATATAAATTCTGTTTGGGTTAAAATTGAAAATAGAGGAAATTATTCATATCAAATCAATCAAAATCACCCAATTGTAAAACAATATGAAAATTCTTTAACTATAGAAGAAAAAAGTAAGTTTGAAAAATTTATAAATTTAATTCAGGATTCTTTTCCTTATGATGCTGTCTATGTTGATGTAAGTAAAGGTAATATTGCTTCACAGCAACCAAATGATGAATTTATTTTCAAAGAAATGATGGAATATATTGAGAATGGGGAGAAAGCAGGTCTTGAAATGAAAGATTTAGTAAATAGTTTGATAACCATAGAACCTTTTAATAAATATATTCACATAATAAACAAAATTAAGGAGGAGATGTTAAATGACAAATAAGGAAACAGTAATTAATTTACTTAACACATTATTAAGCAAGCTAGATACTGTTACAATGGATGATATAGTAACAAATATAAACAAATTCTCTTTATTGTTTAATATTACTGAAGAAGAAAAAGAAGAAATAAAAAACGAAATAAATGCAAAATATAAAATTTTTATGACATTAGGATCTGTTGTTCAAGGTAACGGTATTCATAAGAAATGGTTTGATAGTAGAAGAGCTATTAAACCTATGAAATTTTGGTTAAGATATAGAGATTATCTTACAGTTGACAAAGAGTTTGCTAGTAATGTGGTTAACTCTATTGACGCTTCTTCAGATAGAATAATAGATTTGTTAGGAGACCCAGAAGGAGATCCATTTAATCGAAGAGGATTAGTTATAGGAGATGTACAATCAGGTAAAACTGCCAATTATACAGCACTTATTAATAAGGCAGCAGATGTAGGATATAAAGTGATTGTATTGCTTACTGGAACACTAGAAAATTTAAGAAAGCAAACACAAGTTAGACTTGATGAGGGTTTTGTTGGACTTGATAGTTTGTCAATTATAAAGAAAAAAACAAATAGTTTTGTAGGTGTAGGTAAGTTTGATAGTAGTATAAATGCTTTATCTTTAACATCAACAAGTTCTGATTTTAATACTGCTGCTGCAACACATCTTGTTGCGACAATATCAAATATTAATGCACCAATTTTATTAGTAATTAAAAAAAATAAAACAATATTAGAAAGGGTTATAGATTGGTTAAATTTAAGTAAAGGATATTTACCAAAAGTAGATGAACCAATATTAGTAATTGATGATGAAGCTGATAATGCGTCCATAAATACAAAAAGTAGTGAAGAAGATCCAACAGCAATCAATAGAAAAATAAGAGAGATATTAAATATGTTTACAAAAGCAACTTATGTTGGTTTTACAGCTACGCCTTTTGCTAATATATTTATAAACCCTGAGACGGATAATGATATGATTGGAGAAGATTTATTTCCTCGTGACTTTATATACGCTTTGGATGCACCATCAAATTATATTGGTGCTAGGACAATTTTCCCAACAACGAATGAAGATGGTGAAACAGTTCAATCAAAACATGGATATATGTTAAAAGTAATAAATGATGAGGAAATTTCAAAATTCTTACCCGAATCTCATAAAAGTGATTATGCTGTTTCTCAGTTACCTGAGGATTTATATGAAGCATTATATACATTTATGATTGCAAATGTTATTCGTGATTTACGTAAGAAAAATAAAGCACATAGATCAATGCTTGTTAATGTAAGTAGATTTACAAAAGTTCAGAATCAAGTTTATGAAATAATTGATGCTTTTGTTAGAAATATTCAAAGAGATATTAAGGCAAATTGTTTATTAGATGAAGAAAGAGCTCTTAAATGTGAAACAATTGCAAAATTAAAATATTATTGGGAAAAGAATTATGCAAAAACTACTGAATTTACGTGGAGTCAAATACAATGTAAACTATCAGAATCTATTGGCCCTATTGTAGTTCGTGTTGTTAACCAATCAAATGGTGCAAAAAATTTGAATTATTCTGAATATCCAGATGGATTACGATTAATAGCAATTGGAGGTAATAGTTTATCAAGAGGGTTAACACTTGAAGGATTAATAATAAGTTATTTTTATAGAAATTCAAAAATGTATGATACATTAATGCAAATGGGTAGGTGGTTTGGTTATAGAACTGGCTATGAAGATTTGTGTAGAATTTGGTTATCACAAGAAGCTATTGATTGGTATTCTTATATATCTAGGGCAAGTGATGATTTAAGAGAAGAAATTAAAATTATGGAAGGCGAAAATAAAAGCCCAATAGATTTTGGGTTAAAGGTTCGTTCCGATAAAGCTTCGTTATTAGTTACTGCAAGAAATAAAATGAGAAGCACGGAATCAATAGAAATTCCTGTTTCTATTAGTGGAGAAGTATTAGAAACGGCAATTGTTAATAGTGATAGCAGTATTAATGATAAAAATTATGATGATTTGATCTCTTTATTAGTATCATTAGATAATAAATACAAGTGCAATGATTTTAATATCATAGGAGCTCCAAACTTATGGCAAAATGTTCCAAAAGAAATTGTTACTTCATTTATAAAGAGATACAAATCAAATTATTTCAATTTTGATTTTCAAACTGAAGAATTAGCAAAAATAATTGACAATGATGAAGATGGTAATTTTGATTTTTGGGATATTTCATTTGCTACTGGTTCAGGAGAAGAATACAATGTAACCAATAATGTTAAAACAATGCTTATATCAAGAAGTGCTAAATATATTCCTAGTAAATCTGCTTTACAATTCTCAAATGCAAGGCTTGGTGGAACTTATACCACTAAACTAGGTTTAGATAAAAAAACAGCAGCAAAAATGGAAAAAGATTATACAAAAGCAACTGGTAAATCGGTAAGCGATAAAGTGTTTTTACATGGCATAAAAAGAAACCCCATTTTAATTATCCATTTGATTAAACCAAAAGCATATATAATTGACAAAGAAACAAATTTAATATGTAAAGAGACTAAGAAGCAATTAGATAAGTTTGATAAGCCAATTGTCGGATTAAGTATTGGATTTCCAACAACAAATGATGAAAAGATAATAACGATTAAATATGTAATCAATCTAATTAAATTTAGGGAATTATATGGAGATACATTTGAAGACGAGGAGGATATGTAAATGGATAAACAGGAAGTGAAACAATTTTTTGACAATTTTAGTAGAAGTAGCACTATGCAAAGAATAGATGCTAAACATCCATTAGACATATTTTTAGGGTTAAGTGATGAGGGGCTAAAAACTTTATTTGTTATCTCTAAGATCGAATTTGGAGATGTTAAATCATCAAAAGGAATTCTTGTAAATGAATATAAAAAAGACAATGAGAACATTCTAACATTTAAATTAAAAGATAAAACTATAGAAGATCTATTTTATATTTTTTGTAGTGATATTATAGAATCAACAAGGTATTCTCAAAAAACAAATGGTAATGCGGCAATAATTAATAGATATTTAAAATGGCGTGAATTATTTGCAAAACAAAAATTAAAAATACTTTCAGAATCTGAAATTAAGGGACTAATTGGAGAAATACTCTTTTTAAAAAAATATATGATACCAACTTTTGGTGAAGAAAAAGCAATAAATTCGTGGCTTGGAACTATGGGGGCTGATCAAGATTTTGTTATTAATTCAACGTGGTTTGAAATTAAAAGTATAAATTCTGGTGCCAAAGGTATAGAAATATCGTCTATTGAACAATTGGATACGAATGAAGATGGGAAACTAATTGTCATAGAATTGAACAAAACAGCTTCAACATCTTCACATGCAATAAATCTAAATGAATTAATTGAAAACACGCTAAATGGATTAAAGAATATAAATGCAAAAGAAAAATTTGAAGAGATAATTTTTAATTTTGGATATATAAAAGATGAAGAATACAATAATTATACTTTTGAAATGAAAAGAATGAAAACTTATTTGGTAGATTGCAATTTCCCTAGGATTCGTAGAAATATTATTCCTAATGAAATAATTGCGTTAAAATATGAAATATCAACTTCTGAAATAGAAAAATTTTATAAGGGAGATATTTTATGACAAATGACGAATTAATAGATTTTAGAAATTCAATTTTGCAAGATGTTAAATTAAATTCAAATGTAAATTTGAACTATCAAAAATTAGAGTTTTTGAAATATACTACAAATATCCTTAGTGACGCCGAAGAATTTAATGATTTTCAAGAATGTCATTATGAGGGGACAGCAAGCCATAATAAAAAATTTGAAATAGATGGATATGCTTTTGATGAAAGTGATATGACATTATATATAATTTGTTGTATTTATGATGGATCATCCACACCAACAATAATTAATCAAACAATTGCACAAAAATACTTTGATAGAGTTGGAGTATTTATTGATGAAAATGATTACATAATTAAAAATGGAGAAGAAAGTGCTGCTGGATATGAGTTTGCACTTGATATGCAAACTAAATTAAAATCAAAGTATATAAGAAAGATTAAAATATATTTAGTTTGTGACGGTATTGCGAGTGAAAGAATCAAAACCATAAAATCAAAAACTTATAATGATATAGATATTGAATATCACTTGTGGGATATTTCAAGATTTTACAAACTTCAACAATCAACAAGTGGTAAGGAAGATATAGAAATAAATGTAGACGACTATACAAAGCAAGGTATACCATGTATTAAAGCAAATATGGAAAATGCAAATTATGAATCTTATCTTTGTATAATTCCAGCAGAATTTTTGGTAAAAATATATGACGAATTCGGTGGACGATTACTTGAAGGAAATGTTCGTTCATTTTTGAGTTTGAAAGGTAAAGTTAATAGTGGAATAAAAAGAACTATTTTAACTGAACCACAAATGTTTTTTGCATACAATAATGGTATAGCAGCAACGGCAACTAATATTGAATTAGATAATACAAATGAGGGACTTTTTATAAAAAAAATAAAGTCTTTACAAATTGTTAATGGTGGACAAACAACAGCTTCTTTATCTATGACAAATGCGAAAGAAAAAGGTGTTGATTTAAGCAATATTCTAGTGCCTGCGAAAATTTCGATTTTACCATTAGAAAAAGCTCCATATATAATTCCTGAAATAGCAAGATGTGCTAATAGTCAAAACAAAGTAAGTGAAGCAGATTTCTTTTCTAATCATCAATTTCATATACGTTTTGAACAATTATCTAGGAAAATTCTTGCTCCTGCTGTTAATGGCGCACAATATCATACTAGATGGTATTATGAAAGAGCAAGAGGGCAATATACACAAGAACAAATGAAGTTGACACCTGCAATGAAATCAAAATTTTTATTGGAAAATCCTAAAAAACAGTTAATAACAAAAACCGATTTAGCAAAGTATTTGAATAGTTACAATCAAAAACCATACGAAGTAAGTAAAGGTGCTCAAAGGAATTTTCTATCTTTTGCCGAGGTAATTACTGATGACTGGGAAAAACATAATGCAAATTATAATGAAAATTATTTTAAAGAAGCTGTATGCCATGCAATTATGTTTAAAAAATTAGAAGATATTATACTTAATCAACCGTGGTATGAAAAGGGATATAGAGCTAATATTGTAACATATACAATTTCAGAGTTTTTTTACGTTTTACAAACAAAATATCCACAATTTTCTTATAATTTTAAATATGTTTGGCAACATCAAGAACTTAATCCAGAAATTGTAAAAGAATTAACAAAACTAAGTAAAATAATTTTCGATAAAATTACAAATGAAGATCGACAAATAATGAATGTGTCCGAATGGTGTAAAAAAGAAGCTTGTTGGAAAGGTATAAAATCTATAAATTATGATTTTTCTAAAAATACATTATCAGCGTTAGTATCAAAAGAATTTGTTGATGAAGAAAGGAAGAATGCGACATACAATCAAAAAATAGAAGATGATTGCAGTTTAATAATGGAAGTTTATAACAAAGGTCAAGATTTTTGGAAATCAGCGCTATTATGGGGACAACAACATAGATTATTAACTTTTGAAGAATCTTCTATAATTAAATTAGCAACAAGTGGCAAGATACTTTCGGACAAACAAAGTAAACGTGCTATGGAAGCATTAAATAAATTGAGAATTGAAGGGTTCTCAGAATAAGGAGCAATATGAAAAAGAGAGTTGTTAATTCAAAATTTGAATTTTATTATGAAATAAAAGATAATGGAATTATTATCGCAAGGAAAATGACTAATGCAAATAAATTAGCGGTGGGTTCTGATAATAGTTTGTATTTTGGGCTGTTGGATATTGAACATAGGTTTGAAAATCCTGTTACGGCATATTTTCTTGGAAGAGAAAAAAACTTAGGAGAATATGGTGATAAAATTTTTAACTGTCAAGGTTTAAAAAATAAGTTTGTGAAAATAACAATTAATGCAAATGAACCAAACGGTCAATTCCAGTTAAAAGTATCTTTATTAGATAAAGAAACGAATAAAACAAAAACAAATGGATCAATGAATGAAATAATAAAAGCAAAAATGAAAAAAGGTGGATTTACGGTTGATGATGATTTAATATTTATTGCTGATTTTATTAATTGGAAAGTTGATGTTATGAAGAAATCTACATTTGAAGAAACTTATAATATTAAATAATACATAGGAGAAAAAAATGATACGTTTAGCAACTGTTTTTAGTGGTATTGGCGCAATTGAACAAGCATTAAAGAAAATGGGTATAGAACATCAAATAGTATTTGCTTGCGATAATGGGGAAAGAAACATTTCATTAAATGTAGATGAAATTAACAATGAGATAAAAAATTTACCTTATGATAAACAAAAAGAATATATAGATGAATTATATGAACATAAATGTAAGAAAGAAAACAAAATGGAATGTTCATATTTGAATAATTACAATTTATCAAAAAAGCATTTTTATCAAGACGTTAGATTTTTGAATGCAAATCAATACAAAGATAAAGTGGATTTAATTGTTGGAGGAAGTCCATGCCAAAGTTTTTCTATAATTGGGAAAAGAGCGGGGTTAAATGATACTAGAGGAACTTTGTTTTATGATTATGCTAGAATAATTGATGAATGTAAGCCAAAAGCATTTATATATGAAAATGTTAAAGGGTTACTTAGTCATGATAAAGGGAATACTTGGAAAGTTGTTAAAGATGTTTTTATGTCATTGGGATATAATATAAAATTTTATGAACTTAATTCAAAAGATTTTGGAATTCCACAAGATAGAAGAAGAATTTTTTTAGTAGGAACTTTAAAAGAAAATTTGTTACCAGATACACTTGAAAAACAAAAATTAACTAAAACAATGTTTGATTTTTTAGAAAGTAATGTTGATGTAAAGTATTATTTTAAACAAAAAGGATTTGAATTTGTCACAACAAATAAAAGAGCAAGAATAAATAGTAAAATAATATCCACACAAAAAGCAAATCAACAATTTAATTGGAATGGTGATTTTGTTTTTGAAGAATATGAAAAAATAAAAAATAGACAAGATATTCTTGATAATGCATATATAGGTTATTATAATAATGTTCGCGGGGTGGTTAGAAAGCTGACACCAAGAGAATGTTTGAGACTTATGGGATTTACAGATGACTTTAAAATTGTTGTAGATGATGTGGAAATGTATCGACAAGCTGGGAATTCAATAGTTGTTAATGTATTGGAAGAAATAGTAAAACAACTATTAAAATATAAACTGATATAGGAGTGAAATATGTTAAGAATAGCTACGTTATTTAGTGGTATTGGCGCGTTTGAACAGGCATTAAAAAGAATGGGTATAGAATATGAAATTGTTTTTGCTTGTGATAATGGCAATATTCCATTAGAGAATATAGATTTTGATAAAGAACTCGAAAAAGTTTTATCTCTTGAAGGCCCAGCCCAAAAAAGAGATTATGTGGAAAATTTATATAAAACGCATTCAAGAAAAGAAAATTATGTAAAAAAGTCATATGAAGCAAATTATAAAATAAAAGATGACATGTTTTTCTATGATATAAAGTTGCTTGATGGTAAAGATTTTACTGGTAAAGTTGATATTCTAATTGGCGGAAGTCCATGCCAAAGTTTTTCAACGGTAGGAAAATGTGGTGGATTAAAAGATACAAGAGGAACTTTATTTTATGAATTTGCTAGATTGGTAAAAGAGATTCAACCAAAAATGTTTCTATATGAAAATGTTCGAGGTTTATATACACACGATGGTGGTAATACATGGAAAGTAATACAATCTACATTTGATGAATTGAATTATCAGTATAAATTTGATCTTTTAAATGCTAAAGATTATGGTATTCCGCAAAATAGAAGAAGATTATATGTTGTAGGTTATAAAGAAAAATTTCTTAAAAATAATTTTGAATATCCACCTACTCCAGAAAAAAATGTATATTTTAATGTAAAAGATATTTTACAAGAAAATTGCAAAGAAGGAAATTTTGTTTCTATTAATGGGAAATTGGAAGTTATTGCTGGTGGTGAACAAGTCGATAAAAGATATTTCTTATCACCTAAAGTAAAAGCATATGTATTAAAACCGGGAACAAAAACCTTTTATCAAAAACCAGAAGTTGATTTGAAAATAGCAAGAACATTATTAGCAACAATGGGTAATAGACATAGAGCTGGAATTGATAATTACCATTATGTTAATGGCGAATTGAGGATGTTAACAGAAAGAGAAGCTTTACGTTTAATGGGATTTCCTGATGATTTTAAAATTGTGGTTTCTCGTGCTCAAATGTATAAACAAGCAGGTAATTCGATAGTTGTAGATGTATTAATACATATTTTGAAAATAGTTTTACCACAATTAAAATATTAATTTTTAATATCAATAATAAAAAATTGGATTTAAAAGAATCCAATTTTTTTATTAAAAACTATTGCTTTTTTAGAACAAATGTTCTATAATGTAACCATAAGCATACAGTATGTATGTTTATAATGGGAGTTGGTATGAAAGTGATAAGTGAAGATAAAGTTGTAAAAGTATTCGAATTTATCAAAGAATTTCAAAAAAACGAAGGTCGTTCTCCATCTTTTAGGCAAATAGCAAAGGGCTGTAGTTTTCCAAGTCTTGCTACTGCTCAAAAGTATGTAAATGTATTACAAGAACGAAAAATGTTACAAAAGAATACAATTGGCAAAATAATCATACCAAACAATTTAAGCAAAGGAAAGACAATAATCGCCCCGTTGGTCGGAACTATTGCTTGCGGAACTCCAATTTTTGCAGAAGAAAATATTGAAGAGACATATCAATTACCTACAGCTATTTTTGGAAGTGCAAAGTCAATGATGTTGCATGCTTCAGGGGATAGTATGATAGGTGTTGGCATTAATGATGGAGACTTAATAGTAGCTGAACTTTGCGATACAGCAAAAGAAGGAGATATTGTTGTCGCTTTGATTGAAGATTCTGCAACTGTTAAGACATTACACAAAAGAAATGGTCACATTTACTTGCACCCTGAAAATCCAAAATATAAAGATATTTTAGCAGATAATGTGATTATTCAAGGTATTGTAAAACATGTAATTCATAGTTTTAAATAGGAGGCGATATTCATTGACTAACAAACTTTTTTGTCCACATTGTGGGCGTTGTTTGGGCGAGTGTGTGTCAAGTGATGATAGTGCTATAAGCAAAATTTTAATATCAAAACCAACTCGTCTAAGAAAAAAGCATTTTGTTCATGATATGAAATGTTTAAAATGTAAAAGACAACTTTATATTGTCATGGAATTTATAGATTAAAATAACCATTAGCGAACCCAGCGTTCCGGTTGAAAAATCATTCAATCGCTCGCTGGGTTTTTATTTTCGACAAAAATCATCAAATTTCCCAAGCGAATACGAATAAATCGCTTGGGATTTTTTTTGTTTAAAAAATCAAAAAAACTTTTCCCGCGTGTTCAAATGGTGAACACGCGACATTGCTAAGATATGCGTGTCAAAACAAAAAGACATTAAAAGGAGGTGATAGAAGGTGGACTTGAAGAAGTCAAGCATAACAGCAGATATATTAAATTTATTATCTGATAATAAAGTGCATACTTTGCAAGAAATTGCAGATGAAATTGAAATATCTAAAATGACTGTTCGAAGACATATTCAATCACTTTCTTATCGCTATCCAATACAAACTTTTTGTGGTGGCATAAATCGTGGTGGAGTTTATTTAGATAAAGATTATATTTATCAAGGTAAAACATTATCAATTGA
>CALWFB010000005.1 GCA_944377485.1 uncultured Clostridia bacterium | reverse complement strand
TATATCTACCGAGACCTAAGCGAGCAAGAGAGTGGTACACCAAGCCGAGAAGAGAACCCAATCAATGGAATAGAGATGGGAGGACAAGGTTATGGTGAGAATGCAACACTAAGGTTCAGTAAAGGAAATACAGATAGAGAATTAACTAAGATAGTATTAACCGAGACAGGTATAGGAAAGATAGAGCTAACGATAAGAGACGGGGTATATGAGGTAAACGGAGAAGGAGAAATAGAAGGAACAGAGAATGGCTACATAATCCGCATAGGAGAGAAGGAATATACCCTGATAGATAATGAAGACACAATAGAACTCCGCTACAAAACGGAAGACAACATAATACTACGCTTAGAATACACCAGCCTAAAAGAGATAAGCCCATAGGACTTATCTTTTTTTTAAGTTCATTATTGTATTTAGGATTTAAATTGGTTTAATAAATACTGAATAATTATGTAATAAAAAATATTCATAGTATATAAAATTTTATCTAATTATGATTATAATAAAATTAATAAATAATTGATAAGATATAAATTTGATTAAAAAATATTAACTAAATAATAAAAAATAAAATAAATATAAAATGGTAATATTTTAGAAAGAATAATTATAAAATAAATTTATATTTAGTTGACAACTCAACTAATTGTATGATATATTAAATAAGCTATTTATAGGAGAATTTATGTTTAAATTGATATGCAGGCAACTGAATAAAAAACAATGGTTAAGTATGCTACTTATTGTTGGATTAGTAATGTTGCAAGTATGGTTGGAATTAGAAATTCCTGATTATATGAGTGAAATTACTGTTTTGATTCAGACAGAAGGCAAGATGATTAGCGAGATACTTTTAGCTGGTGGAAAAATGTTAGTATGTGCTATCACTAGTGCAATATGTGCAATAATTGTTGGATACATAGTGGCAAAGGTGTCAGCGGGAGTATCAAAAAAAATTAGGTCAGAATTATTTAATAAAGTTCAAAGTTTTTCTTCGAATGAAATTAAAAATTTTTCTACTGCTAGTTTAATTACACGTTCAACAAATGATATAACACAAATTCAAATGTTTATAGTAATGGGATTGTCCGCATTGATTAAAGCACCAATTATGGCGATATGGGCAATTGTAAAAATAAGCGGAAAAAGTTATCAATGGTCAATAGCAACCGCTGTGGCTGTAATTGTATTAATTTTATCTGTGATTACAATTATTTCGTTCGTATTACCACGTTTTAGAAAGATGCAAACATTGACAGATAATATAAATAGAATTACACGTGAAAATTTGACAGGCCTTCGAGTTGTTAGGGCATATAACGCAGAAGAATATCAAAAGAATAAATTTGAAACTGCGAATGCGGAACTGACTAATACGAATTTGACAGCACATAGAGCGATGTCCTTGCTTAGTCCATTAATGAATGCAGTAATGAGCGGATTACCTTTGGCAATTTACTGGATAGGAGCATTTTTGATTAATTCAGCTTTTACACCAGACAAATTAACTATCTTTTCTGACATGGTAGTGTTTAGTTCTTATGCTGTACAAATAGTGATGTCGTTCATGCTACTTGTAATAGTGTTTATTATGCTACCGAGAGCGAGCGTTTCTGCAAGGCGAATCAATGAAGTGTTGAATACTAAATCAAGTATTCAAGATGGTGAAGGTGTAATTATAGAATCAAATGAGCAAGGGAAGATTGAATTTAAGAATGTTTCTTTCAAATATCAAGATGCTGATGAATATGTGCTGAAAGATATCAACTTTAAGTGCAATAAAGGTGAAGTTGTAGCTTTTATTGGCTCTACTGGTAGTGGAAAGTCTACTTTGATTAATTTAGTTCCAAGATTTTATGATGCGAGCGATGGAGAGGTTTTGGTTGATGGCAAAAACGTTAAAGATTTCAAACTAAAAGATTTGCGTGATAGAATTGGATATGTTTCTCAACGTGCAGTTTTATTTAGCGGAACAGTATTGTCAAATGTCGCACTAGGTGGTGAAGATGAAAAACCTGATGAAGAGGATATACATAAAGCGATAGAAATTTCGCAAAGTTCTGATTTTGTATCTAAGATGGATAAAGGTATAAATTCACATATAAGTCAAGGCGGGAAAAATGTCAGTGGTGGACAAAAACAAAGATTGTCTATTGCTAGGGCACTTGCTAAAAATCCAGAAATTATGATATTTGATGATTCTTTTTCAGCACTTGATTATAAGACAGATAAAGCTTTGCGCTCTGCACTTAATAAAGAGTTTGAAGGAACAACTATTATGATTGTGGCTCAACGAATAGGGACAATTAAAGATGCAGATAAAATCATAGTGCTAGATGAAGGAAACATCGTTGGCACGGGTAAACATGAAGAGTTATTGAGGTCATGCCCAGTGTATAAAGAAATAGCGCTTTCACAATTAAGTGAGGAGGAATTGAAAAATGCCTAATAGAGTTAATAAAGTAGACAAAGCAAAAGATTTCAAAGCCTCAATCAAAAAGTTATTTTCTAGTTTGAGACCATATTTATTCATGATTGTAATTGCAATAGTTTTGATTATTATCAGCACAGTTTGTACATTGGTTGGACCTAATCGACTAAGCAAAATGACAGATATAATTGAGAAAGGAGTCAGTGTAAATATTGACCTGACAGACGAGCAATTATCTACATTACAGACAGAAAAAGAATTAAAAATTGAGAGTGAAAATTATTCATTTATATTGCAATATGAAGATTATAATAATCAAGATAGCACAGATGATTTGATTACTTTAACAATAGAGATTATTCAAGGAGAGCAAACTTATACAGAATTTGTTGGTAGTGAAAAATTTGATGTCATTAAAGAAAATGAATTTGTAAATTTTAATGATAAAAATATTGGTATAGGATATAGTAATAATACATTAAATATATGGCTAAATACTGAGACAAAAATAAACTTGGATAGCATATTTAAAATTGCAATATTTTTAGTGATATTATATATAATTTCTTATTTTGCAAATTTCTTCCAAGGATTTTTGATGGCTACTGTAAATCAAAGGGTCAGCAAGAACCTTCGTACAGCGATTAGTGATAAAATTAATAGATTGCCGTTAAAATATTTTGACAGTATGAGTTATGGAGAAGTGTTAAGTAGGGTGACAAATGATGTAGATACAATAGGTCAGGCACTTAACAATTCGGTCAATACATTAGTTGGAGCGGCAGCACTATTTATTGGTTCATTAATTATGATGTTTGTCACAAATTGGATTATGGCACTTTCAGGTGTAATTGCGACAATAATAGGTTTTGTCATAATGATAGTCATAATCTCTAAATCTCAAAAATATTTTATGGAACAACAGGCTGTGTTAGGGCAAGTAAATGGGATTGTTGAAGAATGTTATTCTGGTCAAGAGATTATAAAGGCGTATAATGCAGAACAAGAGACGGGAGAATTCTTTGAAAAGGAAAATACAAGATTATATAAGAGTGCATGGAAATCTCAATTTTATTCTGGATTGATGCAACCAATAATGGGGTTTATTGGAAATTTTAGTTATGTAGTAGTTTGTGTTGTTGGTGCAGTGTTGGTTTATTATAATATAATTAATTTTTCTGTAATTATAGCAATAATGATATATATTCGTCTTTTCACTCAACCATTAGCTCAAATGGCACAGGGTGTGACAAATCTACAATCTGCAGCAGCGGCAAGTGAAAGAGTATTTGAGTTTTTAGAACAACCAGAGTTAAGTGATGAATCGAATTTGACAAAGCGACTCGAAAATTCAGAGATAAAGGGCAATGTGGAATTTAAACATGTTAAATTTGGTTATGTTCCAGAAAAAATAATCATTAAAGATTTTTCAGCTAAGATAAAGGCAGGACAAAAAGTGGCAATAGTAGGTCCTACTGGTGCAGGAAAGACAACTCTTGTGAATTTACTTATGAAATTTTATGACGTGACAGATGGGGATATTTTGATTGATGGTGTATCAATAAAAGAGTTGACAAGAGAAAATGTGCATTCAATTTTTGGAATGGTGCTTCAAGATACATGGCTATTCCAAGGAACGATAAAAGATAATGTTAGATATAGCAGAGAAGACGTGACGGATGAACAAATTATCAATGCTTGCGTTGAATGCGGAATAGACCATTTTGTAAAGACTCTACCTAACGGATATGATACAATTTTATATGATAATACTAATATCAGTGCAGGACAAAAACAATTATTGACTATCGCACGTGCAATGGTAGAAAATGCACCTATGTTAATTCTCGATGAAGCTACCAGTAGTGTAGATACTCGAACTGAAATTTTAATTCAAAATTCAATGGATAAATTGACTGAAAATAGAACCTCATTTGTAATTGCTCATAGACTGTCGACTATAAAAAATGCCGATATAATACTTGTCATGAAAGATGGCGATATTATAGAGATGGGCAATCACGAAGAATTGCTAGCGAAAAATGGTTTTTATGCTGAATTGTATAACAGTCAGTTTGAAGAAGTATAGAATAAAGAATCCTAAAATTTTAGGATTTTTTATTTTTTTAATTAAAATAAAATGTAAAATAGCTGCAATTGATTAATGTTATATTTTTATATAATAAAAAATAAAATTGAAAATATTTTAATTGTTTGTTATAATGATATTATGAAATTATCTAATGAAGTAAAATTTGTGATTAATAAGTTGGAACAAGCAGGTTATGAAGCATATTTAGTTGGTGGTGCTGTGCGTGATTTTTTACTTCATCATGAAAATAATGATATAGACATTACTACAAATGCAAAACCAGAAGAAATTAAAATGTATTTAAGGATTATCACTTAATAGAAACAGGTTTAAAGCATGGAACAGTCACTTTAATTTACAATCATCAACCAATAGAAATTACGACTTATCGAATAGATGGAGATTATATAGATAACCGCCACCCAAATCTTGTAAAATTTACCAATTCATTGAGGGAGGACTTGCTTAGGAGAGATTTTACAATCAATGCTATGGCTTATAATAAAAAATTAATTGATTATTTTGGTGGTAAAGAAGATTTAAAAAATAAACTAATTCGAGCAGTGGGTGACCCAAATCAACGAATGAAAGAAGACGCATTGCGAATATTAAGAGGATTGCGATTTGCTAGCATATTAAACTTTCAAATAGAAGAACAAACTATCATTGCTATGCGAGAGAATAAGCAACTTTTGCTAAACATTTCTAATGAAAGAATCCAAAATGAATTGAATGAAATATTGTTAGGTGATAATGTAAAAGAAGTTTTGCTACAATTTTCGGATATTTTTTCCGTTGTTATTCCAGAGTTAAACAAAATAATTGGTTTTAATCAATATAACAAATATCATATATATGATGTTTATACTCACTCTGTTTATGCTTTAAGTTCATCAACAAAAGACTTGATTGTTAGATTAACATTGTTGTTTCATGATATAGGAAAACCATCGGTATTTACAATGGACGAAAGTGGTAATGGACATTTTTATCAACATGCGTTAGAGAGCGAAAAGATTACACGAAATATTCTTAATCGTCTAAAATATGATAATGATACAAAAAATCAGGTCATTACTTTAATTAAATATCATGATGTAGTATTAAATGACGATATCAAAACAGTTAAACGTTGGTTGAATCGTTTAGGTGAAGATTTATTCAAAAAACTGATAGAAGTTCAAATAGGAGATAATTTTGGTCAAAATCCAGAATATAGAGATAGACAAATTAGATTGAATAAAATAAAAGAACTTATAGATATAGTTGTAGCAGAAAATAACTGTTTTAGTTTAAAACAATTAGCGGTGAATGGCTTTGATATGATAAAATTGGGATATATTGGTTCTCAAATAAAAGAAGCATTAAACTTTGCGTTAGATTCAGTAATAAATGAAAAGATAGAGAATGACAAAGATAAAATTTTATCTTATATCAAAGTTCATTTCATAAATAATAATTAAAATTTTGGCGTATAATTTAATTAGAATTATTGAAAAAATTATTATTTTTAATTAACCATATAGAAAATAAAAAAATGCCATATTTATGGCATTATTTTTTAAAGTTTTCTTTAAATCGAATTAGATTTTCAACTATAATTTCTTTTGCTTTCTTAGAATCGCCAAGAGATTCGACTTTAACCTCTTTGTCTTCAAGTTGTTTGTAAACAGATAAAAAGTGTTGCAATTCATCAAATATATGTTTTGGTAGTTGTTTAATATCAGTATAACAGTTATATTGTGGGTCACCAAAAGGTATAGCAATAATCTTTTCATCTTTTTGCTTGATATCTGTCATGATAACTACACCAATAGGATAGCATCTAACCATACATAATCTTTCAAGAGGTTGACTGCACAAAACAAACACATCAAGAGGGTCATTATCCTCACTAAGAGTCAAAGGTATGAAACCGTAATTCATAGGGTAGTGGGTGCTAGTATATAGGACTCTATCCATAAGTAAAAGTCCAGTAGATTTATCTAATTCATATTTTGTTTTGTCCCCTTGCTGTATTTCAATACATGCTAAAAAATCATCAGGTTTAATTCTTGAAGGCTCTATATCTGTCCAAATGTTCATATTTTTTCCTTTTATTAAAAATATTATATCATAAATTGCAATTATTGTCATTATATTATTGACTACAAATTATTAAATTTTATAATAAAAATATTATGTTAGTTAAAATTTTAAGTTTTTTTTTACAAATATTTAAAATTTCTACCAAAAAATTTATTAATTATGTTAATATTATTTAAACTAAGTGTTTTCTTTAATTTATGAAACGATTATTTGGAATAGGAAGTTCATTATTCATATATTCAATTATCCCAATTCTTTCATGGGTAGTTCTTTCATTTATATTAGACGATAGTAGGATAGCAAATGTATTTTCTATTTGCTATGCAATTCAATTTGTTTGGTCGATATTTAAATGTCTGTTCGGTTCAGGTGCCAACATTAGAAAGGAAAAAGAACACGATAATAATGCAACATGGAATGGAATTTTTTGGGGAACAATTTTTGCGATTATTGTGTTTTCAATTCCTATAATATTTGTAGACAAATATATAAATTTTTTCGGACAGGATGCAGAATTTTATAGAATATATGTCATATATGGTATTACACAGTTATTTGTTCAAACTCTCTTACAATTTATAATCGAAAAATTATACTTTGAAGATAAAGAAAAATTAGCAAATATTCATGTTTTTGTGTTCAATATTTTAAATTTTTTGATTCTTATTATATTATGTGCTTGTATTAAAAATACTTTTATCGCATTGATTGCCACATTGGCTGTATTATTGATTTATGTAATATGTCTGTATGTTTGGCAATTTCAAAAATTTAAAATTGATTTCAAATTTTTTAAAAACATAAAATATGAGTCTGCGAATTTGTTCAATGCGCTTTTTATGCTAATAATTTATTTATTCGGATATAGAAATGCATTTAGTGCAGGGGAAGAATATCTTTTAGCACTGAATATTGTGGCTCTATGTACAGATGCACAGTGGGATATGCTGACTGCTTATGATATTGTGGCGAAAGTTGATATATCTAAAAATAGATATAATTATGCTTCCGAAATAAAAAAAGCATATATATTTACAATTATAGTTGGTTTATCAAGCGTTATAATGTCATTAATACTGGTGTCATTTATAAATGTTTCTGCAAAATTGCTTATCACTTATTTAAGTTTTCAAATAATAGGAATGTTTTTGGATACATATACTTCTATATTATCAATTTATACCCAGATTGAATATTCACCAATTATTAATACAGTGCTTAATTTATCTACCATGATAATTAGAACTATTTTATCACTATTAATATTGTCACCTTATTGTACGGATATTGGACAAATAAGTCAAAGTGTAATGTTATTTATTTCATTTAGTGTAATAAGATTTTCTAAATATAAAGTAGTTGAAAACAAATTGATTGTTAAAGAGAATTTACATGGTAAAATTCAAACAAAAAATCAAGATAAAAACTAAAATTAGTTAAATCAAAAATAAAATTTTGCCTTAATTACATAAAATTAATAAATTTATATACATTTTTAATTTTTTTTGGTATCATATAAAAGAAAAAATAATTTCAAATATGAAACGTCTATTTAGCATTGGAAGTGGCCTATTTATATACTCAATAATCCCCGTTCTATCGTGGATTATTCTTTCTTTTGTATTAGGAGATGACAGGATAGCAAATGTATTTTCAATTTGTTATGCATTTCAATTTGTCTGGATAATATTTCGCTGTTTTTTTGGCTCTGGCGCAAATATCCGAAAAGAGAAAGAACATGATAAAAACGCAGTTTGGAATAGCATTCTTTGGGGCACAATTTTTTCAATAATTATATTTTCTTTGCCAATAATATTTATAGATGAATATATCACATTTTTTGGTCAAAATATTGACTTTTACAAAATCTATGTAATTTATGGGATAGCACAATTATTTGAACAAACATTAGTGCAATTTATTATAGAAAAACTATATTTTGAAGATAAAGAAAAACTGGCAAATATTCATCTATTCAGTTTTAACATTATCAATTTTTTAATTGTAATTTTGCTATGTGCGTGTATTCCAAATACCTTTGTTGCATTGTTGATTACTCTTGGCATAATGTTAATATACGTAGTTTCTTTATACATTTGGCAGTTTGAAAAGTTTAAAATTGATTTCAAATTTTTTAAAAATTTACGCTATGAATCTAGTAATATTATCAATGCACTTTTTATGTTTGTAATTTATACTTTTGGTTATAGAAATGCTTTTCAGGCGGGCGAGGAGTATTTGCTTGCTTTAAACTTGGTTGCACTTTGCACTGACACGCAGTGGGACATGTTGACGGCACGTGATACAGTGGCAAAAGTTGATATCGCAAAGAATAGATATAATTACAAAAAAGAAATGCGTAATGCATATTTTTATACTATTATTTTAGCATTATCGAGTGTTATCATGACTTTTATATTGGTTGCTTTTATTGATGTTTCTATTCCTATTGTGGTTGTTTATTTGTTATTCCAAGTTTTAGATATGATGATGGATACATATGCTATAATTTTAGGGATTTATACTCAGATTGAATACTCTCCTGCGCTTAATACTACATTAAATATTTTTACGATGGTATTATGGACAATACTTTCAGTATTTGTTATGTCACCATATTGTACGGATATTGGAAGGATTTCACAGAGCATTGTTTTGTTTGTAGCATATATTCTTATAAGATTTATGAAATATAAAATTGTAGATGGGAAATTGATAGTAAAAAATAAAAATAATAAATCTCAAAATTCAGAGAATCGAGAAATTAGTGAGGATTAGTAGATTTCATATAAGGTTCAAATCAATAAGTAATAAAAGGTAATATAAAATAAAATTGATAACAATATGTTAAATTATTTGTATAAAATATTATTAAGATTATTAAAATATTGATAAATTCAACAAAATTGGGTGAAATTCAACCGTTAGTTGAGAAAAAAATATTAAATTTTTGATATTCGCATGCTATAATGTAAATGTCGAAAAGGAGAAGAACCTTGAAAAAGTATGGAAAAACAATAGCAAAATTGCGAAAAGAAAAAGGGTTAACGCAAGAACAACTTGGGAAAAAACTGAACATATCTTATCAAGCGATATCAAAATGGGAAAATGATTTGTCTGAACCAAGTTTGGATACTCTTGAGAACTTGTCAAAAGTATTTGGCATTACATTGACAGAATTCTTTGAAATTGCTAATGGTTCAAAAATTGTAAATAAAAATAATAATGAAACAGTTAAAGAAGAATTAGTAAATATTAAAACAAATTTTTTACAATCAAAACCTTGGTATTTTATTGCAGCATTGAGTGCAATAGTGGTAGTTCTCGCTCTATGTGCATTTTTGATTCCTGTCAAATATTCAAGCAGTAAAATTTATAAAATGGTAGACCCATCAGTTTTCTGTATTACAGCACAAACTCCTACGGAAAAACTGGCAGGGTCTGGGTTCTTTATAAATGATTCTGGCTTGGCGGTGACAAATTATCATGTAATCAAAAATTCAACCAGTGGAGAAGTTCAACTGAACAATGGTAAAACTTATAAGATAAAAAGTATTGTTGGTTGTGATGAAAATTTAGATGTGGCAATAATACAAATAGATATCAAACATTCACAATCAGTTAGATTAGGCGATAGCAATAAAATTTCTGTTGGAGACACTGTCTATGCGATTGGCTATCCAGAATCATTTGAATTGGGGAGTGCCAATAGTACATTTACACAAGGAATTATTTCAAAAACCTCTTATACTTATGAAGGCAACAATTATATACAAACGACAGTTGATATGACACATGGAAACAGTGGTGGAGTGCTAGTAAACGAAGAAGGTAAAGTAATAGGAATTACAACCTTAATGCTAACTGACGGCATGGTTGATTATATGAATATGGCAATTCCGATTAATAAAATTAAGGACATAAAAAGAGATATAAATTTACCACTTAAAGAATATTTTGAGAACTTTTTAGATGTTTATATCTATGATGAAAATTCATCATTATTAGAAATTGAAGAAATTTATAAAGGTAAACGTTTAGAAAATTACATAAAAACAGGATATATTTTTGGAGGCTATTATCTAGATTCAAGTTTCATTGAGCCGTTTGATGTAAATCAACCTATTGAAGAATCAATATCATTATATGTAAAACTAACTCCTATCACTTATACTATTACCTTTGATGCCAACGGTGGATTTGGCAGTATGGAGAAGCAAGAATTCACATATTCCATGGGACAAAATCTCAATAAATGTTTGTTTAAAAAATCTGGATATATGTTCAAAAACTGGATTTATAACGGTCAGACTTTTACAGATGAAGAATTTGTTAATAATTTAACAAGTGATGATAAAAATGAAATTGTTTTAAAAGCACAATGGGACGTTTTGATTTACACAGTTGTCTTTGATGGCAATGGAGCAAATAATACGACAATGGACAATTTGTTAATCAAATATAATGAAAAAGCAAATTTACTACTTAACGAATATGAAAAAGCAGGCTATGAATTTTTAGGTTGGTCATATAATGGTAGCACTTTCAGCGATGGGCAAGAGGTGTTTAATTTAACAGACACTGAGAGAACAATTACTTTTTATGCGATATGGTCTCCTATTGATTTCACTGTCGTTTATTATTTAGATGGTGGAGTAAACAATTCGGCTAATATTAAAACTTATAGTGTTTTATCAGAACCTTTCACTCTTTTGGAGGCGACTAAATATGGATTCACTTTTGAAGGTTGGTACGATTCAGAATATTATTCAAATCGTGTGGATAAAATTCTGCCAACTATGTGTAGAAATTTAACTCTTTATGCAAAATTCAGCGCTACAAAATATAATATTAATTATCAACTTGATGGCGGTCAATTGACTCTATCAGAGGAGGATAAATATTATACAATTTTGGATAGACATAACATTGATGTGACACCAACTAAAAACTATTATACTTTTGACGGTTGGTATGACAATGCTGATTTTACTGGCGAAAAAGTGACAAGTATACCTAAGGGAAATGTTGGAGAAGTCACTCTATATGCAAAATATACTCCTATTGATTACACAATTACGTATGTTCTTAATGGAGGTACAGTTTTTTCACCTAATATAACTACATATAATTTTGAAACTGAATCATTTAAAGTGACTAATCCTGAGAAACCAGGTTGTGAATTTGTGGGTTGGTATACAGATGATATTAATAGTAAATATTCAAGTTATACAATTGTAAAAGGCAGTCATGGAGATATTAAGCTAACCGCTGTATACAAAATATTAGAAGATGAAGATGGAACAGTCCTTATTACTACTCCACAAGCATTTAGCGAATTGACAACAAACAATGAATATTGGACAAAAAACATTTCATTGGAAAATGATATTGATATGCAGGGGCACCTACTAACTTCAAGTATAGGTTTAAACAATCATTATACAGGATATGAATTCACAGGAACTTTTGAGGGAAACAATCATATCATTTCAAATCTATCAACAGAATCTAGAAATAGTTTGAGAGATGGTAGTTCAGGTATTTTTGGAAATATCAATAGTGCCACAATAAAGAATGTGTCATTTGTCAATGTGAATTTAGAATTTAATACTTCACGAGGAGAAGATATTGGTGCTTTAATAGGACATGCACTCAACAGTACAATAGAGAATTGTCATATACAAGGTATCTTAAATGCTAGACATTCATATTATTATAGTTTCAGTATTGGTGGATTTATTGGTAATCCAGTGAGTACAAAAATTAGTAAATGTAGTGCAGATTTAACTATGTATGTTGAAGTTTGTGCAAGTTCATATTTGGAAGATT
This sequence comes from uncultured Clostridia bacterium, assembly GCA_944377485.1. Taxonomy (GTDB): domain Bacteria; phylum Bacillota; class Clostridia; order Christensenellales; family UBA1242; genus Onthoplasma. Next base: position 70,434 of record CALWFB010000005.1, on the reverse strand, counting down.
TAGAATTGTCATTGTCAGGCTTTTCAGGCAGTGGCGGCACAATAGAGAATTGTTATTCAAAGACAAGCATGAATGTAAATTTGTCAGACCAATATTATTATGCACCTGATTTGGTAAAATCTTATATTGCAGGATTTTCTGCAAATAGCGATGTGAAAAATTGTTATTCTGAATCTGAAATTACAATAAATGCCGAATACACAATAGAACAATTGGATGTAGTGGCATTCGCATATAATTCAACCGTACAAGATTGTTTTGCAATTTGTTCTGTAAATTACAATCAAATAAGAGACAGGCAAGCATCGGTCACTTATTATACATTTGTGAATGAAATTTATGATAATTTTGAAAATTGCTATTATGCCGAAACTAATGACGTTGTCGGTATAGATGATGTGCAAACCAATGGAATTTCTGCTAGTGCAAATACAATTTATGAATATTGCATGTCAAATTGGGATAATGCTATTTGGAATTTGTATACAGATAAAAGTCCAACTCTTATAGGAGAACAAAATGAGAAAAATAATTAATAATGAAAAGACTCAGAATAAAGTATTGGTTTATGATGAAAACATTTGGACAGGCAGGCGAACCATAAAGTATGACGGCATTATTCTCACAAAAATCAATCGCAATCTATATGAATATAAAAATGGGGAAATTAGTGAACAATTTAAAATCAAAGGAAATTTGTTTTCGGGAACAACAATTACCATGTTTGGAAATGAAATTGAATTAGAAAGAAGACTGACATGGTATGAAATTGTTTTGTCAATCATTGTATTTATTCCATGTATAATGTTCGGCTTAGTAGGAGGAGTGATTGGAGGATTTTTAGGTGCGATTAATTTGTTATTAATTAGACAATTTGATAAAATATATTTCAAAATTATAGTTTCAGTATTGTTTTTGGCAATAGGCATGTTATTAAGTTATATATTTGCAGTGTTAGTATTTAAAATAGTTTTTCCATATTTATAATATTCAAATAAAATATTCAGAATTAGAAATTTAACTTATAAATAATAAAAAACTAGCCATGTGCTAGTTTTTTGTATGAAGAATGGGGTCAAAATAAACAATTAATAAAATATCAACTATGTTTTAAAATGTTAAAAGTTAATAAAAGTGCTATAAAATAGGTATTTTTTAATGGTGCCGGTGGTCGGGGTCGAACCGACATGAGGTTGCCCTCGCAAGATTTTGAGTCTTGTGCGTCTGCCATTTCGCCACACCGGCATAATTTGATTAAGATAAATAATTTCGTCAACATGCTTATAAAATCAAAGCACAAGACGGGTCCCTACGAGAACGAAGTTCGAAGTAGGAAGAGGAGCAATCAAACTAAATTAGAATTGCGAGCGTAGCGAACAATCTAACAAAGGTGCAGATTGGGACGAGCGTCTGCCATTTCGCCACACCGGCATAATTTGATTAAGATAAACAATTTCGTCAACATGCTTATAAAATCAAAGCACAAGACGGGTCCCTACAAGAACAAAGTTCGAAGTAGGAAGAAAGATAATCGAGCATTAATTCGTATAAGTACTTTTATAGTATACAATAAATTTTTAATTTTGGCAAGGAGTTTTTACAAATAATTTATAAAATACAAATGTTTTACAATATCATTTTAAGTTGAAAACAATATTTTATATTGTGACAATATATTTAATTTATGTTTTGTTTTTAATTCAAATTGTGGTATAATAACAATATGGAAAAATTTGTAATAATAGACGGAAATAGTTTAGTAAATAGAGCATTTTACGCATTACCAATGCTAAGAAGTTTATCAGGTAAACCTTGTAATGCAGTATTTGGGTTCATAAACATGATTTTAAATGTGATATCAAGCGAAAAACCAAAATATTTTGCATGTGCATTTGATGCAGGAAAACATACTTTTCGTCATAACATGTATGCAGATTATAAAGGAAAACGTGACAAGATGCCAGAAGATTTGGCTGAACAACTTCCTATTTTAAAAGAACTTTTAACAGCTATGGGCATTAAAATAATAGAGCAATCAGAGATAGAAGCTGATGATTTAATTGGAAGTCTATCAAGAAAATTCGAAGCTGATTTTATTTTGGTTTCAGGAGATAGAGATTTATTACAATTAATCAATGACAATACAACCGTCTGGTTGACGCAAAAAGGGATATCAAATGTGCTGAAAGTTGATAGGGAGGTATTGAAACAAGAATTTGGACTCAATCCTGAACAAGTGATAGATTTGAAATCGATAATGGGAGATTCTTCTGATAATATACCGGGAGTTGCTGGAATTGGAAAAGTTGGAGCGACCAAACTGATTTCAGAATATGGTTCTCTTGATAATATATATCAGAACATAGACAAAATTACTGGTAGCAATCAAAAGAAATTGATTGAAAATAAAGAGATGGCTTATCTTTCGTACAAGTTAGCAACTATTAAATTAGATGTTGATATTGATTGTAAGATTGAAGATTTTGAATATACAATTCCATTCAATCAAGAGACATATGAATTGATGAGAGACCTGGATTTTAAATCAATTATAGGCAAAAAAGAATGGTTTGATAATCACAATAATACCAGTTTAGAAACAAAAGAAATTGTCAAAAACGCTAAAATTTTAGAAATAAATTCTAATGTTGAATTAAATGATATGATAAAGAATTTACCAGATTCATTTGCTGTATCGGCAGATAATTTAACTATTATTTTTTCGTTTCAGGAATGCGAATATGTTTTATATAAAAATAGTGAAATTTTTAATAAACATTTAGATAAAATTAAAGAGATTTTTTCTGGAAATAAACAAAAAATTTGTTTTGATGCAAAAGCACTTATGCATGATTTGGATTATTATGATATTCAAATAAATAATTATTTTGATGTATCGCTAGCAATATATATTGCAAACGAAATGGACGGAGAAATATCATTAGATGATGCTTTGAAATTGAACAATATTTCAACAGAGACAAAGACATATTCATTGATTATGTTGAAAGAAATTTACGTAGGCAAGTTGATTAATAACGTTCAATTAAAGTTATATAGTGATATAGAATTGCCATTAGTAAAAGTTTTGTTTGATATGGAAAAAACTGGTTTCATGGTAGATACAAATCAAATTAAAACATTGAGCAATAGTTATCATCAAGAATTAAACGAAATTACAGAAAAAATTTATGAATTATCAGGCGAAAATTTCAATATAAATAGTCCAAAACAGTTGCAGTCTGTGCTATTTGACAAATTAAAAATTGAATATACTGGCAAAAAAGGAACATCCATTGAAGTATTAAATGAAATTTCAGATAAACACGAAGTTGTCAATTATATTATCAGATATAGAAAGATAAGTAAACTTATTAGCACTTATCTGGATGGTATGTTAAATTATGTGCAATCTGATGGTAAAATTCATACCACCTTTATGCAACGTTCTACTTCTACTGGTAGATTGTCTAGCAGAGAACCAAACTTGCAAAATCTTCCTATCAGAGATGATGAAGGTAGGGCCCTTAGAAAGATGTTTTCAAGTTCATTCTCCAATGGCACAATTATAAGTGCGGATTATAATCAGATAGAACTGAGATTAATGGCGAATTTTAGTGGTGATGAAAACATGATTGCAGACTATTTGTCAGGAAAAGACATTCATACCGCCACCGCAAGTAAAATATTTAATGTGTCAATTTCGGAAGTTAATTCTAGTATGCGAAGAGTGGCAAAATCGGTTAATTTCGGAATAATTTATGGAATAAGTGCATTTGGACTTAGTCAAAACATAAAAACCAGTCAGAAAGAAGCTTCACAATTCATAAAAAAATATATGGAGATATATCCAAAAGTTAAAACTTATGGAGATGAGTGTATAAAAAAAGCGAGAGAAAAGGGATACGTCTCTACGATAATGGGAAGAGTTCGTCATATCCCAGATATCAATTCAAGCAACCATGTAATGCGAGCATTCGCTGAACGTGTGGCAAAAAATATGCCACTTCAAGGCAGTGCTAGTGATATAATAAAGATTGCAATGATAAGGGTATTCAATAGATTAAAAAGCGAAAAATTAAAGAGTAAATTGATATTACAAATACACGATGAATTAGTCATAGATTGTGTAGAGAATGAGAGCAGTAAGGTAAAGAAAATATTAAAAGAAGAGATGGAGTCTGTTATAAATCTGACTGTACCATTACTTGTTGAAGTCAATGAGGGTAAAACTTTGTATGATGCAAAATAAGTCACAAATCTTGTGGCTTATTTAATTTTTTCAAAATTTCTGTTGAAAAATTATATAATATTATACATTTTTATCAATTAAATATTAAAAAGATTTAAAATTGTTTTCATTTAAAAAATAATTATGATAAAATAAAATTAATAATTTCGACGGATTTAATAAAAAATATATTGATAAACATTTAGGTGTATGAACGAAGATAGAAAAAATTATTATATGAACAGAAATATAAAATTGTTCCCTTTTTATTTAGCATTCACATGGGATGTGATTTTTGTTTGGACTATAATAATTTTGTTTTATACAAATGTTAAGGGTTTAAGTTATTCGCAAGCAATTTTGCTAGATTCATTATTATATATTTGGGCATTTATTTTAAGCATTCCAGTTTCAAAACTTATTCAAAAAATGAAACCATTGTTGGCAAGTCAAATTGCCAATCTATTTGTTATTATATTTTTGTTGCTAGTGATGTTTGGTACAGAATTTTATGTGTTTGTAATTGCAGAAGCATGTTTTTCTATATTTATGATTATTAGCAATGTGAAAACTTCTATTTTACTATCAGATACTCTAAGAATGGTGAAACGAGATAAAGAGTATAATAGAATCTATGGTAGCGGTTTAGGGATTTATTATTTCATAGATGCAATTTGTTCAATTTTTGCAACATATATTTATCAATATAATCCTTATATCTGTTTTATAGCAGCGATTGCAGTGCTGGTGTTGGTGGAATTGTTGTCTTTATTATTGAAAGAACCAAACAAATTCCAAACAAGCAATATTGAAATTAAACAAAACAAAGTGGAAACCAGCACGAAAAAATCTAAATCAAGAAAAAGTTCTACTAAAAAAGCATTTTTGTCAGGTTTTATGATTGCGATGTTGGCGTATTGTATAATTTTTAGAGGAACTGTATCAATTGATTCGAGTGTTTTAAAAGTTTATTTACAAGAATTAACTAATAATGCAGTTATTCCTTTATGGTCGTTTGGTATCCTGTTTGCAGGATATAGATTAAGTAATTCACTTGCTAGTAAATTTCAATTTAAATACGAACTAAAATTTGGGGTACGAAGCTTAATTATATTTTGTTCCGTTGTCTTAATAGCAATTATTGGGACTGGACTTATCTATCTATATGCACCAGTCAATGCAATATCTATTATTATCATGCTGATTTTGTTCTATGTATTTTCAAGTATTCGACCAGCCAACCACATATTCATAATGAACTACTTGCAAGTGTGTCTGCCAGCAAAAGATTTGGATAAAGGATATGTATATAAAAACATGGCAGAATATTTTGGTTATGGAGTGTGTAGTTCGCTGTATTCACTTTTGTTAAGTGTGTTTAATGACAATTTTGCTTATTCTAATTTGCTCTTTGCGGCGATTATGGCTGTACCATTAATTATATCATTAATTTTCTTTATTCGTGCATTAGTCAAAAAATATGCTTCCAAATATACTGTGATTAAAAAAGAGTATGTTGAAAATGATTTATAAGTATAAAATATAGAAATATAACAATAAAAAAATTCACCTAAATTTAGGTGAATTTTTGATGGTAGTTGTACATGCATATTGAAATAGATTGACTGCTGGCATACCCTTAAAGCACTCCATCAAAGCAACCTTACAGCACATACTGTATCCTTCTTAATGCTGCTGTCTTCCGACCCTGACATGATTCGTAGGGCAATATTGTATAAGACCCTGATTTCAACATACTCTAAGACTACTCAACACAACCAAATCTATCCCGCTAATGCACATTCAGCCCCACTGTAGTGGATTGTGGGCAACAGGGCACCACTAGCTCCCCGCCTAGTACAACTAAAATAATTATACACTATTTCAAAGAGATTTACAAGTGTTTTGTTAAAAATAGTTTTAAATTAAATTATGGGTATTGACAACTTTTAATACCTATGTTAGACTATAAATAGAAAAGGTGGATATTATGAGAGAAAATATAAAAGATTTAGGTCAATTCAAAGATTATATTTTAGATAAATTAGATAGAAAATTCAATAATATCGTAGATTCAATAATGGCTCAGTTGACAGAACATTATGATGAAGCAGTTAATGATTATAAAAATATAAATTATAAAAAACATGATAAAAATTCGTTAATAATAGATATAGAAAATCCAACAACAAATATTGAAGATTATATAGAAGAGGACGTTGAAGGTAAAATTCTAATTGATAATAAAAATTATAAAATAGATAAAGATGCTTTTAAAATTGTACATTTCATAACTCAAAGAGAGATTGTGTCAACTCTAAGAAATACTATAAGTGAAGAATATAAAATATATTTTAGAGGTAAAAACAAAACAAATTCAGAGGCGGATATTCGAGAAGTTATAAGAGACATAGCTCCATTCTTTTGGGAAAACATACATAAGAGAAATAGAAGAGATGCGAGAATACAAAATTTAAATAATGAAAATAGATTGCCAAACAATGTGATTAATTATCCTACAAAGGATGATTATGTCTATTCGTGCATACATTCGTCAATTATTATAAAATATTCAGATTTTATTAGTGAATTTAAGCGTTTCCAAGAAGAAAGTAAAAAAGTATAGTAGTTAAATATAATAAAAGGGGCAAAATGCTCCTTTTTTATTTGTAAAAAAATGCAAAAATTTGTTATAATAATCCTAGGAGTAATTATGAAGAAAACAAATGCGGATAGATTCATTGCTGCATATAATCAGATTGATTATAGTCTAAGAACGATTTATGACTTCAAAAGAAGTATGTCATTTAGCGATGTAGTGAGAAGAAGTGTCGTTTTAAATGCTGTTGTCAGAAAATATGAAGAAGATTTAATAGATTATGGAAGGCTTAGAAATGCAATAATTCATAATGGGAACAGAAAATATGTAATAGCAGAACCTCATGATGATGTTGTAGTAAAAATTGAAAAATTGGCGGAATTGATTAGTGAACCACCATTGGCGATTGATAGAGTAGGAAATAGAGAAGTCATTACAATAAACCAAGATATGAGCATAGGTAAGGCAATGGAACTTATGGCTAGAACAGGATATGCTAACCTTCCAACCTATGAGGGCGAAAAATTGATTGGTATTTTGAATGGTAGGAAATTGATTAATATTTTGGGAAACAAATTAGCCGAAGGGATAAATTTGCAAGATTTTGTTGAGAATTCAAACGTGGGTACAATTATACAGGACATGGGTGATGATTATTATTTCATGCTGGCTGATGAAGATTTAACAATTGATGCTGCAATGAACTATTTTGAAAATAATCGAAAATTATTGATTATTTTAATTACAAAAAGCGGAAAAGATACAAGTAGACCAATCGGAATTATTTCTTCTGCTGATATTATAGATATGAAAAAGATTTTGGACGTGTATTGATGAAAATTGCTACTGATTGGAAAGATTATGTTGTTTTATCCACTGCAAATGGTGAAAAGTTGGAACGCATAGGTGGATATACTTTTTTGCGTCCAGACCCACAAGTTATATGGAAAACTGATTTTAAAATCAAAGATAACGTTGATGCTAAATATACCCGAACTGAAAATAAATCAGGGGAGTGGAAGATATCAAAACGTATGCCTAAAAGCTTTGTAATTTCACGAAAAAAAGTGAAATTTCATATTGAACCGATGAGTTTTAAGCATATTTGTCTATTTCCAGAGCAGGCAGTAAACTGGGATATAATGAGTGATTTAATCCGCAGTAGAAATGGGAATGTTAAAGTATTAAATCTGTTTGCTTATACAGGTGGTGCTAGTGTTGAATGTGCTCTTGCTGGTGCAAGTGTCACACATGTAGATGCTGCTAAAAGTATGATTGATATAGCAAAAATTAATGCCAAACTTAATAATATTGATAATATAAGGTTTATACAAGATGATTGCAAAAAATTTGTGGAAAGAGAAATAAGACGGGGTAATAAATATGATGCAATTATTATGGACCCGCCTTCATTTGGTCGTGGACCAAAGGGTGAGACATGGAAGATAGAAGATGATATTTTTGAATTTGTTAAATTGTGTGCTAAATTGTTAAGTGATGATAAACTATTTGTTTTAATAAATAGTTATACAACAGGCTTGCAACCAACAGTAATGTCAAACATTCTAAATTCAACAATTTCAGGAGGAGAAACTGAGTGTTATGAGGTAGGATTACCAACGCAAGAAGAGGGTATTATTTTACCTTGCGGTTGTAGTGCTATAAAAATTTTTAAGGAGAAAAGATGATTGAACCAAAAATCGTTTACGAAGATAACCATATAATTGTGGTCATAAAACCACACAATATTGCAGTTCAGGCAGATTCAAGTAATGACCCGGATATGCTGACAATCATTAAAGATTTTATTAAAGTTAGAGATAACAAGTTGGGCAATGTGTTTTTAGGTCTTGTGCATAGATTGGATAGACCCACAGGTGGCGTAATGGTATTTGCTAAAACCAGTAAGGCAGCAAGTAGATTGAGCGCAGAATTAAAAGCAAAGGCGATGAAGAAAAAATATATATGTGTAGTTTGTGGTAGACCTAAAATTATAGAAAACAGATTGACAACTTATCTAAAAAAAGACGAAAAGAATAACCTAGTATATATTGCTCCACAAACTGAACAGGGAAGCAAAGAGGCTATTTTAGATTATAGATTAATAGCAACAAAAAATAAATTGAGTTTAATGGATATTGATTTAATTACTGGGCGTAGTCATCAGATACGAGTGCAAATGGCTAAACAATTAAATCTTCCTATTTATGCAGATTTTAAATATGGAGACAAAGAGCATGTTGGCAATCTTGCATTATGGGCATACGAATTAAAATTTGTCCACCCAGTGACGAAAGAAAATATGAAATTTAAAGTAGCCCCTGATTATAAAAATTCTGCATTTTCATTTTTCGAAAATGATATTGATAAATTAATAAATTAAAAAAATAAAAATTTATATAAAAATTAATACAAATTTAATTAAAAAACTATAAAAATATAAAAAAATAAATTTTTTTTAGAAAACAACAGATTTTTAATAAAAAAGTAGTTTTTTAATATATTGTTGCTAAAAATCTTTATTTATTTAATTAAAATTTGATAATAAAAAAATATAAAAATTTTCATAATTTTTTTTAAAAAAGGTATTGACTATAACTTAAATTAGTGCTAAAAGTAAGGTAGCTTTGAAGGAGAAAATAATTTAAATATGGAAAAATTAGCAGTGTTTGAATTAAATGTAAATGATGTAAAATTGACAATTTTTAAATATACACAAAACGGATTTTTTACGATTGAACAGCAGATTATTGAACCAGTAAAATTGACTCAGGATATGGAAAGAGATGGATATATAAAACCTGCTCGTATTCAAGAGACTATTGCGATTTTGAAAAATTATAGAAAAATTGTTGATGGTGCAAAGATAGAAAATCATATTTGCTATACAGACCCAACAATTGCAAATGCTAGGAATCAAATTGCCTTCCTTGATGAGGTATATAAGACAGTATCTTTATATTTCAAAGTATTGACTCCAGAAGAACAAATTTCTGCATTGCATAGTGCTATAATGTATTCATTTGCTATGACACGTGGTTTAATTATTCAGGTGGGAGATTATTCCACTCAATTGATTAAATTCAATAGACGTGTCGTCACAAATAGTGCAAGTTTACCTTTTGGTACTGTCAATTTACTTGAAAAAGTGAAAGAAAAATCTTCTGCTGAACGTATGGATATAGTTGTAGAATTAATGACAAAAGAATTTAAGAAGCTTAGTTGGCTTTACAATATGGAAGAAGATTCAGAAATTATTGGTGTTGGCGAAGTGTTTAATTCTCTTGGCAAATTAAGCAGAAAAGCGACTCATTATCCTTTGGAATTAGCTCATAATTACGAGGTGACAAACACAAGTTTCCAAAACGTATATAATTTAATCAGAGGACTAGATTTAGACAAAGCAAAAAAATTAAAAGGTATTTCTGAAAAACGTGCAGACGTTATAGCTATTGGACTTGCGATTGTGAAAGCTATATATAATGAATTTGTACGTGATTGTATTAAAGTTTCAACAAATGGTGAGATGTATGGTATTGTTGCTAAAAACTTGTTAGGACAGACAGGAGAAAAACCATTACTTGACATTTTAGGTTATTCATTAAGTTCGATTAATGAATTCTATCCTACAAATATCAATATTGATAGCAACTATTCAATAGCGGTTATATTATATAAACAATTAAAAGTTTTGCACAAATTGACTAGACCTTATGTGAAAGTACTTCGAATTGCTGCAAGCATGTGCATGTCTGGTAAACGCATAGCATTTGAAAACTATCAAAGAAACAATTTCCCTGTTATTTTAAATAGTAGCATATATGGTGCATCTCATAAAGATATCGTGTTGGCAGCGTTTGTTGCGAGCAGTCAAAATATTGATGATTTCAGCTTGTCAGATTGGGTTAGATACAAAGATTTAGTGACAGATGAAGATTTTGATGCGGTAAAGAAATTGGCAGTAATCATAAAAATGGCAACTATGCTAAATATTACTAATTCGAATTCTGTAAAAGATATTGCCTGTGATGTACTCGGAGATACTGTGATTTTAAAAACAGAAGTGGAACGTGATGCGACACTTGAAATTAGTCAAGCAATGTCCGTAGCACCAGATTTCAAAAAGGTGTACGGAAAAAATTTGCAGATATTATAATATTATTTAGGGGGAAGTATGTTTAATATCGATTTAGCTATCAAATTTGGAAGTAATGAAATAATTATATATAGAAAAGGGATAGGTATAATAGCCAAAGAACCTGCTTTTTTGGCGGTGATTGAAAATGGAAAAAAATTTAAGATAAAAGCAATAGGCAAACAGGCAGAGAAATTATTTTTATCCAAATCAAGCAATGTGACAGTTTATCAACCGATAAAAAATAGCGAAATTGTGAATGAAAAGATGGCGGTCGTATTAATCAGTGAAATACTTAAAAATATTATTCAGGACAAATTTTTACTAACAAACTTAACTGCTCTTGTGGCGGTCCCATGTGCACTTAATGAACGACAATTAATAACATTAAAAAGAGTGCTGCACGAATCAGGTGTCAATAAATTGACTTTTGTTCAAAATAGTGTGTGCGTACGTGCAAATCTTGATTTAGACCCACACAGCCATATAATGGTGGTGGATATTGGTAAATATATTACAGATATTTCAGTTTTAAATGAATTTAATTTTGACTTTGGAAGAATGTATTTTATTGGTGGTCAAGATATGGACAAGAGTATCACTACATTTATTGCGGATAATCATGGTCTTGAAGTTTCTGATTTGACAAGTGAAGCAGTCAAAAATGAAGTGGCTTCATTATACAATCGAGATTTATATAAAACAGAATATATAGGTATTGACGAAAATAACAAATTTGTACGTCAAGAGATAAGTGCAAATGAGGTTCGTTTGGCAATAGTTAATGTATATGATGAGATTTTTAAACTAATTGATGATGTTTTACACAGACTTCCAAAAGAAGTTTCTGCTGACGTTTACAACAATGGAGTAGTATTTGTTGGTGGAGCTAGTTCTATTTCTGGTTTATATGAATATGCCAAGAAAAAAATTGACCTTCCTATAATTGTCCCAGATGAACCTATGGATAGTGTGATTTTAGGCGCAGGTAAATTGTTAAATTCTAATAAAGAATTTTTGAAAATTAACATATAAATTGTTATATAAAGACTAATAATGACGAAGATAAAATTTAAGCGTATTTTACCTTCGTTTTTTTATTGTTTTTTGTTAAATTTAGTTTAGGAGGAAAGTATGGGAAGAGCTATTGTTATGACTTCTGGAAAAGGCGGTGTGGGTAAAACTACAGTGACTGCAAATTTAGGTATGCACCTAGCAAGTAGAAATTATCGAGTTTGTTTAGTAGATATGGATATAGGTTTAAATAATCTTGATGTTGTTATGAATATGGAAGATAGAGTTGTCTATACCATGCTTGATGTCATAGAGAAAAAATGTAGATTAAAAGAAGCTTTAATTCAAGATGACTATTATCCACTTTTGTATCTTTTATCCAGTGGAGGGTTAAATAGAAATTTGACCATTCAATTATCTGAGATAAAAGCGGTTGTAAATGAATTACATACCATGTTTGATTTTATTTTAATTGACTGTCCAGCAGGGATTGATGCAGGATTTAAGCGAGCAATCAGTTGTGCAGATGAAGCGTTGGTAGTGACGACTCCACATTTATCTAGCATTCGAGATGCGGATAAAGTAATTACAATCTTGTCGACTTTTAACATTACCAATAAGCGATTTGTTATCAATCGTGCACGTGGAGATTTGATTCAGGACAAGTTGATGTTTGACGTTCATGACATTGGAAAGACTTTGAATATTGAATTTGGAGGAGTAATACCAGAAGATGACAATGTAATTACTAATACAAGCGACAAAATAAAGAATAATAAAATTGCATTAAATCGTGCATTTGATATTTTATGTGAAAATATTCTGACAGGTAAAAAGAAATTGTTTGACTGCACATATAAATATCGTGGATTACTTGGCTCAATCAAACGATTGCTAAAAAGGAGTGTTTAATATGGACTTAAAAAAACGATTAGACACAATTATTCAAAAAGATAAAGAAACAAACCCTAAATATTTGATAGACGTTATAAAATCAGATTTTTTTTATATGATTAGCAATTATTTTGAAGTCAATTTTGAAGATATTCACCTTGATATACAACCATGTGCAAATTCATATGAAATATCGATAAATTGTTTAGGAGATAGAATGAAATTAGCAAAAACTCTTCCGGAATAATCAAAAATTGTATAGCATATAAATATTTATGAAAAAGATAAAAATAGGACCAAGTGTAATATTTTTAATATTTTTATGTCTATTTTTCAATAAGATTTTGATAATGTTCAACTATTTGCTGGCACTATTTTTGCATGAAATGGCACATTTATTTGTTGCTAGCAAACGTGGTTATACTTTGAAACAATTTAAATTTGATATTTTTGGTATGTCACTAAATTTAAACGATGACATATCGGACAAGGATAGTTTTGCTATAAACATTGCTGGTCCATTATTAAATTTGTTTATTTGCCTTTTATGTATGGCATTATATTGGTTAGTACCTGCTTTATATAATTATTTGAATGTATTTTGTTATGCGAATTTATTCCTAGCAATTTTTAACTTGCTACCAATTTATCCTCTTGATGGAGGTAAAATCTTTCGTGGATTCATTAAGACTGACAAAAAATATAGAATCTTTGACGCTATAATTCGTTATAGTTTTGCAACTATATTTTTAATATTGTTTATTATAAGTGTATTTCATATAATAAATTGGTTTTATTTAATAATGCTAATCTTCTTTTTGTCTTCACGTCCAAACAATAAACCAACTTTATCGATTTTTAAGCATATGTCAAAAAAATCAATAGAAAAGGTGATAATTCTAAAAGTTGATGAAAATAAAAATTTGTATGATTTAATTAAAATAATTAAAAGAAATCATTATACAATCTTTTATTGTAATACAAAGGAACAAAAATATATAGATGAAGATTTCATTATAGAAAAGGCTATTTCAAATCCTCTTACAACGAAGTTAAAGGATTTATAAAAATTGCACATTTTTAAATAAAATTCATTAAAAATAATATTTTAATTAAACCAATATTGATAATGTTTTTCTAATAAAAATAAAAGAAAGCGGTTGACAAAAAATAAACCTCTTGTTATAATAGACAAGTAGTACCACATTGAAAAGGTCAAAATTCTTATAGAATACCTTAAAAGTGAGTCTTTATAGGAGGGAACTAGTATGTACGCAATCGCAAATATTTCAGGTAAACAATATAAGGTTGAAGCGGGTCAAACAATCACTGTTGACAGATTGAATGCGGAAGTTGGTGAAGAATTAACTTTCCCAGTAATGTTGACTGTTGATAATGACAAAGTGAAAGCCGGTAATCCTGTGATAAAAGATGTTGTTGTCAAAGTTAAAGTTCTTGAACATGTTCGTGACAAAAAAATAACTGTGTTCAAATATAAACCTAAGAAAAACGAACGTAAAAAACAAGGACATAGACAACCATACACCAAGATTACAATCGAAAGTATAGGTTAATATGATTAACATTACAATCATAAAGAGAAATCAAGATATTATAACTATTGAAACAAAAGGGCATTCTGGTTATGCAAAAGCTGGTTCGGACATTGTATGTAGTGCAATTTCAGTCCTAACTCAAAATTTGATTAATAGTCTTCAAAAGATATTGAAAATCACACCAGTTTATAGAATTGATGAAAGTATTCCATTCTTGACTGTAAGCATTCCAAATGATATAAGCAAAGAAGATTATGAAAAAGCACAAATTTTAGTAAAATCAGCAGTATTAGGCATAAGAGATGTCGCAGATAGTTATAGCAAATATATTAGAATAAAGGAGAAACAGTATGATTAATATTCAGTTATTTGCCCATAAAAAAGGTGGCGGTAGTACTAATAATGGTCGTGATAGTGAATCAAAACGTCTTGGTGTGAAAGCTGGTGATGGACAATTTGTTCATGCAGGAGCTATCATCGTGCGTCAGAGAGGAACAAAAATATATCCTTCAACAAACGTTGGATGTGGAAAAGATTATACATTATTTGCACTAATTGACGGAATAGTACGTTTTAAACGTGATGGCCGTGGTCGCAAAGTGGCAACAGTAGAAGCAAAAATTTAGTTAAAAAAGCGATTTTATATCGCTTTTTATTTTTAATAAATAATAGGAGATTTTATGAATTTAAGTTATGAATCTGTTATTGATATTATTTGGCCCATATTAAGAAAGTATATTTCAGATACAGAGAATGATAAAGATAAAATATTCACAAGATTAAAAGAATCTTTCGAAAAAAATAAGAATGTTTTTAGTTCTGATAATTTACTTCAAATATCTATTCTGTTTGAAAAAATTTCAGATAAATTTAGAGAAATTGAAGATGTGAATAATAGCTTAGATTATTATATAGGGTTCATGGACAAAATTTTTTGTGCAATTTTAGTTGCATTTAAAGAAAAATATAAAATAGATGATGAAAGATTCAATAAAAAATTTAATTATTATCTAGAATCAGAATTAAAAAGAGAAAGAGAAATTTATGAGCAGTTTCCAGATGAATATGAAAATCCTTTAAATTCAATTTTTGATAGTGTAGAAAATTATAATCAATTCATAATTAATCCTAAACAAGTTTTAATAAAGTTAAAAACCCTCAAAGAAGAAGATATTATTGATGCGCTAAGTTTTAATTATGGCGATTTTGGTGACTATTATGGACCATATGGACAATTTGTAATAGATAATACATTAGATATCATGAAAATGTTTGATGGCGATAGTTGTAAAAACATAACTTCAAAAGAAAAAATAATTGATTTGTTAGATTTTATTCATCATTTGAAATGGCTACAATCTCAAAGGAAAAAAATCGCTTCTATAAAAGAAAAAATAAAAAAATTAAAAAGAGATGTTAGCTTATTAAAATTTAAAAGAAATAAAACTTTTATTTCTGATTGTAAAAAGGTGATACAATCTCTTGAAGAAAATGATAGATATCATGGTTGCATATCGGAAGCAATCGAATCAATTTTAACAGATGGTTTGTACATGGTGCAAAACAATCTAGATAACACATCATATAATATGTATAGGTTCTACGATTTTGATGATAAAGATAAACTATTAGATGCACTTTTGTTGTTTAGAACGGGGTTCGAAGGAGTTCGTGGTGAAGCAATGATTTTTATAAAAAATGGTGCAAAAATAAGACAAGCGAATCCTCAAAAAGTGAAAAACTTAAAAATTGATTATAGTATGACGGGTCCATTAGGTATCAAATATTATATTTCGCCAGAGGATATAATAGCATCAATTGATACAAAAAAATTAGAAGTCAAATTTGGACTTGCATTTAATGAACAAATTTCTCATCAAATATAAAATTATATTAATTTAAAAATCTCGCATCAAAATACAGCTTACATTGATAGATAATTGCGAATACTATATCTAATATATACAAAGAAACAAATATCAAAACAAAAATATAATTTACTTTTATAAATGCTAATGATATTAATAAAAACATGGTAATTAACAATGCAATGATAATTGGAATTAATGCAAATTTGTTGAATTTTGTTTTAATTTTAGTGGAATTGTTTAATTCACTATTTTCAATATACAATGTAGATGAGTTTTCAGGATTGGTTTCAAATAGTTTATTGCCGAAATGACTGTTTAATAATTCTACAACAAATGGTACTGGGAGATATTGTAGTTTTGGACTAATTAAACTATCTTTTGCCTTAAATATAGCTTTTACATATATATTATAAGCATTATTACATATACGTTCAAATGAATTGTAATCAGGCATTATATTGACAATCCTATCTCCATTACCAATTTTTGCTCTAAAACGTGTTAAAAGATTAGCATCAAAATTTAAACTTGAATAACATAATAAAATAGGTTCAATATTAGATTTTAATAAAAGAATATGAATGATTTCTGAAAGATTTTTATTATAAACGGCGTTGGCTTTATAACCAAAAGTTTCAAATATAGATAAGAAATGAGATTTGACAACATATACAATGTTGTCACCAAAATATGTTTGAATTAGATTGATTTTGTTTTTAATGTCAGTGATAGAATCTACAACAAAAACTATTTTCATAAATGTCCTTTCTAATAGTATACACAATTTCATAAAAAAACAAAAACTTTTCATGTCAATTTAAATTAAAATTTGTAAAATCTTTGTTTAAAATGTCAAATTGTGATAAAATAAAGAATATAAGGAGAAATATGAAACAAGTTAAGATGCTAAAAGATGCAATGAAAAATAATTATATTGTGCCAGCATTTAATATTGCCAATTTTGAAATATTGCGAGGTTTGTTGGTTGCTGCAAAAGAGATGAAATCACCTATAATTTTGCAGATTAGTGAATCGGCAATGAATTATTTTACAGATGAATTGCTTGTTGGAATGATACAAGCAATAAGGAAAATTAAACATCCTATTTCAATACATTTAGACCATGGGAAATCTATTGAAGTGGTGAAACGGGCAATCAAACTTGGTTTTGATAGTGTTATGATAGATGGTTCGACTTTACCATTTAGTGAGAATGTAAAATTGACAAAGAAAGTGGTGACGTTCGCTCATTCTAGAAATGTTTCAGTGGAAGGTGAGTTGGGAGTGCTGTCCATAGCAAATGATGATGG
Organism: uncultured Clostridia bacterium; assembly: GCA_944377485.1. GTDB lineage: Bacteria > Bacillota > Clostridia > Christensenellales > UBA1242 > Onthoplasma. The sequence continues at coordinate 52,824 of CALWFB010000005.1, read as the reverse complement.
ATTGTTATCGGACGGACAACGATTTACATCACCAGATGAAGCAAAAAAATTTGTTAGTCTGACGGGAGTAGACAGTTTAGCAGTGTCAATTGGTACAAATCACGGTGTCAATAAATATATTGGTGAGCCAAAGATAAGGTATGATATATTAAAAAAGATTGAAAAAGAAATACCAAATATTCCTATTGTATTGCATGGTGCTTCATTAATTGAATCTCAATATATAGATAAAATCAATAAATTTGGTGGAAAGATAGACAAGGCTATTGGAAACGTAAATTTATTGAAAAATGCATATAAAACTCACATTTCGAAAATCAATATGGATACTGATTTTAGATTGGCATACACTTCGGCAGTGCGAGAATATATGACAATCAATCCAGATAAATATAATCCAAGAGATTATGGAAATGTTGGCATTAGTGCGGTAATAGAATGTGCAAAGAGTAGAATAAAAAACATTTGTAAATCAAACAATAGAGTAAAGTAAAAAAATAGAAAAAACGGACTACATGTCCGTTTTTTCATTTGTGCTATTGTTGAAATTATCTGGTTTAGTTTCGAATTGTAAATTTGAAATATTGCCGTTTATAGTCTCATTATTTTTCTCAATATGCTTTTTATCTTTTTTTGATTTTTTAATTTCTTCTTTATTTAAAGTATCTTGTTTTTTCTTCCTTTTCTTGCTACTTCTTGGCTTCTTAATCAATGCAGCCCAAAGAATAATTGCAACTTGAAGAGGAATGCCTAAAATATATATTATCCAAATATTATATTGAATTAGTTGTAGATGAATACATGCCAAAGTGCTCCAAATAAGCACCGATAGAATTGCAAATAAATAATAATATTTCCCCCAAATACTATTAAATATGATTAGAACTATACATGAAATCGGCACAGCCCATAAGAAAAGTAGAGGATAATTGTGAGAATAAACTATCTTAAATGTGACAAATAGTACTGTGGCGAGCAACCAAACGGCACTGACAGCAAGCAGGGTGATAATCAGTTTGGTAGGAAACATCTTATCTTTTTGTTTGTTATTTTCAGTAGTGGCAATTATATCATTTTCAACAGTTAAAGCATCTAATGTAGTATTATAAAATTTTGCCAACTCATACAAAATTTCAATATTTGGCAAAGATTCTCCAGATTCCCATTTAGAAATTGTCTTGTCAGAATAATTAAATCGTTCGGCAAGTTCCATTTGAGTAAGTTTTGCATTTTTTCTTAGAATTAATAAATTTTTGCCAATAATTTTATTTATATCATCCATAATAACCTCTTTTTAGATTAAAATAGAGCAAATTTTCTATTTATATATTAGTATATTAACATTTTAATATAAAAAATGCAATCATTTTTGTCAATCTCATCAAAATAGATATCAAATTTTCTTCTCTACTCTCAGTAGAGTGAGGTCTAATTTTAAGGAATTGAACATTATAGTAAAATCTTTGCAATTCTATTGATATTTTTTTATTTTTGGTGATAATATAGCAACAAAGATAGCAATGCCGTATGGTATCTATCTTATAAAAAATAAAAATAAGCGGGGTAAATATAAAAAATGAAAGAAGAATTAATATCACTAATAATTCCTTGTTATAATGCTGCAAAAACATTACCAAGGACATTAAACAGCGTTAGAGAACAAAGTTATAAAAATTTAGAGATAATAATCGTCAATGACGGAAGCAAGGATAATACACTTGAAGTTGCAACTAAATACGCAACAATTGATTCACGTATTAGATTGATTACACAAGAGAATAGTGGAGTATCTGTCGCACGTAATAATGGGCTTAGAAATGCACTAGGTAAATATATAATGTTTTTAGATGCAGACGACAATTACACTACGCCTTTTGCAATAAGCAATATGATGCAAAAATTACAAGAGACAGATGCGGATATGTGTGTGTGTAATTTCACTCATCCATGTTTTGAGGAATATTTAGGCTCTGGAATTTATGATTTAACAGACAAATCTCAGTTGTTAACATATTTCCAAGATTTCTTTGTATATGGTATGCCATGGAATAAAATAGCGAAGAGAGAGTGTTATACAGAAGATTTTGCTGTTGGGATTCATTTTAATGAAGATGAATTATTTAATTTAGATAATTTGCATAACATTAAAAAAGTGGCAGTAATAAATGAAGTTTATCACAATTACTACTGCGCTCCATACAATCCAAATGAAAAGGCTAGTGCAGTAAATTCTATCTATTCAGCAGATAAATTCTGGGAAAAGAAATCCACAATTTGGCATATGGGAATGAAAAATCACGAATATAGAGTAAAATCTATTGAAAAATTTTATCCAGAATTAAAAACAGACATGCAATATGTTAGAAGTTTTGACTTTTTCTTTTGGGATTTCTTCCTTATGGCGAAAAATCGAGTTCCAGAAGAATGTATTGCTTATACCTGCAAAGGAATATTTGAAGAAAAATTATTCTTAGATACGATAAAAGACAAAGAGCGCTTTGGTCTAGTATTAAAATCTTATACTAATGAAGACATTGAGACATTTGTTCGTTTAGCTTACTATGCATTTAGAGATATCAAATCTTATAATAAAAAATTGTCAATGTATAAAGTATTCTTAGGTTTATTTGGTAAAATATTCTATGATTTATCAGACAAAGTGAATGACTTGGACATTTTGGCAAATACAATTTTGTCATTAAAAGATAATTCTAGTGCGGAAGCAATCTACGTGAATTCGCTTTTTGAAATTGAGGAAATTGAAAATAATCAAAATAATTGTAGAATAATATTGTTTGATAATAACATGGCAAGTTGGAGTGGATTAAAAGAATTAAATTAATTTTTACTTAAATAAATAATTAAAACAGAATGCGTTTACATTCTGTTTTTTTTGATTTTATAACTTTTATTTTTTACTTAAATTATATATTAATTATATATTTATTTAAAAATTTAGTTGTAAAAATTTAGTTGTAAAAATATACAAAATTATGTAAAATAATGATATAAAAAGGAAACAAATGTTCAAATATAAACAAGGGAAGAAGATTGTAATAATTCTGTTGATAATGTTAATGACGATTACATTATCTAGTATTCTTGCAGTCAATTTTAATAAACAAGAGAATGCTTATGCTGCCAATTCATACACTTTGAAGCTTTCTTATACAGACTACAATGGCGATAGAAAAACTGTTGATTTAACATGTGCATGGTCAATTCAAGGTAGTAGTCAAAACACAGTGACAGGCGAAAGGATAGAGGAGAGCATAAAACTAGATAGCGATAAGGTAATAGAGGTACGAGTAGAAGCGAATAGATACAACGTAGTAGTAGAGGAATATATCTACCGAGACCTAAGCGAGCAAGAGAGTGGTACCCCAAGCCGAGAAGAGAACCCAATCAATGGAATAGAGATGGGAGGACAAGGTTATGGTGAGAATGCAACACTAAGGTTCAGTAAAGGAAATACAGATAGAGAATTAACTAAGATAGTATTAACGGAGACGGGTATAGTAAAGATAGAACTAACGATAAGAGACGGGGTATATGAGATAAGCGGAGAAGGTGAGCTAGAAAGTACAGAGAATGGGTACATAATCCGCATAGGAGAGAAGGAATATACCCTAATAGATAATGAAGACACAATAGAACTACGCTACGAAACAGAAGACAACATAACACTACGCTTGGAATACACCAGCCTAAAAGAGATAAGCCCATAGGGCTTATCTCTTTTTTAACTTAAATATATAATAAGGTATATAAAGGTATATATTATATATAATATAGATAAAGAAATTTATATAATTACATATATAAATAGTAAATTAAAGATTATAGTTAATAAAATTGCATTTATAACATTCTAGAAAGTGAAATTTATAAAAAAATTTTCAATATTGTATATTGATTGAAGAATAGACGTGATGACAAAATATAATGAAACTTAATAAAAAAACAAAGTTTTTAATCGGCAGATAGAAAAATTTTTACAAATTTTTCACATAAGTTGGATAATTTAGGTACTTTTATGAATCTTTTTTGCTCGAAAATTGTCTATTTTATAGAAGTTTTGACGAAAAAAAGAAAATTTATAAAAAAAATTCTAAAATTTTTAAAAAAAGTTTTAAAAAACCGTTGACAAAACTTTTGATGTGTGGTATCTTAATATTGCATTCAACGTAAGGGAGCACTTGGCTACTTGCTTGAATACCTATATAATAGTGACTTTTGTCACTTCCTTATGTAGAACTTAAGAACAATGACAACTGCATATTTTAGTAAATACAAATACGAGAAAAGTAATAGCATCAATATTATTTTTCAATTTCATTTGTAATTTTGCCAAAGAACATTAATCAAAGGAACAAAAAGACGATCAAGCTACAAAGAGCATATAGGGAATGCCTTGGCACTAAACGCCGATGAAGGACGTGACTAACTGCGATAAGCTACGGGGAGCTGTAAATGAGCTGTGAGCCGTAGATTTCCGAATGCGGAAACGCACTATGGTGGAGCCATAGTATCATAACAGGAATTCATACTGTTATGAGGGGAACTCAGGGAACTGAAACATCTAAGTACCTGAAGGAAAAGAAAGTAAATTAACGATTACCTAAGTAGTGGCGAGCGAACGGGTAAAAGCCCAAACCATTGGTAGCAATATCGATGGGGTTTCGGACTCAGTGAGTAGTTGAAGTACTTGTAGTCGAACATATCTGGAAAGATGGGTGAAACAGAGTAAAAGCCTCGTAGACGAAACAAGTATCAGATGAATGAGTATCCAGAGTAGCGTGGGGCACGTGGAATCCTGCGTGAAGATAGGAGGACCATCTCCAAAGGCTAAATACGATTTAGTGACCGATAGCGAATAGTACCGTGAGGGAACGGTGAAAAGAACCCCGAGAGGGGAGTGAAATAGAACCTGAAACTATATGTTTACAAGCAGAGAAAGCACTACGTAGCAATACAGTGCAATCTCGTACTTTTTGTAGAACGGACCGGCGAGTTATTGTACGTAGCGAGGTTAAGGTATTCAGTACCGGAGCCGAAGCGAAAGCGAGTTTTAATAGAGCGATTTAGTTGCGTGCAGTAGACCCGAAACGAGACGACCTATCCATGAGCAGGTTGAAGCAGAGGTAACACTCTGTGGAGGACCGAACACACTCCTGTTGAAATAGTAGGTGATGACTTGTGGATAGCGGAGAAATTCCAATCGAGTCTCGATATAGCTGGTTCTCCTCGAAATAGCTTTAGGGCTAGCCTCTGTGTAAAGATAGTTGGGGGTAGAGCACTGAATGGTCTAGGGGGCTTCGCGGCCTACCGAAACTTATCAAACTCCGAATACCAACGTATCGATAGCAGGGAGTCAGACTGCGAGTGATAAGATCCGTAGTCAAAAGGGAAACAGCCCAGACCTACAACTAAGGTCCCTAATGTACAGTTAAGTGTGGAAGGATGTGTAAACGCATAGACAACCAGGATGTTGGCTCAGAAGCAGCCACTCATTAAAAGAGTGCGTAATAGCTCACTGGTCGAGTGGGTATGCGCCGACAATAATCGGGGCTAAACTGTAAACCGAAGTTTAGGAATGTATACTTGTTATACATTGGTAGAGGAGCAATCTATATGGGCAGAAGCATAATCGAAAGGGTATGTGGACTGTATAGAAGAGAGAATGCCGGTATGAGTAGCGAGAGCGTAGATATAATCTACGCGGTCGAATGTCCAAGGTTTTCTGGGGAAGGTTGAACCACCCAGAGTAAGTCGGGGCCTAAGCCGAGGGCGAACGCCGTAGGTGATGGACAACAGGTAGATATTCCTGTACCACTTAATATAGACCAAGAGTCGACGCAGGGACGCAGAAGGATAGTATATCCGTGGGGATGGAAATCCACGGCTAAATCACGAGTAGGATTAGGTAGTGAAGTACGCCAAATTATTAACTATAAGTGATGATGGGGAGTGAATATAGTAGCGAAGTATATGAATTCACGCTGACGAGAAAAGCTGCTAGATATATATTAAGTGCCCGTACCGCAAACCGACACAGGTGGACGATGAGAGAATCATAAGACTGGCGGGATAACCTTTGTTAAGGAACTCGGCAAATTGACCACGTAACTTCGGGAGAAGTGGTGCCAATCGCAAGATTGGTCGCAGAGAATCGGCCCAAGCAACTGTTTACCAAAAACATAGGTTTCTGCAAAATCGTAAGATGATGTATAGGAGCTGACGCCTGCCCAGTGCTGGAAGGTCAAGGGGAGATGTTAGAGCAATCGAAGCGTCAAACTTAAGCCCCAGTGAACGGCGGCCGTAACTATAACGGTCCTAAGGTAGCGAAATTCCTTGTCGGGTAAATTCCGACCTGCATGAATGGCGTAATGATTTGGGCACTGTCTCAACAGAGGACCCGGTGAAATTGAAGTATATGTGAAGATGCATATTACCTGCGACTGGACGGAGAGACCCCGTAGAGCTTTACTGTAGATTAATATTGAATTTCGGAATTGTTTGCACAGGATAGGTGGGACGCTTTGAAGCAGAGGCTTCGGCCTTTGTGGAGCGGACGTTGGGATACCACTCTGATGATTTTGAGGTTCTAACTTGTAGCCATTATCTGGTATGAGGACAGTGTTAGTTGGGCAGTTTGACTGGGGCGGTCGCCTCCTAAAATGTAACGGAGGCGTTCAAAGGTTCCCTCAAGATGAATGGAAATCATCTGTAGAGTGCAAAGGCAGAAGGGAGCTTAACTGCGAGACAGACAAGTCGAGCAGATAGGAAACTAGGACTTAGTGGGCCGGTGGTTTAATATGGAATTGCCATCGCTTAACGGATAAAAGTTACCTCGGGGATAACAGGCTGATCCATCCCAATAGTTCACATAGACGGGTGGGTTTGGCACCTCGATGTCGGCTCGTCACATCCTGGGGCTGTAGTCGGTCCCAAGGGTTCGGCTGTTCGCCGATTAAAGTGGCACGCGAGCTGGGTTCAGAACGTCGTGAGACAGTTCGGTCCCTATCCATCGCAGGCGTAGGATATTTGAGGGGAGCTGCTCCTAGTACGAGAGGACCGGAGTGGACGTACCTATTGTGCACCTGTTGTCGCGCCAGCGGCATAGCAGGGTAGCGAAGTACGGGCGTGATAAACGCTGAAAGCATATAAGCGTGAAACATTCCTCAAGATTAGATATCCCATAACACAAGTTAGTAAGACCCCTTTAAGACTAAGAGGTAGATAGGTCAGAAGTGTAAGTGTAGTAATATATTGAGCGGACTGATACTAATAGGTCGAGGGCTTGATCACCTTCCTTTTGAGAAATGATTTTTGACTAAATTACGGTATTTATATTTACTTCGTTGTCTTCTTATTTCATTATTTAATAATCATATTATGATAAAAGGAAAAGAAGTAATGAAGGACATTGACTAAAAAGGCTATAATTGCATAGCAATTTGCCAAAAAGTCAAATGTCCGAAGTATGCAGCTGTCATTGTTCTAAATCAATGAAAATTGATGTTCAATGTACCATGATGGTGATAATAGCTAAGAGGTTCCACTTGTTCCCATTCCGAACACAAAAGTTAAGCTCTTACACGTCGAAGATATTTGGTTGGAGACGACCCGAGAAAATAGATAGTTGCCATCAACCTGATGAACTCGTTTGATACGAGTTCTTTTTTTATATTTTCGTCGAACAACCAAATCTAAAGGGGTCCCTACAAAATTAAGTTTTGTGGGGGAAAGGAACGACCGAGAGATAGACGAAAATTGCGAGTTGATGCGAGCAATTAAGTAAATACGAGAGTCGTGACGCGGAGACGACCCGAGAAAATAGATAGTTGCCATCAACCTGCGTCGCAATTAGCCCTTGTGCTAGTTGCGATTTTTTTTGTAAAATCGCAAAAATAGCATTAGCGTGCTATTGCGACACTATATGAGGGGGAAAACTGTCTTTCCCCCTCATTACTCCCCCTTTGAAATAGGATAAACTTTTTATCGTTTTAATCAAAATATCACTATAAAGTGAGATTTTTTCATTTATGGGCGATTGCCCGTCATCTATGAAGGAACACCTTGCAAAGGTTTTCCTTCATTACTTCCTTTCCAACAATAGGTATTTATTTTAAATATTTTTCTTTAATGGTTAATATTGATATGATAACTATATAAATTAATTATTTTATATTTTTATGTTTGATATAGGTTCTTTTTTTGTATGTTCGACGACTACCAAAGGTTTTCTCTCATTACTCTTTTTCCTATATTAATAGGTTTTTATTAGAATTTTGAAAATTTTTTTACAAAAAAACGCAAAAGTAGGTTCGTAGTGCTTTTGCGACATTATATATGAAAATGTATTAATTAGAATCTCATTAATGTTGAGATTTATTTTCTTTTTCTTGTTTTGGATTGCTTGAATTTTTGATTCCTCGGAGTTCTTGGTTTAGAAGATACAACATTATCTCACGTCTATAATGGTGTCCTTCCATTCCTTTTGGAACCTTTGTATAACATTCTTTTAAACTGTCTTGCATTCCTTTTAATCTTTCTGGATAAAAAATATGCTCACACATTCCTGTTTCATCAAAGGAGATATACTTCTTTATGCATTCACCATTTCTTCTACTAAATACACAAAATAAATTTTTACATTTCATATGTATATTATATTGTTTACCAATGGTAAACGTCAAGTATTTTTTTGCCCATTGGTAAATAATATACATATGAATAAACAGTTAAGAAGAGAAATAATACAAAAAAGATTGAAAGAAGAACTAGAAAATTGTGGTTTGAAATATATTGATATTGCTAAGGCTGTTGGAATTAATGTGGCATTACTTAGTCAATATAAAAGTGGAAAAAAATTACCCTCAATAGAAAATTTTTCTACAATTTGTGAAGTTATTGGGGCAGATGCTAATTATATATTGGGAATTATTGATGACGGTTAAAATAACGATTGATAATATCTTTGAAATTGTCCTCATCTGTTAATTTTATTTCAGTATTTTCTATTTTTAATTTTTCAGTGTATAGATACCAATCCAAACTTAAATCGGATAATATATTTTTATAACAATCAATATGGTCCTGTTTTTCTTCATCGGAAAAATAAGTTTTAACTTTTGGTAAGAAAATGTATGCGCATTGCCCATACTTATTCACTGAAATTTCATCTTTTATACATTTTAATTTTCTATTATATACACAAAATTTATTTTTACAATCCATAATATTATTTTACTTTCCCGTTGGGCAAAAGTCAAGTAATATTTTGCCCGTTTGGCAATAATATTTATATGAAAAATAAGATAAGAAGAGATTTAATCAAAACAAGATTAAAAGAAGAATTAGAGAATTGTGGCATGAAATATACGGATATTGCAAAAGCAGTTGAAATAAATGTTGCATTGCTTAGTCAATATAGGACAACAAATAAACTACCATCATTAGAAACATTGGCTCGCATTTGTGAAGTTATAGGTGCTGATGCCAATTACATTTTAGGAATTTCAGATAATTAATATTTATTAAAATTTCAATATTGACAAATTTGTATTGATGTGCTAATATACTACACATAATAAAGGTGGTTTAATTATGACGAAAGCAAGTTTGTTAAGAAAATTATCTATGAGAAAATTGAAATTGGCTAGCAATATTTATAATGTGCAAGAAGATACCAATAAAACTATATCTATAATTGAAAAAGAAATTAATTATATTCAAAAAGCTAATTTTAGATTGTTAAGAAAAAGCGCTTTTAGAAAGATGATTTTAAAGTCTAACAGTCCTAAATTAGAGTATAGTGAAGAATATATGGATTATTTAACATTAATGAAGAGTCTTTTGAATAGAATTAATGAAAATAAGGTATATGCGCTAATTTCTGATATTGATGATTATAAATCTGCAAATACAGTTGCAATCAATACAATCCTAGATATGTAAAAAACTTCCATTTAAGGAAGTTTTTTTATTTAATTTTATAAGCTTAATTCGGTTGATGCAATCAAATTGTCTTCTAAAAATTTTGTTGATTTTGAAACAAATTCATACGAAGATTTTGGGTCATATAGGCAATGATTGGCGTCTTGTGAAATAATTTTTCTGATAATATTATTTTTTCTAATGACCTTTTCTGGTGAGCGACTTACTTTGATGATTTCACAATTAGGATTTACTTTTTTCATTTCCATCGCCAATTTTTTTGCTCTTTGGTATGGCAATAATCTATCACCATATCCAAGAAATATTTGAGTAGGAATATTAAGGCTAGCATATTCAACATGTAGGTTAGGGTGTTCTTTCAATTCTTCTAATGTGGCTTTTGAATCAAATACTCCTTTCATTTTTGTAAATTGCGTTCCCTCTGGCGAATTCATAAGTAGTTGATATTTGCTGAAATTGAATTTTTCATTAGGAGTAGGAAAGGCTAGAAATTGAGTAGAAAGTGGGCTATTAAATACAACCGCAGAAACATTTTCAGATAAATCTTTATTTTTAGGATTGGTCAACATGTATTCTGTCACTAAACAGCCCATACACGTTCCCACAATTTGTGTTTGCTCAATATTATATTTTGTTTTGATATATCTTAGCACTTCGGCAGTGTCATCAGCAAGAAGAGGAAATGAGGTGTTCCTTGTATCCATTTTACCATCAACCAAACTTTCACCATGGTTGCGCAAATCAATTCTACAAATTAATATGTCTGGATTGTCTTTTAGAATAGACTCCGTCAATCTTTCGTAGTTTCCTTGAACCATATCTTCAAAGGTTTTGGCACGTTTGCCGGTCACTTCATATGTTATTTCGGTGAGGTATGGTGCTTTTTCGTGAGATTCCATTCCTCCGCCATGAATCATGAATATAAGATTTTTTGATTCTCTATTTCCAAATAACTCATATGCTATTTCCCATTCGTTTTCTGTATTTTCATGAACTTTTAGTTTTTCCATATTTGTACCCCTATGGTCAATTAAATAAAATTTGTAGTTATATTTAATTTAATTGAAATACCTAAAATAATTATATTTTTTTAGATTTTTCATATAAATTGTAAATATATGATTTTGAAATGTTATATTTTTCTTTTAATATTTTCATAGCTTCTTGTTTACCTTTTGAAGAAATTAATGAATTCAATTCATTTAGCAGGTCAATGTCGTTTGGTTTAGTTATTTCTTCGGCAACATATTCTACAACAATTACATATTCACCCTTTGGCTCGGATAGGGCATAAGGTAAAGTTTGAATATCTACGTTCTCATGAATTTTTGTAATTTCACTAACAATTGCAACTTTGACATTTCCTAAACTTGAATATAAGTTTGCTAAATCTTTATTTATATTATATTTTGATGAGTAAACAATTCTTGTTCCTTTGAAATCTTTAATATTTTTGAGTTGAGATTTTAAATCTTTATTTTTTTCACTTAGGAAGCCAAAAAAAGCAAATGTGCTGGCATCAAAGCCTGATAATATCAATGCACAAAGTCCGGCATTTGCACCAGGGACAACGGTGAAAGGTAAATTTTCTTCAATTAATTTTTTTGTAAGAATATTTCCTGGGTCAGAGATAACTGGCATGCCAGCATCAGATATTAGAGCAATATTTTTACCTTGTTTTAATAAAGAAATTATTCCATCAGAACTGTTTTGCTCATTGAATTTGTGATAAGCAATAGTTTTGGTGTGGATATCATAATGGTCAAGCAATATTTTACTATGACGAGTGTCTTCACAAGCGATTATATCGCATTCACGCAAAACATTTATAGCACGCATGCTAATATCTTCTAGATTACCAATTGGTGTTGAAACAATGTATAACATATTATCCTTTTATATTAATTCAGTTTATCAAATTATAAAATTATTGTAAAGTATAGTTAAATATATCAAATAAAATATCAAAAAACATGGCTAGCCATGTTTTATTCTTTATTCTTTGTAATGCGTACGCCAGGGTTTGCTCCCTTGACCGCTTCTATTAAAACGAGGTATGCTTCTTTGTCACCATTGAAAATAAATTTCATACGTTTCACTTGCATATTATATTTGGCACAATTTGTCACAATTTCTGTCACACGTGGGGCAATATGAACCATATAGAGTCGACCTTTATCTTTTAATAATTCGCTTGATTTTTTTATGATGTCGTCTAAATTTGCTTCAATCTCATGGCGAGCTAAGGCAATTTCTGGTCTTTCATTTATTAGACTTTTTTCATTTACCTTTTGATAAGGGGGATTGCAGATAATCACATCTAAACTTTTTGGGAAATCAGATAATTTTAAATCTTTCAAATTGCAATTAAAAATTTTGCTTTTACGCTTGAAACCATTGAATTTAATATTTTCTTCAATTATTTCGCACATTTCTGTTTGAATTTCATTGAAATACAAGTGATTGAAAGGGCAGAGCGAGTAAGCATAAAAACTGATTACACCGCTTCCAGCACATAACTCTAATACGTTATCACTATGTTTTATATTGCAAAATTTGGCAAGCAGAATAGCATCTTGTGTAAACTTATAAAAATTATCACTTTGATATACAGAGATTCCATTATCAAAATGTTCAAGTTTAAAATTATCTATTTTTTTCATTTTTCATTAGTCCTATTTATTATCCCTTTTTGAAATATCTGTCAAATTATATGTTTTGATTTCAGTAGTGGTTTCTTCATCTGAATTTTTGGTAAATTCAACCGTCACAAGTTCTTTTAAAAAGTCAGTTTGAGTCACTTTTCCTATGCCATCAGGTGTGTTGACCATTGATGAGAGCTTTGGCATCTTCTTTTGCATCTCTTCATAAAATTCATCTTCATATTTTAGACAGCACAAGAGTCTACCGCACATTCCATTGATTCTTGTTGGATTTAGTGCAATGTTTTGATTTTTTGCCATTTTTATTGATACTTTATCAAAGTCGGATAAAAATGATTTACAACAAGTTTCACGTCCGCATATTCCAATAGCACCTATTACTTTGCTTTCATCTCGATTGCCTATCTGCTTCATTTCAATTCGTGTCTTGTATTTACTGCCGAGTATTTTTATTAATTCTCTGAAATCAACACGTTCATCTGAGGTGTAATTTACTACAATTTTTGTCCTATCCAAATTGGTAGAAATAAAGCCAATTTTCATGTTCAAACCAAGTTTGTTTGCTTCTTCTTTGATTTCAGGAAGCAAAGTTCGAGCATATTTGCAGTTTTCACATCGCTTGATATTATCTTCTTTATTTGCAGTTCGAACAAATTCAGCAATATCCTTTTCTTCCTCTATATTTTTACTTCCTTTTACAAGACCTAATTCAAGACTTCCGTTAAAAGACACAATTACTTGTTCATTAATCTTTAATTCGTCATGATTTTTTAAATATACAGAAGTTGGACTATCAAATAATAAAACTTCAATTACTTGCATAAAAATTTCTCCTTTAACATATTGAACAATAAATTATCTAAAATGTAGAAAAAATTTACATTTGAACTTTGTTTCTTGTAAGCATCTTCAATTAATGGCAATGATTTTAGTAATGCCTTCTTTGGAAATTTTGCATTGATTATATCTATTAAATTTCGAGCATATTTTTTATAATCATCTTTAATTGCAGACAATATGATATCTTGAAAATGCATAAAGAATGTGGATTTGTCGCTAAGATTGATTGAATTAACGATATTGGGTATATCGGCGGTTGTATTTAGTTTTTCAAAAATCATATATATATTATCAATAATGGCTTGATAATTTGTATTGCTACTTAGATTTATCATTTCTGTCAAACTAAAATTCGTATCAAGATATTTTGAAATATCTATCCCTGTTTTATTTAATTCGTTGGCAAAGATTTTTTTGTCATTATTATCTGGATAGGGTAAATAAATTTTATTTAATCTACTCATTACTGTGTTTAAAATTTTGTCGGTTTTGGTGGTGGTCATTATGAAAATATTACTAGGGTTAGGTTCTTCCAAGGATTTCAAAAGTTTATTTTGAGATATTTCATTAATTGTTTCTGCATTAAGTATTACAAAAACTTTTTTTTCTGCGGAAATTGGTTTGGTATTGAGTTTATTTATGATTTTAGAAATATCTTCAACTTTAACTGTGTCTTGATTTATAATTGTTAAATCAGGGTGAGTGTGTGCATCAAACTGTCTACAAGCCGGACATTCTCCACAAGATATATGTTTATCACACAACAAAGTTTTCGCAAAAAATAATGCAATTATGTTGTTTAATTCTCTATCAGAAGAGTAGAACAAATACGAATGCATTAAATTTTTACTAAGATTTAAATTCTTATAAATCGTTGAATTGCCAATCTTTTCAAACATATATTTAATTATAACATAAAACTATCTAATTTACAAATATTTTAAAATATTTGACATATTATACATTTCTAAGATATAATCTAATATATATGAAATTTAAGGAGTAAATAATGACAAAAACAAGCACATGTAAATTGATTATAAGCATTGGTAGTATAATCAGTATTATATATGCAGTAATTATTGTAATGGCTGGAATATTTTTATTGTTTTGTTCTAGTTTTGTCACATATGATTTAATCGTAGAGATTTTAACAGAAGATGGTTCAATTGTACAAATGACAGAAACTGAGATAAATACACTTATTTCTATTACGAAGGGAGTATTTGTGTTTGGTGGTATATATGCTATGGTTATAGGAGTATTACAATTAGTGTTCGCAATATTATTAAATAGCAGAAATAGCAACACAAGACCAAATACTGGATTTATTATAACTTTATTAATTTTATCATTATTCACAGGAAATTTATTAACTACTGGTCTAATGATTGCGGCATTATGTATAAAAGTGGAAAAAAATATGGACGAAGTATTTGTGGAATTAGATAAGCCAGAAGAGCCTAATACTCAAAATTAAATCTCAGATAATTAAAACAAAAAAGTGCATATGCACTTTTTTTAATCTTAAAAATTTTTTAATTTAACTTTTATTATAATTTTTTTTAATTTAATTCTATTTTATACTAATTATTTTATATTCCACTATTCCCATAGGAGTTTTAATTTTAGCAATTTCTCCTACTTTTTTATCAATCAAACCAGCACCAATAGGGGAAGCATTACTAATTAGACCATTCATAGGGTCAGAATCTGTATCTCCAACAATTTTGTATTCAAAAGTTTGATTTGTCTTAACATTTTGAATTGAAACTTTACAACCAATGCTAACTTTATTGGTGTTTACTTTTTTATTGTCAATAATTTCTACTGATTTCAATTTGTTCTCTAAATCAAAAATTTCAGCTTCAACGCTTGCTTGTTCGTCACGAGCAATGTCATATTCGCTGTTTTCACTTAAATCTCCATAACTTCTAGCTTCTGCTAATTTTTCAGCGACTTCTTGTCGTCTAACAGTTTTTAAATAATCGAGCCTTTCCTTGGTGCGTTCATATCCTTCTTTTGTCATAAAATTTTTATCCATATAGCCTCTCCATTACATTAAATAAAGTCGCAATAGATAACCTATCGCAACTAATATTTTGGATTATATCATTTTATTTTATTCTGTGTCAAGAGATTTTGTTAAAATTTGAAACAGTTTTCAATCTCCTTAGATACAAGTTGATTACCATCTAATCCTATTGCAAAACCATATTGTTTATTTAAAATTGCTTTAACAGCAGTTGAACCAGCGGTGAAACCATATCGTCTATCAAAAGCAGAAGGAGTGCCACCACGTTGTATATATCCTAATATATGTGGACGAATCTGAATTTTGCATTTTTCTTGTAAAATTTTGCTCAAATCTTCTATATTTGCTGAATTTTCTAGCACCAATACGATAGGAGGTAGGTGATTACCGTCATTTATTGATTTGATTGATTTAACTAGTGAATTCAAATCATAGTCAGGATTTTTTATTATCAAATCTGAATGTATAGCATCTGCCACTGCATTAACTAAATCGGCACACTGATTGCCCATTATTTTTATAACTGCACCATAATTGAATGCATAGAGAGAGTCAGTAATGTTGTCAATAGCATTGACGATATTATTTGTGGCAGTGTCAAAACCAATTGTATAAGTAAAATTCAAATCATTGTCAATGGTACCTGGAAGACATACTACATTGACACCATTATCTCTAAGTTTTATAGCACCTTTTAGGCTTCCATCTCCACCTACAATAATAAGAGCATCAATCTTGTTATTCTTCAAATTTGAAAGAGCGGTTTTAAAATAATTCGATTTTAAAAATCTTTTACTTCTTCCACTTTTTAATATAGTTCCGCCACGATTTATGCGTCCAGCGAGCAATTGATAATTGATTTCAATGAAAAGATTATCAATTAAACCATCATAACCATTTTGAACTCCAAATAGTTTGATATTATTTTTTTGACATTCAGTGAAAGCTCCAAAGATGGCGGAATTCATGCCGGGAGCATCGCCACCACTAGTTAAAATTGCAACATTTTTTATTTTCATATTTACCCCTATTAATATTAAAATTTTAAATTATTTTTTATAAACTAATTCGAATTATTGATATGTTCAAGCACAAATTTATCAAAAATTACAGATTCTACAAAATCATCAGGTTTAAAAGTACACACATTGAATAAATTAAAATCGTATACATGTTTATCTAAAAGTACAGGAGTAGGGATATTCATAGATTGACACAAATTTTTAAGCATATCAAAAAAAGTTGTAGTTTTTTCGTCTACTAGTATGGTCGAACTTTTTATTATTTTGTCATCACTTAAAATTTTTCCCCAAATTTTTATCATAGTTTTATTGTATTACAATTGGGTAAAAAAATCAAACAATTTATAAATTATTTGACTTTTATATTAAATTTTAGTACGATTAAAATATGAAAAATTTAGTATCGTTAACATATATAGATAGTTATGATAATTCAAAAATAAAATCAGCAGTTGAACAGGCTTTTTCAAATATTAATTTAGATTCAATAATCAAACCTAACATGAAAGTTTTGTTAAAGGTTTGTTTGCCTGGGAGTATGCAGCCAGATAGTGCAGAGACATCGCATCCGGCAATAGTTCAAGGTGTGGTTGATGTTTTATCAGATTTAGGAGTTAATTGTATAATCGCAGATAGCCCATATAATAAATATACTGTTTCACATCTTGATAGTGTATATTTTGATACTGGAATGTTAGAAGTGGCGAATTCATCAAATTGCGAATTGAATCATAATTTAAAAATTGTTAATATTAATACTCCTAATGGGGTAAAAGCGAAAAGTATTACACTTTTAGATATAATTAATGATGTAGATGTGATTATCAATTTGGGGAAAATTAAAATTGATGAAAAACTAGGATATCTTGGAGCTAGCGCTAATATGTTTGGATTGGTTCCTGGCGAGATGAAATCGCTTATCTTAAATAGAATGAACACAATCGGTGATTTTAATGAATATCTGATTGATATAATCGATGCTTTAAAAGATAAATTAATTTTCAACATCTTAGATGGAGTTGTGGCAATAGAGGCAGGAGAGACTCAGCGTATGCTATCTTGTCTTGCCATGAGTGAAAACATATTTAGCCTTGATGCAAGTATAATCAATATTTTAGGATTGAATTATAATAATACAATAATTAAACAAGCTAGTGATAGAGAATTCATTGATATTGACAATCCATTTGAAATTGTTGGAGATGAATTGGACACCTTCCGATTGGACGATTTTGCACTTTACGATTATGATTTAAATACGCAGATTCATAAAAACATTCGACAACAAAAAAATTATTTCAGACTTAATCAACAAAGACCCACAATTAAACCAAATAGATGTAAAGGGTGTTCCGTTTGCAGTAGGATTTGTCCTACAAATGCTATAATGATGAGATACGATAAAAATGGTGAATTGTATGCTGACATAGATTATTCAAAATGTATTTTTTGCAATAAATGTTTTTTAGGGTGTCCATATATGGTCGTAAAATTGAAAACTCCATTAGGGTTTAAAAAATTACATAAAACTATTAATAAATATAACGAAGAAGAAAAATAAACAATTTAAAATAAAAAATTCATAAAAAATGAATTTTTTATTTTTTTATCAATAAATTTATAGATATGTATAATTTTTTATAAAATTTTCACACTATTTTATAATATAGGAGAAAATTATGTTCAGATTATTTGCTTTTATTCTAACATGTTTAGGCGGATTAAATTGGTTGATGATAGGGGCATTACAATATGATTTTATTGCTGGAATATTTGGAACGCAAGCTAATGTTTTTAGTAGAATTATATATGTTTTAATAGGTGTTGCAAGCATGTATATATTAGTTGTGACTATTTTTTCAAAGGGTAGATTAAAATTGTTTGGATACAAGAAAAAGAAAGAAAAGAAAAAAGATGAAATTGAAGAATTTTAAAAAATAAAAAAATAATAAAAAAATAATAAAATTTCGGTTTTAATATAGTTTTTATGAAAAATTCAAATTTTTTTATTAAAATTATTGTTTTTATTAGATTTATTAAAATTAAATAATAGTGCGGAATTAATAAAAATTTATGTAATAATTTATTGAAATAAATAAAAAACTCCAATTATATGGAGTTTTATTCTTGGATTAACAAATCGGATTTGTCAATAATAGTTTCTAATTCGAAAATTAAACTTTCACGTATTGTGACAAATGTATTTGTCTTGTATGCTTTATTGCTCGCTTTATCAATAATATAAACTTCATCTATGCCGTTATAGCTTGATAAAATTTTCATTACTGCATCGTGAATTATTCCGTCATTGATATTATATTTTAACCATAGTTTTTTTGGCTTGACAACTTCAACTTCTTTGTCTAAGATATCAGTATTTTCTTCATTGGAATTTTCGTTTTGATTTGATAACAATTCTATATTATCCACCATTATTGAAGGTCGTCTTCCATCACGAATTGAGAATTTTCCTTTGATTGCAACCAAAGCATCTTTTGCTAATATGTCTTTGAATTTATCATATGCTTTATTGAATATAACTGCTTCGAAGTTTCCTGTCAAATCTTCAATTGTGGCGAATGCCATTCTAGCACCTGTTTTGGTTGTTTTTACATTAAAATCTGTTATGACTCCTCCACAAGTGACAACATCTCCATTCTTTAAACCATTATATAATTCTTCGTCTTCTGGATAATCATTTATCATCTCGTTATCCAAATCTTCATCTTCAATATTTTCACTAGGAATCATTGATGAATTAAATGTGAAATTTTTAATTGAATTCATGAATTCATCTAGAGGGTGACCAGATAGATATGTGCCTGCAATTTCTTTTTCGTATTGCAGTTTAATTTGATTTACATATTCGTTAATATTTGGATATTCATTTTCTTCAATCAAACTAGTATCTTCTATGAAATCTCCGAACAAGTCCATTTGACCATTCATTGATTTTTTCTTTCTTTCAATAGCTCTATCTACCATTATACTATATACAGCCATTAAATGACTTCTAGGACGATTAAAGCAATCAAATGCGCCCGCTTTAATTAACGATTCAATACAACGTTTATTAAGAGCCTGTGAACTGGCACGCCAAATGAAATCTGACAGGTCTTTAAATGGACCATTTTCATTTCGTTCCTTAATAATTTCTTCTACAACTCCTATGCCAACATTTTTAAGAGCCGCTAGACCATATCTTATTGTTTTTCCATCTGTGTCAAAATAGGTGTTGCTTAAATTTATATCAGGAGGGAGTATTGAAATCTTTTCTTGTTTCGCATAAGCTATATAGTATTTCAATTTATCAGGTTTTGCAAATTTATTATTTAAGATTGCTGTAATAAACTCTAATTTGTAATATGTTTTTAAATATGCAGTTTGATAAGTTATGAATGAATACGCAGCAGCATGAGATTTATTGAAAGCATATGAAGCAAACGATTCCATTTCCCCCCAAATTTTATTAGCAACTTCTTCGCTGACGCCATTATTTATCGCACCTATAATTGGAGGATTGTATTTGCCATGATTGTCAGTGTATGCTTCTCGACCATGTAAAAATGCTTCTTTCCATTTTAACATTTCTTCCATTTTCTTTTTGCCCATTGCACGTCTAATCATATCCGCCTGTCCAAGAGAGAATCCTGCCATATCTTGGCATATTCTCATTACTTGTTCTTGATAAACTATACAACCATATGTCACTTTCAAAAT
Organism: uncultured Clostridia bacterium; assembly: GCA_944377485.1. Lineage (GTDB taxonomy): Bacteria > Bacillota > Clostridia > Christensenellales > UBA1242 > Onthoplasma. The sequence goes on along the minus strand of CALWFB010000005.1, from coordinate 32,581 downwards.
TGGCTCTAAAATAGGGTGGTCATATGTGGTATCTTCTGGGTGGTGCTTGTTGTGTACATATCTTGGGATGCTGTCCATTGGACCAGGGCGGTAAAGCGACACAGCAGCGACAATATCTTCTATACAGGTAGGTTGTAATTCTTTTAAGAATTTTTTAAATCCTGCCGATTCAATTTGGAATATTCCATCAGTATTTCCTGTTGAAATCAATTTGAAGACATTAGGGTCATCATAAGTACATTTGTCAAAATCGATATCGATGCCATAATTCTTTTTAATAAGTTTTATGGCACCCTTAATATCAGTTAAGTTGGTCAAGCCCAGGAAATCCATTTTTAGATGTCCCAATTTTTCCATATCAGCACCTTCATACTGAGTGGAAATGATATCAGCATTTCTACTTAAAGGAACAAATTTATCAAGTACGTCCGCTCCAATTATTACACCACAAGGGTGGATTGAACTCTGGCGAGGGAAATCTTCAACTTTTAATGCAATGTCGACCATTTTTTTGATTTGAGGGTCAGAATTATACATTTCTACCAGTTCAGGCACAGCATAGACAGTTCCAAAATCTTTGTCTCCTTCTTTTGGAACATGAAAACCAAAACATTTAGGTAGTATTGGAGATTTATACATTGGGATATTTTTTGTAATTTTGTCGCAAACGGAGTAGGGCACTCTTAGAACTCTACCAACATCTTTGATGGCATTTTTTGCTTTCATCGTACCAAAAGTGATGATTCGTATAACTCTGTCTTTTCCGTATTTTTTTGTCACGTAATCAATCACTTCATCTCGTCTAACATCTTCAAAGTCGATATCGAAATCTGGGGCAGAAACACGTTCAGTATTCAAAAAGCGTTCAAAATATAGGTCATATTTTAAAGGGTCAATATTGGTAATACCCATGCTATAAGCGACAAGAGAACCAGCACCAGAACCACGTCCTGGGCCTACTGATATGCCCATATTTTTTGCCGCATTGATATAATCCCATACAATTAGGAAGTATTCTATAAATCCTTGTTTTTCTATTACCGAAATTTCTCTATCTAGACGTTCTCTAATTTGTTCAGTGTGTTCACCATATTTTTTCTTTATACCTTTATCTACAAGGTTCAATAGATATTCTTTTGGTGTTTTTCCATCCACTTCATTGTATCCGCCAGCAGGTTCGTAGCTAGGGAAGTGGTAGATACCTTTGTCATATTCATCAAAACTATAATTACATTTTTCAGCTATTTCCAAAGTGTTGTTCAAAGCTTCTTCATCGTTTGGAAAGCCTTCTAACATTTGTTCATAAGTTTTGAAATACAATTCATCAGTTGGGAATTTTAGTCTATCAGGGTCGTCAACAAATTTTTGCATAGCAACACACATCAACACGTCCTGCATCTCGGCATCTTCTTTAAACAAATAGTGAACATCATTGGTCGCTACTAATTTTACATTCAATTTTTTTGAAAACTCTCGTAATTTTGAGTTTACAATTTCTTGTTCAGCAATCCCATTATGTTGCATTTCTAAGTAAAAATCATCTTTAAATACAGATTTAAACCAAAGAATTAATTCTTCTGCTTTTTGATATTGCTCTTGTATAATTAGTTTTGGTATGTCACCTGCAAGACATGCCGACAAACAAATTAGTCCTTCGCTATGTTCTTTTAAAGTGGGGTAATCTATACGAGGTTTGTAATAATAGCCATCTCTGAAAGCGATAGAATTCAATAAACACAAATTTTTATAGCCTTGTTCATCTTTTGCAAGAATAATTAGATGTGAGAGTTTGGACTTGCCTGTTTTTACAGTTAAATCTTCTGCTACATAAAATTCTGTACCAAATATAGGTTTAATTCCTTCTTTTTTGCAGGCATTGAAAAAATGAATAGCACCATACATATTGCCATGGTCGGTGATTGCAACGGCAGGCATATTGTATTCTTTTGCAAGTTTTACTAATTTTTTTATTCTTGCAGCACCATCAAGCAACGAATATTCAGTATGTACATGCAAATGAACAAATGGTTTCATTTTTCTTCTCCTTTTAGTTTTTTATAGATAGCAATTATCTTATCTAGTCGATATTTTATTCCTGCTCTGCTAATTTTATCATTTAGTAGAGTACGCAATTCGCTAAGTGACACATCTGGATTAGCAATTCTAGCCAGAGCAACTTCTTTTAGATTATCATCTAAGATATCTAGTGAATAATTATTTAAAATGTAATTTATTGCAGTCATTTGAGTGCTGCTTGCATCAATGGTTTTATCAAGATTTGATTCAAAACAATTATTTTGTCTATTGGCGCTATTTCGCATCTCTCGCATAGCAAGGTTATTTTGTATATCCAATGCTGTTTTAACATCAGAAAATTTAACAAAAATATCACATATTGTATTACTATTCTTTGTATAAATTACGAAATTGTTGTTTCGTTTTATCTTTTTTAATTCAAAATCAAACTCTTTAAATAAACTTAAAACATAATCAGCCACATTTTCATCTTTAATAACTATTTCAAAATTATAACCTTTTGAATTTTTATTATTATCTTGGTTGTAATAGAAATTTCCGCTGGTTAAAAAGATAGTTTTAAGAATAGTTAGTTTGTCACATTCATTGGTGAAAAGAGTTAATTCAGGTTTTCCATTTTCATTAAAGTTGCAATCAACTAATAGGTTATACAAATTTCCTTTTAGCAACAAAAAATTATCCCAAACATTAATATCAATATTAGGGTAGAAGTTATTGATAATATTTTTAACTTTATCTAATATATCTAATCTTGAATTGATTAGAATAGTAGAGTTGTTTGCATCAATGTGGGCACAAGAGTAAAAAACAATATTAATGAAACTCAGACTGCAACACGAGTTGTCAGGGATGCTAGAAAGAATTTTAGTTTTGCAGTCGTACATGTTCATTAACTCCTTTTCTTTTGATGTTTTTCTTTTTTCGTAATTAGCAAATCGTTATAATTCACTATTGCACTATCAGGGATTCGAAGTCTTAATGCAGCTTCCAATCCAAGATGACATTCACCAACTCTGTCAGGGGAGTGGGCATCAGAATTTATAACAAATTTGCAACCAAGATTATAACAAGTTAAAATTTCTTCATCACTCATGCCTAAACGTTTTCCGTTTAGTTCAATCAAAGTACCAGTTTCTTTTGCTACACGAGCAACCTTTTCTACATCAACTTTACAAACATGATTCAAGTGAGTGATGATATCAATTTTATATTTGCGCATTGCATTAATATAAGCATTTGTATTCTTTTCACGTTGTTTTTTACTTGTATGATGAAAAATTTCACAAAAAATATTTTTTAGGACGAAGCCAAATTGTTCACGAGTACTTGTAGATTTTACTAATCTATGGAAACCACATAACAAAATATCTAGATTTTCGTAGTCGGAATCAACAATATCAATTTCACCTTTACTAGAAATGAGGTTCGCTTCAACACCCAACAATACATCAATAGGATAGCGTTCTTTTGCTTCTTCAATATCTTTTTTTACATTTGGAATGTCTTTTCTACGAACACCATACATTTTTTGATTGAAGCCATGGTCGGTAATAGCGATTTGACGAAGTCCTTTTTCATATGCAGCACGAACATTCTCATCAATAGTCCCTTTGCCATGATGGTTGCGAGAATATTTCGTATGTGTATGATAATCAGCAAGTAATGCCATAATTTTCTCCTTGCTGTTATTATATCTCTACATAAAAAATAAGTCAACAATTTCTTTTTTATTGTCTTGGCAAAAAATGGCAAAATTAAGAATGCCATATATTAATATGGAACATATTCAATTTCTAAATCGAATTTTTGTTTATACTCGTTATATACAAGATTGTTGATATAATCGACCAAACTGAGTACATCTTTTGATTTTGCATTGGCAGTATTAATTATAAATCCAGCATGCTTGGTTGAAATCTCTGCATCACCGATTTTTTTGCCTTTTAAACCCAATTCATCAATGATTTTAGCAGGAATTAGGGTAGAGCGTTTGAATACGCTTCCAGCTGAATAATCGCTCATAGGTTGACTGATTAGTTTCTTATTTAAAGAAGATTTCATTCGCTGAATAATCGAAGATTTTTTATCAAAATTCAACGTAAATTTAACTCGTGTAATAATGTAATTATCATTTTTAAATATGCTATTACGATATCCAAAATTACACTTGTCTTTTTTTAACACTATTCGTTTTTTTAAATTATTTTTTTGATAGCAAATGACGTATTCGACTATGTCAGAGATTTGATGATTAAAGGCACCGAGCGAATTTACTACTGCACCACCAACACTAGAAGGAATACCAGCAAAACACTCTAATCCTGACAAATTTTTATTGATTGAAGCATTAATAATTGTATTAATATTGACACCAGAATCAACATATAAATTTGATTTTCGAAATATAAATTTATCACTTTTATTTACAATGATTGCACCATTATATCCCTTGTCATCGAATAAAAGGTTTGAACCCTGTCCTATTATTTTATACTTTATGTTGTGTGTATTACAATATGAACACACATTAAGTAGAGAGCTGATTGAATATACTATGAAAAGATGCTTGGCTTTTCCTCCAATCTTAAAAGTGCAATAATCTTTTAAATCTGTATTTTGAATATATATTGAATCTTTAAATTTTTTCATATTAACCAAAAACATTAGGAATAGTACAATTAAATATAGCATTTTCCATATCACTATATATTCCGTCAGAATATATTTTGTTATACTTAACACTATACAATGAATATTTATTTAATTCCATTTGATTTTCATTACTAATTAATTCGGATACAAAATTATCAATATATTTATCGCTTTTACTGACACCAATATATTGAATTAAATCGGTATAACTATCAATAGGAGTGATGTTTGCATTTGCTCTACCAATTTTGTTTAGATTGTTAACTCTATATACATCTCTTCCAGTTCCTAATAGACAAGTATTTTCATCATATACAAAGGATTTGTAGGCTTCATATTGTGTTTCAATTACACTGATATTAATATTCAATGTGGAAAATAAATTTTCAGGTTTAGTATATCCAGTGGTGCCACAATGAAAGTTGTCATTTAAAACTCCATGAGTAATCACTGCATATCCGCTAGCTATATAGGGTAAGGCATAGAATTTATTGTTGAAACCACCACTTATTAATAGTTCATCTCGGATATCATAACTATTTTCAAAGTCTATCAAATGAGGTAAAACTATACTACCCACACCAAAACCAAAAGAAATGATATCAGGGATAGAACTCTCTAATTCATCAGCAAGGTTGTCAGCATCAATCTCTTTAATCATAAATAAAATTCCATCATTTTCTTTTTCAATAGAACGTGCTATTTTTTTTAGATAATTTATTCTAGGAACACCTCCGCCTTCAAATGTTTCTATATGCCAAACTGTATATATTTTTGTTTCAATTTCTGGTTCTTTATAGATTTCATAATCTTTTGCACGTTTTATTGCAACGCTAGAAACATAAATAGCTAGTACTATTATAATAATGATATTTAATAATTTAAACCAATATTTTTTCAACCATTTCATATCTAATTGTATGAGAAAGAGAGTTAAAATATTTTAAATAACTTTAAATAAGTAAAAAATTATGTTATAATATTTATATGGACATTATAAAAGATAAGATTAAAAGACTTCCGAATGAAGCGGGAGTGTATATAATGAAAGATGCTGACGAAAACGTCATTTACGTAGGCAAGGCAAAAAATTTAAAAAAGCGTGTCAGCCAATATTTTTTGCGCAAACAAGAACATATAAAAGTTAGGAACATGGTCAGTAAGGTGGCGGATTTTGATTTTTTTGTTGTTAATGACGAAGTAGAAGCATTAGCACTAGAAAATACCCTTATAAAAAAGCACAAACCATATTACAACATTTTATTGAAAGACAGCAAGACATATGCATATATCAAAATAAATCTAAAAGAAGATTATCCGCATTTTGAAATATCTAGAAAATTGAATAAAAATGATAAATATTTTGGTCCATTCATGGCTGGTGTGACGGCAAAAGATATAATCTCAATTATAGATTATGCATTTCCTTTGCGAAAGTGTAAACTTCCATTATCAGTCAATAAAAAGGCAATAAAACCATGTTTATTTTATGAAATGCATCTATGCAGTGCACCTTGTGCAAAACTTATCAGTAAACAAGATTATATGGAAATTGTCAACGAAGCCATTAGATTTTTAAAGGGAGATACAAAGCGAGTAGAAGAAATTTTAAAGTCAAAAATGGAACTGGCGGCAAAAAATGAAAATTTTGAAACAGCCTTGATTTTACGTGATAGATTGAAGATGTTAGACAAATTGCAGTCAAGAGTTATTACAAGTTTGGGAAGTTTGGTTGATTATGATGTATTTAATCTTGTCACCAGTGGGGAATACTCAGCCATGTGTGTGTTAAACATTCGTGGTGGTAAACTTCAAGGTGTACGCACATTTGACATTCTAAACTATTTAGATGAAAATGAAGCTTATACGCAATTTATTATGCAATATTATAATACTAATCCATTAATTGTAGACGAAATAATTATGCCTAATATCGATAGCAGTGAAATTGAACTATATCTGCAAGATAAATCGAAGAAAAAGATAATTGTCACAAAGCCAGTAATTGATAGCGTGAAATATCAATTACTAAATATTGCAGATAAAAATGCACGAATGCATATAGAAAAGAATTTAGATAAAACTATAAAAAATATAAATGCCAGCATTGGTGCAGTAAAACAATTAAAGAATGATTTATCTTTGTCACGAGAACCAAAACGCATAGAATGTTATGATATTTCTCACACATATGGTACTTATACTGTTGCAAGTATGTCCGTGTTAATCAATGGAGAAAAAGCTCCTTCAATGTATCGAAAATTTAAGATTGAAACGGTCGATTTCATAGATGATTTTGCGTCTATGCGAGAGGTTTTGACTAGAAGAATGGAAAAATTGACAAGTGATGATATTAGTTTTTCAAGTATGCCAGATTTAATAGTAATAGATGGCGGAAAAGGACAACTTAGTATTGCAACAGAAGTTATGGAACAATACAATTATCCACACGACTTAATAAGTTTAGCAAAAAGAGAAGAAGAAGTGTTTAAACCACATGAAAGCAGACCATATATTTTAAAAAAGGGCAGTTATTCACTGCGTTTAATACAATTAGTACGTGATGAAGCCCACAGATTTGCAATTACATTTAATCGTCAATTAAGGGCAAAAGGTATGTTTAAAGGAGGTCTAGAATCTATTGAAGGAGTAGGACCAGCAACTCGCCGGGCATTGCTATCAAAGTTTAGAACGATTGAAAATATAAAAAATGCTCCTTTATCAGAAATTGAGAGCATTAAAGGTATGAGTAAGCATACTGCAAAGAATATTTATGAACATTTTAACAAGAAAAATTAGCAGTTTCATAAAAAGATTGCTAATTTTTTTGAAAAAGTTTGCAATTTTGGTTGACATTAAGCATATAAAGTGGTATCATAACGGCGAAAGTCAAAGAAAGTCAAATTTTTGAAAAATTTTTAAGGAATTAGAAAATTTATGTAATATTTAGGATAAAGATTTGAAATTCTTGATTTGAAATGACTGAAAAGGAGGGTAAAAGTGTGAATAGAAGTATTAGCGATGTAATCGAGCAATTCATAATGTCTAGTCTAGATGATAATGACTTTATTGAGTTGTCTAGAAATGATTTGGCGAAATTCTTTTCGTGCGTTCCTAGCCAGATAAATTATGTGTTAAACACACGATTTACAATTAATAGAGGATTCGTAATTGAAAGTCAGCGAGGCGGAAGTGGTTATATTAAACTCACTAGAATGCATGATAATGAATCAAATTTTTTGAAAAATAGTTTAGAAATATGTTCTCACCCTATGACAATGCTTGAAGCTAATCAATTAATTCAAAATATGTTTGACAAAAAATTGATAAACGAACGTGAAGCTAATTTATTAAAATGCACAATTAGTGCAAAAGCATTAAATAATCCTATAAACATTGATAATACTTTGCGTTCAAATATTATGCGTCAGGTTATAATTGAATTATCAAAAGATTCAAAGATGTAAAAAGATATAAAATTAAAGGAAATAAAAAGGAGATAAATTATGAAATGTGATAAATGTGGTAAACCTAGTGTGTATCATTCTACTTTGATAGTAAATGGTGTCAGTCAAACTAGAAATTTATGCAGAGATTGTGCAATAAAAGAAGGAGTTTTCAACTCTGAACCAACAAGTTTATTTGATGATATGTTTTCAGCCTTTGCTGATTTCTTGCCATTTGAACGTGTTGAAAATGTTGTTTGTCCAGTATGTAAAACAAGTTTAAGGGAATATAGAAACACTCAAAAATTGGGTTGTCCTAATTGTTATGAAGCATTTAGAGATGAAATCAGTGCAATTATTAAAAAAATAGCACCTTTTGAAACTCACAAACAAGATAGCATTAAATTAAAAGATTTTGAATTATCGTCAGATAAAAAACAAAGCAAGGCGGATAAAATTTCAGCTTTACGTCAAGATATGGCACTTGCGGTAAAAGAAGAAAGATATGAAGATGCTGCAAAGATAAAGAAACAAATTCAAAAATTGGAGAGTGAAAATGAATAATGTTATTTTTACAAAAGCAACAGTTTTAAGGAATGTTAAAGATTATAAATTTGTACCGAAACTAGAAGAAGACAAAAAGGGAGAAATAGTAGATAAATTATCATCTGCACTGAAAGGAAAATTAAGTTCACTCAATTTGTCCACAGCAGATAGTAAAGTGATTGATTATTTAAAAGTTAATGGTCTATTCAATTCTAATTATCAGACAATGTTTATAAGTGAAAAGGATAATTTAAGTATATCTTTATTTAACGAAGAACATATCAGTATTGTGGCAACGAGTGTTGGATATGATAAAACAATCAGCAAAAAGGTATTAGATATTGCAAAGTTCTTAGCAAATAAAATCAGTTTTTCTTACAATGACCAATATGGATATTTAATGAGCAATCTTAATTATATTGGTACAGGTATTAAACTTGAATGTGTAATCGCATTGCCAGCATTATCAAAAATAGGGAAAATTGAACAAATCAAGCGCAATGTTAGACAATTAGGATATAGATTAAATGATAACAAAAAAATTGCAGATACGTATGTTCTATCTACAATCTGTAATTTAGGTTTTACGGAAAATGAAATTTGTACTGAATTTGACAAAATGGTTTCTAAATTGCAAGATTTAGAGATTGAAAGTGCTAAAATGTATGATGTTAGCAATCATGATGAAGTAGTGGATGATTGCAACAGAAGCATTGCAATTTTGAATTCTGCTAATTTAATGAATTATATAGAATTAGAAAATCATATTAAAAATTTGCGATTAGGTTTAAATCTTGGACTAATAAATATTGATTTGGATAAAATCAATGGACTACAAAAATTAAGTTTAAACAAGGATAGCGAATTTATTTCAAAAGGTGAGATGTTGAATCTCGCTAAAAATATAAAAGAAATTTTAAAGAAATAAAAAGGAGTGAAAAATGTACAATTTAACAGATTTAGCAAATAAATGTATACAAATTGCTTCACAATTTGCATCAAATTATGGCAATGAAGTTGGTACTGAACATATCTTATATGCTTTGACAAAAGTTGAAAGCAAATCAAAAAAACTTTTAAAAGCATATCGTGTTGACAGTGATATTGTCAAAGAAATTCTTGATGGTGTTGTTGGAGGTATTCCATCTAGTGTGGTTGAACTCACCCCTAGGACAAAAGAATTGTTAATGATTGCAAATAGTGTGGCAAAACGTACTAGAAGTGCTTATATCTCAACCGAACATTTGCTTGTAGCTCTTTTGAGCCAAGAGGATAGTTTTGCAATAAATATTTTGGCTGGTGCATTGAAATTAAATGTTTATGAAATGAGAAACAAAGCCATCAGTATTATAACCAATAACACTAACACGACCAATTCAAATTCCTCAAACGAATTTGACATGAATGGTTTTGTCCAAGTTGGTAATATGGGTTCAGATAATGCACCTAGACAGGAAGCATATACCAGCGAACTTCCTTCTGAATTACTAGAAATGGGCAGCGATTTAACAATGCGTGCAAAAAATGGAAAGATAGACCCAATCATAGGTCGAGATAACGAAATAGAACGTATGATTGAAATCCTTTGTAGAAAAACCAAAAATAATCCTGTTTTAATTGGTGAAGCAGGTGTTGGTAAAACAGCGGTAGTCGAAGGACTCGCCAGAAGAATAGTTGCAGGAGATGTGCCACAATTTTTGAAAAACAAAATTATTTATAGTCTAGATATTGGTGGTTTGATGGCAGGTACAAAATATCGTGGTTCAATGGAAGAAAAACTAAAAAATGCTATTGAATTGATTACTTCAAATAAGAATATAATAGTATTTATTGATGAAATCCATACTCTTGCACAAGTTGGCACAGACAAAGGTGAGACTAATCCGGCAGATATGTTGAAACCATATCTTGCTCGTGGTGAGATGCAGACAATTGGAGCTACAACTACGGACGAATATAGAAAGTATATAGAGAAAGATAAAGCATTGGAAAGACGTTTTCAACCAATCATAATTGACCCACCAACAGTTGAACAAACAATCGAGATTTTAAGGGGTTTAAGAGATAGTTATGAAGCTTTCCATAAAGTGAAAATTACAGATGAAGCGATTAAGGCTGCTGCGACTTTGTCTGATAGATATATTCAAGATAGGAGCCTTCCAGATAAAGCTATTGACCTTATAGATGAGGCATCAAGTAGAGCAAAAGTGAAAAATAATTATGATTCGGACGAAATTAAAGCATTAAAAGAAAAATTGAAAAAGACAGAAGCAGAAAAAGAAGATGCTGTCACGCAAGAAGATTTTGAAAAAGCTGGTAAGTTGCGTGATAAAGTGACTAAATTAAAAGATGAAATTGAAAGATTAAAATCAATTCCTTCTACAAGCGAACAAACAGATGCCACAATTACTGAACATGATGTTGCAGAAGTTGTCAGCAAATGGACAAATATTCCACTAACAAAATTGACAGAAGGGGAGGCTGAGAAACTAATTAATCTAGAAAAAACCTTGTCACAGCGTGTAAAAGGTCAAGACGAAGCGGTAGAAAAAGTTGCAAAGGCAATCAGAAGAAGTCGTATTGGAATTCGTGACCCTAAAAGACCAATAGGAAGTTTCTTATTCTTAGGTCCTACTGGTGTAGGTAAAACAGAATTGAGTAAAGCACTTGCAGAAGCATTGTTTGATGATGAAAATAAAATAATCCGACTTGATATGAGCGAATATATGGAAGCACATAGTGTGTCAAAATTGATAGGTAGCCCTCCTGGATATGTTGGATTTGATGATGGTGGACAGTTGACAGAACAAGTCAGAAGAAAACCTTATAGTGTTGTTTTGTTTGATGAAATAGAAAAAGCACACCCAGAAGTTTTCAATATGTTGCTTCAAATTCTTGATGACGGACGTCTAACAGATAGCCATGGAAAGATTGTTAGTTTTAAAAACACAATAATAATTTTAACATCAAATATTGGTAGTGACAAACTTAGCAAGACAAATGTTGACTTAGGCTTCAATGACGGTTCAAAAGATGATAAGACTACTGTGATGTTGAGTGAATTGAAAAAATATTTCAAACCAGAATTGATTAACCGTATTGATAACATAGTAATATTTAACAAATTAAATCCACAAGTTTTAAAAGATATTGCGAAAAAGATGCTTGCCGATTTGAATAAAAATTTGAAACAGAGCGGAGTAGAAATAAAATTCACTACTGCGACATTAAATTATTTAGTAAAAAACGGAACAAACGATGAGTTTGGGGCTAGACCATTGCGTAGGTTAATTACTACAAAAATTGAAGATGAATTAGCAGATAAAATGTTAAAAGGTGAAGTCAAGTCGGGAGATAGTATTCTTATAGATTGTAAGAATGATAATCTAGTTTTCATGACCAAAACTGAAGATAAAGATTAATTATTAAAATTTATATAATAATTTTAAAACGAAAATAAAGCCAATTGGCTTTATTTTTTTGTAAATGAAAACCCCAGATAGTCTGGGGGTTCGGTTGAGGTTTACCGATGGACAGATTTCTCCTTTTATGTTAAGATTAACTTGTAGCCCGCAAAGCAACAAGTAAACATAAAAGGAGAAATAATGTCAAAAGAAACCAATCTTAGTTTAGCACATACGACTTGGAATTGCAAGTACCATGTCGTTTTTGCTCCAAAATATAGAAGAAAGGTGTTTTTCCATCAGAAGAGACTAGAAGTAGGAGCAATTCTAAGGAGTTTGTGCGAATGGAAAAATGTAATCATACATGAGGCAGAAGTCTGCCCAGACCATGTACACATGTTAATTTCAATTCCACCAAAGTTAAGTGTAATAGGTAAAAATAAAAGGGCGATAGCAGAGTATATAGCAAATCAATTAAAGGAAGATAGAGAGATGGAACAAATGACGATACAAGAGATAATAGACCCATTTAAAAAGTAGAAGATTTGCGACAAAGCAGAAATGCGAAGCATAACCGAACAAGATTTCTTGTGGGCTACGAAAGGAGGGTTTTACCCTCAAATGAAAAACCACCAGGTTCACTGGTGGATTTTTATTTGTCAGAATGGATTAAACTGCCATTTTCTAGTTTGATACGTCTAAAATCATTAAAGCAGGAGATGTTGGTATCTAAATCTTCACATGCGATTATTGTCGAATGTTGCTTCATTTCATTTATTATATTTTCTGCTAGGGATATTTGATTTTCGTCTAAATCTTTAAAATAATGTTCGAGTAAAACATATTTTGGTTTTCTGATTAGTGCACGAAGTAGGGTGACAATTTTTTGCTGAGAATATGTCAGATTTTTGATTTTATTCAATGCAAAATTTATTTTAAATTTATTAATGTAAGAGTCTATGATTATCTTTGCTTCATTTTGTTTAACTTTTCGTATTTTTAGAGGATAATACAGATTTTCAAAAACTGATTTGCTTTTAAAAAGATAAGGTTTTTCACTAACATATGCAATATCTAAATCTTTATCTTTCAGAACTTTTAAATTCAAATCATCAAAAAAAATATTTCCCTCATATTTTTTATCTATTTTACTAATCAATCGAAGAATGGAATTTGTGCCATCAGAACATTGACCAATCAACAAAGAATTTTCATTAATTGATAGATTAATATCATATAGAGTGTAGAAATCTTTTATGTATTTTAGATAAACATGTCTAAATTCAATCATATTATATATATTTTAGCAAAAATTAGAAAAAATGCAATTAAATATTGAATGTTATATAACCTGCTCCTTCTATGTCTATATCACCGGTAATCTTTTTACAGTGGGATAGAAGAAATTTTTTAATTTCATTATTTGTAATATCTGGCCAACGGGATTTGATATCAGCACATATACCAGCGATTATGGGAGTAGCAACGCTGGTTCCACTCATATTAGTGTAAGGGGGTAATCTATTATCGCAAGAAATTATATTTACCGCAGGTGCTAACAAATCTGGTTTGTGACCGTAGATTGTAGGACCACGACTGCTAAAATCAGCCGTCTGCATGCTAGATTCGTCAAGAGCTCCTACTGTAATTATGTGTGGATTATTTCCCGGAGATTTTATAGTATTTTTTTCTGGACCGCTATTTCCGGCAGCCGCAACAACAGTAATTCCTCTTTTCCATAAGGCTTCTGCACCATTTGAAAGCGGGTCATTGTTTGCAAGAATTTCTGCTCCGAAACTCATACATACGACAGATATGTTATATACTTTATGATTCTCGTATACCCATTGCATTGCGTCTAAAATTGTATTGCTATTACTATTGCCATTTTTGCCAAGGGCTTTGATAGATATGATATTGGCACGAGGGGCAAATCCTATATTCGAATTTTTCATTATCCCATTGCCACAAGCGATTCCAGACACAAATGTTCCATGACCATTGTCATCATAAGGAGTATGATTGTGATTTATCAAATCAATAAATTTTATTATTCTGTTTTTGGGATATAAAAAATCAAAGTGGGGGAATATGCCTGTATCAATAAAACAAATTGTTTGACCTTGACCTAAGAAATTGTTTTGTGTTAATCTAGATAGATTCATATTTTCCATTTGCGTTTGTTGAATTTTCACTTGCGGATTTGAATGGATATATTTTACGTTTTCCTGATTTGATAGTATTGAGATATCATCGAAATCGGCATTTAATGAAAAACAATTAGCAAATTTATATGGAATATATTTATAATGATATTTATCCAAAAATTTTTTAGTTAACCAAAAATCATTGGAGTTAACGAAAATATAATCTGTATGATTGCTATCCATTACAGATACATTATTTAATAATTCAGGCGAAATTTTATTTTTGTTCATTGATTGCATTAATTAAAGAATTAAGCATCTCTTGTTGCTCACTATTTAAAAATGGGGCGATTGTAGATTTTAAACTGTTTAATTGATTGGCATCTAATTTGCCTTCACGTTTTAATTTGCTGGCCTCACTAAATAAATTTGACATTAACTGGTTGTTATCCATATCTTTGTATTTGTCTAAAATGTGTTGATATTCGTTGGCTTTTTGCTGATTATCTTCAATTATTTTTTTGTTTTCGTCAACAACTTTATTATGTTCTTTTGAAAAACTTTTGAAATCTCTTGGCATTGATTTTACCTCTTAGATATTATTATGAGATTTGATTTTTTTTAGTGACAATATAAATTTTTATTCATAAATAATAGTATGGAATATGAAGACAGTAGAAACGCATTGTTTCCAGAACCAAATGCATATATTCAACATTACGAAAGCAAAGAACATTCGCCTCCTAAAAAGGTAATTTTTCAAGAACCGTATGAAAATGTTCCAAATTTTTATATTGATAATAATTTTAAAAAGGGTGATTGTGATTGCATTCCAAAACCTAAGCATCCATCTCAAAATCATTCACCAGAGAATAGAAAATCACCATTTTCATTTGATTTAAAAAGTTTATTGCCATTAATTGGTTCATTAGGTAATGGTGGTGGGATGGGAAATCTATTATCAATTTTTTCAAACAATTCAAATACAGACGAAAATAAACAAAATTCAAACTTAAATTTGTCAAATATTATAAATTTATTTACTTCTAATAACGGGGGAAATGGCTTATTAGATATGTTCAAATCTTTCAATTTAGGAAATCTATTTAAAAATAATAATACAAAAAAAGAAATGAAATCCACAGATTTTTGTATAAAAGATTATGAACGTATAGATTAAAAAAATTATAAAAATATGAAAAAACTGAATTTTATAAGTATTTTTTATGTATTTTAATTATATTTTTAAAATTTTTTCATTTTTTGTTTATTTATATAATTTACGACAAAAATTTCAACATGAAAATTATCGAAAAATTCATATTGTTTTTAGAAATAAAAATGTTAAAGATTTAGACAAAATTTTTAATAAAAAAATAAAAAAAGAAGGTATTAAAACTCAATATGTTTAATACCTTTCTTTTCACTATGTCTATATAATACAATTTTTTTCCCAATAGTTGTCACGACTTCTGCACCAAGTTTTACAGCCATTTCTGTCAGTTCAAATTCTGTTGGTGGAGTGGTGTTCTCTTGCATACTGATTTTTATCAATTCATGGTTAAACAATTCTTCATCAATTTGTTTTAAAACATTTTCAGTAAAACCATCTTTTCCTACCCAAACTACTGGTTTTAAATTTTGAGCCAAACTTCTTAGATTTATTCTTTCCTTTTTGTTTATCATAAATTCTCCTTTATCTTTTTTTAATTAAAATAATTTTCATCAATTAATGGAATAATGTCAATTTCGGGTTCTTCATAAGGGTGTGTTTCATTGATTTTTAATAACAGTTTTCTCATTTTCGATATTACATATTAAATATTATATTCATTGATATTTTATTAAAAATATATTTCATATTGTAAGCTTCCAAAAATGACGGTATCTCCATCTTGAACTCCAGCCTCTTTGAATTTATCCATTATACCATCTTTTTGTAGACGCATTTGAAAGTAGGCAAGAGACTGTGTATCGTTAAAGACTATACCACGTTGTAAATTATCCAAATAACCACCAGAAAGCTCATAGACATGAGGTTCTAATTTTGTGATTTTTACTGAGGTGGTATCAATTTTAGCCAGTTCTGTTTGTTCAACAGGCATAGGTTTTGTTTTTGGTAAAGTCTTCAATTTTTCATATATTTTTTTTATCAATTCATCTACATTTTTTCTAGTAATTGAACTTATTGGCACAATTTCTACTTTATCTTTAATCTTTGATTTAAAATATTTTATTTTTTCATCAATGTTGTCAATCATATCAAGTTTAGTAAATACAACAATTTGAGGTAATTTAGAAAGTTTCATATTGTATTTTTTTAGTTCACTATTAATAATTTTATAATCTTCAACAATATCATTACCATAATAACCAGATGCGTCAATTACATGAACGACCAATCTGGTTCTCTCAATATGTGCTAAGAATTCATGACCTAGACCAGCACCTTCACTTGCACCGCTAATCAAACCTGGTATATCTGCAACAATAAAGCTGTCATCATAATATTTAACTACTCCCAAGTTTGGAGATAAAGTGGTAAATTCGTAATCAGCAATTTTTGGTTTTGCGTTTGAGATTACACTTAATAATGTTGATTTTCCAACATTTGGTTTTCCAACTAATGCAACATCTGCAATAGTTTTTAATTCTAATATAACTTTATACCATTTGGTGGTTTCACCTAATTGACTAAATCTAGGAGATTGTCGAGTAGGGGATTTAAAGAAATTATTGCCTTTTCCTCCACGTCCGCCTTTCAAAGCGAGGTATACTTGTCCGTCTTCATACATGTCGGCAAGTATTTGTTTGGTTTCAGCATCTTTGATAATCGTTCCACAAGGTACTTTGATATAAATATCTTTTCCATTTTTTCCATTTTGAAGTTTTCCACTTCCGCCTTCTCCGTTGCCTGCTTCAAATTTACGTTCGTATTGAAAATCTATTAAAGTGTTTTTGGATTTATCAGCAATGAAATAAACAGAACCTCCATTTCCGCCGTCTCCTCCATCTGGTCCACCTTTTTCCACATATTTTTCACGATGAAAACTAACTTTTCCGCTTCCGCCATTTCCTGATTTGATTGAAATTGTTATTTTATCTAAATTCATCTGTTATCCTTTTAACTTATTTTTCGAATTTTTATTATTTATATAAGCATTGTTGTAAAATTTGCATATATTTTTTAGTTTACAATCTGCACAATTTGGTTTAATTGCTTTGCATACATTTCTACCGAATAAAATCACTTGATGATGAAATTTGCTTCTTATGTTTTCCGGAACAATTTTTAGTAAATCCATTTCGCACTTTAAAGGATTTGAATTTTCATCAGTTAATCCTAATCTTTTTGAAACTCTATGTACATGAGTATCCACAGCGATGGTTTGTCCACCAAAAGCGTTTGCAATAACTACATTTGCCGTTTTTCTTCCAACACCTTTCAAAGTAGTCAATGAATCAAGAGAGGATGGGACAACTCCGTTAAATCGTTCTATCAAATCTTTACTTGTTTGAATAATGGCTTTTGATTTTGTGTTATAAAATCCACAAGGGTGAATGATTTGTTTAAGTTTTTCTTGACCAAGAGACAACATTTTTTCTGGAGTGTTTGCAATAGCAAATAAGTCTTTTGATACAATATTAACACGTTTATCAGTACATTGTGCAGATAATATCACCGCAATCAACAATTCGTAGGGAGTGTTAAAATTCAAGGCGCATTCTGCCTCAGGGAATAATTCATCAAGATATGAAATGATTTTATCGATTTTTGTCATAATATTATGATAACAAATTAAAAAAAAATAGTCAATTGTCTTTGTCTGTAAAAGATGCTTTTGACTATTTTTTAATCTATTAATAGAATTTTTCCACTTCTTCATGAGTTCCTTTTCTAGTAATGGAATAAACTCCTATTAGACCAGATAGATTTGATTTGCGAAGTAGAGTTATCACGGATTGCAAATTATGGAATTCCGTTCTGATACTTAGTCCACAACTTATTGAAACACTTCTTGGAGTGTTGATTACACTGGTATATAAACCGTTTTTTCGCATTATTTTCGCAAAGGTCATTACGTTATTTCTAGATTTGAATGATATAATTAGATATTTCATATTAACCCTCTATAACACTATATTTTAAAATTTCATATTGTGTTATATGATATATTTTGATAACGCAGCAACAAGTTTGTATAAACCTGCACATGTCAAGCGTGCAGTAATGGATGCAATGGAGAAATATACTGCTAATCCAGGAAGAAGCGGTCATATCAAATCAATGGAAGTGGCTGAAAAGATATATGACACTAGGGAAGCGGTAAAGGAATTTTTTAATGGCTCAAATCATGAAGTGATATTTACAAAAAATTGTACGGAAGCATTGAATTTAGCAATCTTGGGTCTTTTGAAATCGGGCGACCATGTTATAGCCAGTTGTTATGAGCATAATTCAGTATTGCGAGTATTGGAACATCTAAAAAGTATAGGTGTAGAAGTCTCAATCATAAGTTCAGATTTATATGAATTTGCAGATAATTTAGAACGAGAGATAAAAGAAAATACCAAAATGGTAATTTGTACTATGGTGTCTAATGTGACAGGTGAATATAGTAATAGCGAGAAGATAGGTGAAATTTGCAAATTGTATAAATTAATTTATCTTGCAGACGGAGCACAAGCTAGTGGACATATGCTAGTTGATTTAAAAAAATCAAATATTGATATGTTTGCTTTTGCTGGACACAAAGGATTACTTTCAATCACTGGTGTAGGAGGATTAATGGTAAAAAATGGAATAGAATTAAATCCTCTAATGTTCGGAGGAACGGGAACGGATAGTGAAAATTTAATACAACCAAAAGCAATACCAGAGGGTTATGAAAGTGGAACTATACCATCAATTCCGATAATAAGTTTAGGAGCGGGGATTGAATATATCAATAAAAATTTTTTAAAAATCATAGAAAAAGAAGAAGATTTATCAAAATATCTGTATTATTCATTAAAAAAATTAAATTTTTTAACAATTTATTCAAAGTGTGATACAAAAAATGTTGTAAGTTTTAATATGAAAAATATTGATTCGAGTTATTTGGCAGATGTGTTAAATGAAAAATATAGCATATGTGTTCGTGCAGGTTTGCATTGTGCGCCATTAATTCATAAAAAATTGAAAACTACAAAAACCGGAGCGGTTAGAGTTTCGATTGATTTTAACAATGAATATTTAGAAATTGATAAATTGGTACTTGCACTAAAAACTATTTATTCTTCTTTAACTTAGGCAATATTTTACAGAGTATACTAAAAATCAATAATAAACTGCCGAAGACAATATAGTAAATATGATATGGAAGAATTATACTACTAAATATTAAGATTAGACCGCAGAAGAAATATGATTTTGCTTTTTGAGGAATAAACATATTGTTTAATATGTCCTTAAATCTCAGTTTTGTTATGCTAGTATCGATTTTGCTGTTGTCAGGAAATATTTGATATTTAGAAAAATAATCTAAATACAATTTTTGCTTTGTAATAAATGTAATTTTTTTATCTACAAAAATTTTAGAATTAATATTGGGATTGACATCATTGCATATTATATCAATCACATCAACATCTATATCTAAAAATTCATCAACCAAATTAATTAAATCGTTTTCACTTATACGTTCTATATGAGTGGCGACTATAACCAAATGTTTCTTCTCATCTTTGATATACGTTAAAATTCCATTGTCTAACTTTGTATTAAATTCTTTGCTTAATAAATTATATAGTAATTCCATTTTTTGTTTTCGTGGTGTCAGGCGAAAAACCAAAAAACTTTTGTTCATTTCATCTGTATTTTTCTTTCCTAATTCAACTTTTTCTTGTTTTTTATTAAGAAAATAATACAGCACAAAAACACATGCAGCACTAAATATCAGACTGAGAAAAAAAGTTGTCCAAAGATTGCGGACATAAAAATTTATCCAAGCATAAATTATAAGA
This sequence comes from uncultured Clostridia bacterium, assembly GCA_944377485.1. Lineage (GTDB taxonomy): Bacteria > Bacillota > Clostridia > Christensenellales > UBA1242 > Onthoplasma. The sequence goes on along the minus strand of CALWFB010000005.1, from coordinate 12,343 downwards.
AAAATAGATATGCTTATAAATAATTTATCAAATAAATTTATAATTTTAAATTTTGACATATATAAATGATTGCAAAATTGATAAAATTTATACATTTTTTATTTTTTTCTTTTATTGTGTCTTATTGATTTTATTAAATCATAAAAATAAAAATTTTATTCTTTTCATAAATTTTTTATAAAATTAAATACTAATGATAAAGATTTAGATTAAATTAAAATTTAATGTTATCTTGTTTGACAAAAAATGTATAAATATATAAAATATAGTTAGGTGGAATATGTTAGAAAATTTTATATTAGAAAAAGCAAAAGCACATGAGTTATCGTTAGAAAATTATTACGAAATTGTCGACTATATGCTTAAAAATGGTGCAGATAAATCTGCTACTAAAATGTTTCTTGCGCTTGATTCGTTTGGAATGACCAAAAAGGAAGTGCTTAGTTTGGCACTCGCTTTGAGAGATAGTGGACGAGTAATTAAATATAATCAACCAATTTTTGAAAAGCATTCAACGGGTGGAATTGGGGATAGCAGTAGTTTAGTTTTGATTCCATTGCTTGCTAGTTTGGGTTATAAAATTATAAAGACAACAGCAAAATCTCTTGTCTTTACAAATGGTAGTACGGATAGATTTAGAGCGATTCCTAATTTTAGAGTTAAATTGTCAGATGAAGAAATTAAAAACGTTTTGGATAAAACAAACGCCTGTGTGTTATCACACAATGGAGACATGTGTCCAGCCGATAGAATTTTATTTGATATAATTGAAAAAAATAGATTAGAACAAAATATAAATTTTTTATCTGCATCAATCGCTGCGAAAAAATTAGCAAGTGGAGCAAAACTAGTATTAGTTGACGTGAAATATGGACAAGCATCTTTAATAAAGTCTTATTATAAAGCAAAAAAGATGGCAAAAATTTTAAAATATGTTTTTTCAAAATGTAATGTGCGTTCAGTAATTGTAATTACGAATACAGTACAAACTTTTGGTGAAGGAATTGGCAATGCGGTAGAAGTGGTAGATGCATTGAATGTTTTACAAGGCAAAAAAAGTATGCTTAGAGACGTCGCGTGTCGATTTGCTGTTGAAATGATAACCACAGTGAATCCTCAGATTGATAGAACAGATGCATATGACATGGTACGAACAGCTTTGGATAATCAAAGTGCATACAATAGGTTTATGGAGTTGGTCCACATGCAGGGTGGAGACGAAAAGGTTTTACAAGAAGCAAAACTATTTCAACCTTACAAATCTATCAATTTCATTTCAGATAGAGACGGATATGTCGGAACGATTAATTCATTGCTTCTAGGAGAATTAATTCGTAGATTATGTGCAGAATCTCATGATAATAATATAGGTGTTGTTTTGAGAGTAAAAATTGGTGATTATATCAAGAAAGGAGATATAATCATGTCGTATTATTATAAAAATGATGAGGACCTCAATAGATATAAAAAGGCAATCTTAGGTTGTATTGGTGTGACTGACAAAAAAATTAAACCAGTGTATCCTATAAAAAGGGTTATTAGATAATGAAATATAAAGTTAAATCGAAAGAAGAGACTGAAAGTTTGGCAAAAAAATTTGCAAAAACATTAAAAAGGGGAGATGTTGTTTGTTTAAATGGAGATTTAGGGGCTGGAAAAACAACTTTTACTCAATACGTTTTTGCCTGTCTCGGAGTTAAAGAACAAGTAAATAGTCCAACCTTTTCAATATTAAAGATATATAAAGGCGATGATATAATATTAAATCATTTTGATACATATAGAATTAGTAGCGAAGAAGCGATAGAAGCGGGATTTGATGAAATTTTGGATGATAAAAATAGTATTTCATTCATAGAATGGGGAGAGAATATTTCATCACTATTGCCAGATAAAAAGATAGTTGTTAACATTAAAATTATAGATGAAAACACAAGGGAATTTGAAATTTTAAGATGAATAAACTGATTATAAACACTGCAAATGACGAATTAGAAATTGTACTATGTGTCAAAGACACAATTTTTTCTAAATCTGAAAAATCAAAATTGCATCACAATGAAACAATGCTTCCGCTTTTAGATGAGTTGCTAAAAGAAAATAAAATTAGACTAACAGATATTAATGAATTAGGTGTTATTATAGGACCGGGTTCGTTTACTGGTATACGTGTAGGGATAGCAACAATTAAGGCTTTTAGAGATAGTTTGAATATACAAGCAAAAGGTATAAATAACCTAGATTACTTGTTTAATCTTGCAAAAAGTCAAAATGAAAATATAAATATAGTGGCGATTAAAGGTAGTAGAGATAGTTATTTTGTAGCAAGATATATTAATGTTGTCGTTTATAAATATGAAAGAAATTTAACACTGGCTGAATTGTTAAAAATTGCAAAAGATGAAAAAATTGGCATGTTTTCAAAAGATGAAAATTTAAATTCGTTTGTAGTAAAATTTGACCCAAAAGTTTTATTACAATCCTTGAATCAATCTAATGATACTCAATTGATTCCAGTTTATTATCAATTATCACAGGCGGAGAATGAAAAATTGAAACGTCAAAATCTTGAATTGGGTGAACTACAAATTGAGGATTTGCATGCTGTTGCCAAGATAGAAAAGGAAAGTATAGATTATAATCCATTAAAATATAACGATTTTCTTGATATGTTTAATAATGAAAATTATAAATTTATGCTCGCTAAACTTGATAATGAAATTGTTGGTTTTATATTAATTCAAATTACTGATGAAATTAATATTACTAGCATTGCAGTAAAAAAAGAATTTAGAAATTTAGGCATTGCAACAAGTTTACTAAATTGGTTAGAAAATTTTGCTAAATCCAAAAATGTATCAACAATTAGCCTTGAAGTTAATAGCAAAAACATAACGGCTTATTTATTGTATGAAAAAACTGGATTTAAACTTCGTAGGCAAAGAAAAGGTTATTATTCTGATGGTAATGATTGTTTTGAAATGGTAAAAACTTTAAATTTGCAATAGAGTACATATAAAAAGCAAAAAAAAATATGAATGAAATGATAAATTCATATTTTTTTAAGTGTAATCATCAGGAAGGTCGTTTAATAATAAAATGTTGTCTCCATTATCAAGAATTTTGAAATATTTTTTTGCGTCATTCAAATTATTTGCAAAAATTGTTTCTACACGACCATTTGCAGACTTTACACCATTTAAAATGGCGATTTTATTATGTCTTCCTACGATGATTAAATAATCAAAATCAGCACACATTTTTCCGAGTTGATAGTTAATGTTGTATTCGTTTTTGCCACCCTCAATAATGCCTGGTGTGACAATCAGTTTTTTACCAACAAATTGATTTAAAACAAATAACGATTCGGTAGCGCTCGAAATTGAACAATTATAACTATCGTCTAATATGTTAATATGACTCTTAATAAGTTCTAATCTATGAGGTATGAATTCTAAATTTTTTATTTTGTCTATTATGGCATCTATTTCAATTCCGAGTTTATGAGAAAGAGCGATAGAGAGTAATATATTTGATATGTTGTGTCTTCCCAATAAATTAGTTTTTAATTTGTATGATTTGTTATCTATATGTAGAGTAAAATAGGTTTTGTAATCTTTTATTTTGATATCAGTGGCATAAATATCAGCATTTGAATATATAGATGAGGATATTTTCAGGGTAGGTTTTTCACAATACATACGATAGGTATATAAATTATCAACATTGTAAATGCATAGTCCAGTTTTCAAATATTTACTTAACTCAGACTTCGCTTTATATACATTTTCAACATTATGAAATGATTCCAAATGTTGTGGGGCTACGAGGGTTATGATTCCATAATCTGCACCAAATAGTTTACACAATTTTTTAATGTCGCCAATATGTCTAGCACCATATTCTAAAATTAAATATTGGTATTTTGAAATATCATTATCATTGATAAATTTTGCAATTCCCAAAGGCGTGTTATAACTTTTAGGAGTGGATAAAACTTGAAATTTGTTTTGCAAAAATTCATGCAAAATATTTTTTACACTGGTCTTACCGTTGCTGCCTGTAATTGCAATTATTTTTGTTTTTGACAGTTTAACTTTTTCACTGGCGAGTTTGATATATTTGTGATTTTTTATTCTATCATAAATATCAACGATGTCTACTATAACAGGTAGAAATAATAGGAATGCATTTGATATGGCTATAAAATATTTTAATGGTGAGATGATTAATAAAATTAAAACTGATAGTAGATAAAATATTTTAATTTTTTTTGTAAATTTAATAGGAGTTTTTGAACTATTAAAGCTCAAATGATAAAGCGAACTAATGACAACCATTAGAAGATTTGACGACAATAAAAATAATAAATTTTTAAAAAATATCTGAAATAATAATAAAATTACGCAAAAAATATGATAAAAAACACGTTTTTTTAAAAAATATTTGAAATATCTTTTAAAATTATAATCTCTTAATTGGTAAATATGCAAATAATTTTCAATAAATATTGAATTTGAAAATAGCATAATAAAATTTAAAATATATAAAATTGCTATTGACATAAAAATTCCAAAATAGAGTTATTGAAAAAGGCATTTTCTTTTAAATATGCAAAATGGTCTGAATTGAGAGAAATTAATTTTGCTTTATTTTTCTTTTTAATCATTTTTGCAAACTTGTATTTTGTAGCAGTATCTTTTTTGCCCCAAAATAATAGCATTGGGCATTTAAAACTAATCATATTTTTTGTGTTTGTATTTACTATGTTTTTAAAAGAAAGTTTGTTCACATTTGATAAATTTTTGAACTCATCACTTGCAATTTTAGAATATAGATATTCAAATTTTTTATGTTTTAATAGGATTAAATTATTTTCATTTTCTATTTTTTTGATTATATTTACTTGTTTGATTCCAGCGCCTGCTGTCACAATTATTTTGTTTATTGTAATAAATTCTTTCAGTATGCAAGCAATGCGAAAACCAAAACTATGACAGATTATTATAATGTTTTTTATATTATATATAGATAAAATATTTCTGACTAATTGAACATAATCCATTAAATTCCAAACTTCACGAGTAGGAGATATTGTTGGCATGGTTATGCTAATTAAGTTATATTTTGTTGAAAGCAATTTAAAGGTTGAAAAAAATGAATCTTTGTTTCCTCCCCAACCATGTAAAAAAAGTATTGTATCAGTTGAATGATTGCGTATAAAATTGTAATCAATTATTTCTTGTTTGAAAATATAATTCATAATAATATTTATGCAAACAATTTTTTTTGTTTCATCATAAATATTGATATGGAAAGATTATGTGTTATATTTGGTGGTGCTAGTTGCGAGCACGATATTTCAATAATTACAGGAATGCAACTGTGTAAAAATTTGAAAGCAAAATATAAATTAGAAAAAATTTACTTAGGACTTGACAATAATTTTTATCTAGCAACGGACATTGAAGATATAAAATATTTTTCGGACAAAACAAAAATTAATTTGAAACGAATAATATTATTTGATAATGCAATATATGTCAAAAATTTATTTTTCAAAAAGCATTGTGACATAGCTTGTGTAATAAACTGCTGTCACGGTGGTGTGGGAGAAAATGGTGATTTAAATGGTTTTTTTGCATTGAATAAAATCCGTTCAACTGCTGCTAGTGTATTGTCTTCACATATTGCCATGGATAAAACATTGTCAAAGACCTTATTAAAAGATATCGTACCTACAATAAAAGGCATAGTTATTAGCAAGCAAAATTATGATGAAACAATTGATATTATAAAAAATGAATTTAGTGACGAGTTGATTGCAAAACCAAATTCACTTGGTTCAAGTATCGGAGTAAAGGCAGTCAATCAATCAGATTTTATTGAACAGGTAGATGCTATATTACAAATTGATGATATGGCATTAATTGAAGAGAGAATTGAAAACAAAATTGAATACAATCAAGCGTGTTTATTAGATAATAATCAATTAATTCTTAGTGCAATAGAACAACCAATATCAAAAGATAAATATTTATCCTTTGATGAAAAATATATTACTTCCAACAAAAATAAAGGTCAAGATAGAATTATTCCTGCAAATATCAGTAAAACTTTAAAAAATAAAATAGATGACTATACAAAGAAGATTTATACTGCTTTAAGAATGAATGGAATTGTGAGAATTGACTATATTTATGACGTAAACAAAAAAATTTTATACTTTAATGAAATCAATACTATACCGGGAAGTATGGCTTTTTACTTGTTTGAACCAGTTGGCATTGATTATATAAGTCTAATAGATAAATTAATCGCAAATATTCCAGATGAAAAAAAATATTCTTATTTTGATACTGGTGTGCTTTCAAAAAAATTGCTTTAATTATAAAATTTTGGTATAATTAGTCCGATTAGATAAAAACTTAAAAGAAAAGGGGATAAATCGTGGCTAGTTATGATTCGAAAGATTTAATAGTTTTAGAAGGCCTAGACGCTGTGCGAATGCGCCCAGGTATGTATATTGGTACAACAGGTCCTAAGGGTTTACATCATCTATTGTGGGAAATTATCGACAATGCAATAGATGAAGTTGCAAATGGATTTGGTAATAAAGTAGAGGTGACATTACATAAAGATGGTACCGCATCAGTTCTTGATAATGGTAGAGGAATACCTGTCAGTCCGCATCCAAAATTGAAAGTGAGTGGTGTGGAAGTGGTTTTCACACAATTACATGCTGGCGGAAAATTTGGCGATAACAATTACAAATATTCAGGTGGATTACATGGTGTGGGAGCGTCAGTCACAAATGCATTGAGTAGATATCTTGAAGTGACAGTATATAAAGATGGTAAAAAATACTTTGCTCGCTTTGAGTCAATTGAAAAAAATAAAAAAATTCATAGCGGTGTGCCAGTGGTTCATTTAAAAGAAGTCGGAAATACTACATTAAAAGGTACATACGTTCGTTTTTTGCCTGACGATAGGGTGTTTAAAGACATAAAATTTGATTTTGATACTGTTTATGAACGTTTAAAAGAAACAGCATTCTTAAACAAAGGTGTACATATAGAATTGATTGACGAACGAACAAATAGACATGAAACCTTGTGCTATGAAGGTGGAATACGTGACTATGTGACAAGTTTAACGATGGATAGAAAACCACTATTTGTACCACCTATTTATATTGAAAATGAGATTGAAGATACTTTTGTTAGTCTTGCTTTGCAATATGTAGACAATTATACTGAGAGTATATTTAGTTATGTGAATAATATACCAACTCCGGAAGGTGGAACGCATGAAGTAGGTTTTAAGACTGCTTTAACAAAAGTGTTGAATGATTTTGCGAAAAAACATGGATTGGTTAAAGACAAAGATATTCCTTTCATTGGCGATGATTTTAGAGAGGGATTAGTGGCGGTTTTATCTATAAAGATGAAAAATGTACAATTTGAGGGACAAACCAAAACCAAACTTGGAAATGTGGAAGCTCGTTCACGAGTTGAAACAGTTTGTACACAAGGCTTAAATGAATTTTTTGCTAGCAAGAAGAATGAAAATGTAGGTAATATCATTATTGAAAAAGCAAAAGGTGCTGCACGTGTTCGTGCTGCTGCGAAGCGAGCAAAGGATTTGACAAGAGCTAAGAATTCGATTGAAGGAAGCATGCTAATAGGAAAACTTGCTAATTGTACAAGCAAGAATCCTGAAATAAACGAAGTGTTTATAGTAGAAGGTGATTCGGCAGGAGGCACAGCAAAACAGGGACGTGACAGATATTATCAGGCAATTTTGCCACTTAGAGGTAAACCGCTTAATAGTGAGAAAAAGCGCATAGACCAAGTGCTGGCGAATGAGGAGATTCGTACGATTATTGGTGCAATAGGCACAGGTATTGGCGAGGATTTTAAACTTGAAAATTTGAAATACAACAAAATAATAATTCTTAGTGATGCCGACCAAGATGGTATGCATATTAGATGCATATTGCTCACATTCTTTTTTAGATATATGAGACCACTTATTACAAATGGTAATATTTATGTTGGAATGCCACCACTATATAAAGTAAAGACAAAAGATAAAGAATGGTATTGCTATACAGATGAAGAATTGGAAGCAGTCACCGCCACCTTAAAAAATTATACATTACAAAGATATAAAGGACTTGGTGAGATGAGTGCAGAGCAATTATGGTCCACAACAATGGACCCCGCTAGACGTAGTATGATTAGAGTGACAGTAGAAGATGCTGTTCTTGCGGATAAAGAGATATCAATGTGGATGGGGGATGATGTTGGTCCAAGAAAAGATTATATCAACAAGAATGCGAATTTTAATAAGATGGATAATTTTGAGAAGAAAAAGGAGAACGAATGAGCGAGAACAAGAATGGAAACGACCGCATTGATAAGATAAAATCAGTTGAGCCAAGAGGAAGTTTATTTGAAAAGACTGTTGAAGAAGTGATGTCAACTTCGATGCTTCCATATAGTGAATATGTCATTATGGATAGAGCTTTGCCAAGAGTTGAAGATGGACTAAAACCTGTACAAAGACGTATTCTTTTTGACATGTTAGAGCTCGGTGTGACACCGGATAAACCATTCAAAAAATCAGCACGTATTGTAGGTGACACTTTGGGTAAATTTCATCCTCATGGAGATTCATCTGTGTATGGCGCAATGGTAAGGATGGCACAAGATTTTGTAATGGGTGAATGTTTGGTTGAAGGTCAAGGGAATTTTGGTTCTATTGATGGAGACCCTGCTGCAGCAATGCGTTATACGGAAGTTCGCCTGACACCATTGGCATTAGAATTAATGAAAGACCTGGACAAAGATACTGTTAGTTTTAGTTTCAACTTTGATGATACGATTAAAGAACCTGATTATTTGACAGGACGTTTCCCAAATCTTTTTGTCAATGGAGCGTCAGGAATTGCTGTTGGGCTTGCAACAAATATTCCTACTCATAATTTAGGAGAGATGATTGATGGTTGCATTGCGTATATTGATAATCCAAATATCGGTCTTGATGACATGCTGAAAATTATTAAAGGACCAGATTTTCCAACAGGAGGAATGGTTTGTGCTTCAAACGATATGAGAGAAGCTTATGCTACTGGTAGAGGGAAAGTCAGTATGCGAGCAGTATTTCATACAGAAGATGAGAAGAGCGGAAAGACAAACATTGTAATTACAGAGTTGCCATATCAAGTGAATAAAGCCGAGTTCTTGAAATCAATCAATGCATTAAAAGAGAAAATGAAAGACGAACTTGCAGATATCTATGATATTTTAGATGAGTCAGATAAAACAGGCATGCGAGCAGTAATCACATTAAAAAAAGATGCTGATGTTGACAATATAATAGGTATTTTATTAAAACATACTGACATGCAATTAAATTTTAATTACAATGTTGTAGCAATCGCAGATGGGAGTCCGAAACAGTTGGGACTGCTGGATTATCTCTCATATTACATAAAATTCCAATTAGATGTTATTGTGAAACGTACAAAATTCGACTTGGATAAAGCCAAAGCAAGAGCGCATATTTTGGAAGGATTGGTAATAGCAATTCAAAACATTGATGAAGTGATAAAAATCATCAAAACATCAGCGTCAACCACAGATGCTAAAACTAAACTTATTGCAAGATTTAAGTTTACAGAAGTGCAAGCCCAAGCAATATTAGATATGAGATTGAGTCGATTGACGAACTTGGAAACAGTCAAATTGCAAGAAGAATTAGCAGAATTGAAAAAACTTATAGATGAGTTGACCGCAATATTAAATAGTCGTGATTTGCAATTTGGAGTGATAAAGAAAGAACTAAAAGAAATAAAAGATAATTATGCTAGTCCACGAAAGACTAAAATTGTGAAAAGTTTTGAAACTTTTGATATCACACCAATTGAGAAATTGTTGGATACGGAATGTGCGGTAGCGGTTTCAAATGATGGATTAAAGTTGAAAACACTTGATATAAAACAAATTCAGAATGCTAGTCCTAATTATAAATACGATAATCTAAATGCTCTGCATAAAGCGGTTGTTCATACTAGCATGAATAGTTATGTTTATGTATTTACTAATTTTGGAAACTTCTTTAAGTTAGCAGTGCGAGATATACCTAATGCTAAATTTATTCAAAAGGGGACAGCATTCAGTCAAATAACAAGTGCTGAGAGCAAAGAAAAGATTGTAGGTATTTTTGATGAAAATGAGTTTAAAGAAAGTCAAGAATTAATTATGATGACGCAAGACGGCTTTATTAAACGAGTTGAAACTAGCGAATACATAGATTTAAAATCAGGTAGCTTAGCATTAAAATTAAAAGACTTTGATAGGGTTATATCTGTACAAATTAATGATAATTTGCCATCAGTGTTAATGGTCAGTTCAGACGGAATGGCAGTCAATTTTGAATATAAAACAGCTCCGTTAAATAAACGAAATAGCGGCGGAGTAATCGGTATGAATTTAAATGAAAAAGAAAAAGTTATTTTTGCAAGCCAAGTAAACACACTTGATAGAGTATTAGTGATTACACCAGAAGGGAATGCAAAGAAATTCAGTCTAAATGAAATTCCAATAGGTGCGAGAAATAGAAAAGGTTTAAAAATCACTAGCGGAAAGGATAAAATATTTGCAATTATTTCTCCAATTGTGACAGGTGAAATAGTTCTTGAAGATAAAGACAAATTATATGCCATAGATGTAAATGATATACCTATTCAATCACGTACTAATTTATGTAAACCATTAATTCCAAAAACTAAATTGACCTTAAAGGAAGTTGGTTTATATTTGAATTAAATAAAAATTTACTATAATTTTTATACTTTTGAGTAAGATTGATATTATTATAGTTAAAACCACTTATCTATTGAAGTGAACCCCATTTTTGCACCGCAAAAACGGGGTTCACTTCATTTACCCGTGGATTTTTATTTTAAATAAATAAAACAAAATTTTTAATCTTATAACTTAAAATAAATTTAATGGCGAAAAATCATATTAAAGTTATATTCGTTTGACATTTTTGTAAAGAATTAGATATAATTATACAAAATATTTGTATAATTAAGTCAAATGTGGTAGAATAAAACTAATAAACTATGGGGTTAAGAAAGATTAAAAATATTTTAATAATATTGATTACGGCATTATTGTTGTCCGCTGTTTCTTTGGCTATAATTGGAAATATTGGCAAAAGAGAAAATGATAATTCATCAGCTGCTAGTAAAATCTATTCAATTTACGATTTAGATGACTTAAAACAGTTTAGAGATTCGTGTACAAGGGATAATATGTATTACATAAGAGAGACTGTTAATTTATATGCTGACATTGATATGGGAAATGAAAGTTGGGGGCCAATAAATTACTTTTGTGGAACTTTTAATGGAAATGGTCATACAATATATAATTATGCAGGTTCAGGGGGTATATTTGGTACATTTGGTTATAATCCTTCTTATAGTGGTACTATTGGGTCAACACTCAAAAATTTAAATGTTATTGCTAATAATGCTGCTCAAGGAATAGTTGCTACTAATGAGGGTATAATACAAAATTGCAGTATTTCAGGTACAATTAGTGCTAAGTCAGATAATGTTGGAGGTATAGCAGGAGCTTTTACTAATTTGAGAAGTTCCTCAATATTATCATGTCAAAATTCAGCAGATATTTATGCTAATGGTTATAGTTTTATTGGTGGAATAGCTGGAAAAAGGAACAGCTCTGGAAGAAATCCTCCAAATGCGGAAATTTGTGGATGTATAAATTATGGTTCAATATATAATGGAGATAACTATATTGGAGGAATTTGTGGTGGGGCAATAGGACTTTCACGTACACAATATATAAATAATATTAATGTAGGAGAAATAAATGGCTCAGGTAATTATGTCGATGATATTTTAGGCAGACTATATAATGGTACTAATGAAAAAAATTATAGTTTAAATTCAGCAAATGAAGTCAGAAATTATATATCAAATAGTAGTTATTGGAATACAAATTATACAAGTTTCAGTTCTTCTGAGTGGGGGAACTTTAATTCATCATCAAATACTAATAATGGATATCCATATTTATTAATTTCAGCATTAACTGTTAGTGTTAGGGTAAACAATTCTAGTTATGGAAATACGGGTTCGTTTCAAATTATTAAAGGAGACTCCATAGCATCAAGTGGTTCATCAATAAGAGTAAATTCCTCATATAATGTATATTCAGCATCACCTAAGTCATCAACGAATGAATATACATACAGTTTTAGTAGTTGGAGTGGCATACCATCAGGTGCTCAGTATGCTAAT